>JBEKOK010000322.1:0-4103 GCA_049521875.1 Steroidobacteraceae bacterium
GACCGCAGGCCCCGCGGAGAAATTAAATACGCGCACGCGCTCGCCTCAAGGATCGGTTGCAAGGGCCGCCCCGGTCCGGAGCGGCAGGCCACTGTAGCAAAGCAGCGGGTCTAGCCCGGCGGAACCGGATCGCCCGCGGCCTCGCCCGCCGCATCAGCAGAACCGTCGGCCTCGGCGGCATCGAGGGCATCGACGCGCTCGATGCCGGTCAGGCGCTCGCCCTCGGCCAGCCGGATCAGGCGCACGCCCTGCGTATTGCGGCCCACCACCGAGATGTCACTGACCGGCGTGCGCACCAGCGTGCCGGTCGAACTGATCAGCATCAGCTCATCGCCAGTCCCCACCTGCAGTGCCGCCACGGTCTGGCCATTGCGCTCCGAGGTCTGAAGCGCGATGACGCCCTGCCCGCCGCGACTGTGCGCCGGAAAATCATCGAGCGGCGTCAGTTTGCCGTAGCCGGTTTCGGAGGCAGTCAGAATGTGCCCCTCGCCCAGTACCAGCAGCGCGATCAGGCGCTGCGCATCGGCGAGCTTCACGCCGCGGACGCCGGCCGCATCACGGCCCATCGGACGCACTTCCTGCTCATTGAAGCGGATCGCCTTGCCGCCGTTGGTGCACAGCAGGATCTCGCGCGTGCCATCGGTCAGCGCGACGCCGACCAGCCGGTCATCATCGCGCAGGTCCACGGCAATGATGCCGCTCGCCCGCGGACGGGAGAACGAGGCCAGCGGCGTCTTCTTCACCGTGCCATGGCTGGTCGCCATGAACACGAAGTGCTGCTCGTCAAACTGCTTGACCGGCAGCATCGCATTGATCTTCTCGCCCTCTTCGAGCGGCAGCAGGTTCACGATCGGCTTGCCACGCGAGCCGCGTCCGGCCTGCGGCAGCTCGAACACGCGCATCCAGTACACCTTGCCGCGATTGGAGAAGCACAGCACGGTGTCATGCGTGTGGGCGATGAACAGCTTCTCGATGAAATCCTCGTCTTTGACCGCCGTAGCGCTCTTGCCACGGCCCCCGCGCCGCTGCGCCTGGTAGTCCGAGACCGGCTGCGCCTTGGCATAGCCGGCGTGCGAGAGCGTCACCACCACATCCTGCGGCTCGATCAGATCCTCGGTCGAGAGGTTCAGATGATCACGCGAGATCTCGGTGCGCCGCTCATCGCCGTAGTTCTCACGAACCTCGACCAGCTCGGCGCGAATCACAGCCGCGAGCCGCTGCGGACTCGCCAGAATCTCGCCCAGCTCCACGATCAGCGCCAGCAGCTCGCGGTACTCGGTGACAATCTTGTCCTGCTCGAGTCCGGTCAGGCGGTGCAAACGCATGTCGAGAATCGCCTGCGCCTGCACTTCACTCAGTCGATAGCCCTGGCCCGAGAGTCCGAACTCGGAGGCCAGGCCCTCGGGACGGCTGGCGGCAGCGCCGGCGCGCTCGAGCATCTGCGGCACGGCCCCGGCGGGCCAGTGGCGCGCGACCATCGCGCTGCGCGCTTCGGCCGGCGAGGCCGCGGCCTTGATCAGCGCGATGATCGGATCAATGTTGGCCAGCGCAATCGCCAGGCCCTCGAGTACATGAGCACGCTCGCGCGCCTTGCGCAGATCAAAGACCGTGCGGCGCGTGACCACTTCGCGCCGATGGCGCAGGAAGGCATCGAGCAGCTCCCGCAGGCCCATCAGCCGGGGCTGCCCGTCCTGCAGGGCGACCATGTTCATGCCGAACACGGTTTCCATCGGCGTCTGGGCATAGAGATTGTTGAGCACGATCTCGGCGACTTCGCCGCGCTTGAGCTCAACCACCATGCGCATGCCATCCTTGTCGGACTCATCGCGCAGCTCGGAGATGCCCTCGATCAGCTTGTTGCGTACCAGATCGGCGATGCGCTCGAGCAGCCGGGCCTTATTCACCTGGTAGGGCAACTCGGTGACGATGATCGCCTGGCGGCCGCTCTTCTCATCGATGGTCTCGATGTTGGCGCGGGCGCGGATGGAGAGGCGGCCGCGGCCGCTCTTGTAGGCAGTGGCAATCTCCTGGGCCCCGTTGATGATGCCGGCGGTAGGAAAGTCCGGACCCGGCACGATCTGCATTAAACCTGCGAGGGTGATCGCCGGGTCATCGAGTACCGCAAGGCAGGCATCGATGATCTCGCGCAGGTTGTGCGGCGGAATGTTGGTGGCCATGCCCACGGCAATGCCCGAGGAGCCATTGACCAGCAGGTTCGGTATGCGTGTCGGCAGCACTGCCGGCTCGCGTTCGGACTCATCGTAGTTGGGAACGAAGTTGACCGTTTCCTTATCAAGATCGGCCAGCAGCTCGTGCGCGATGCGCGACATGCGCACCTCGGTGTAACGCATCGCCGCCGGTGAATCGCCATCGACCGAGCCGAAATTGCCCTGACCGTCGACCAGCACGTAGCGCATCGAGAATGGCTGCGCCATGCGCACCATCGTGTCGTACACGGCCGAATCCCCGTGCGGGTGGTACTTGCCGATGACATCGCCGACCACGCGGGCCGACTTCTTGTAGGCCTTGTTGTAATCGTTGCCGAGCACCCGCATGGCAAACAACACGCGCCGGTGCACCGGCTTCAGGCCGTCGCGGGCATCGGGCAGTGCGCGGCCCACGATCACGCTCATGGCGTAATCGAGGTAGGACTGGCGCATCTCGTCTTCGAGGTTTACGGGCAGGATTTCGCCGGAAGTTTCGGTCATTCGGTAAGGTGCTAATGGCTTGGATTTAAGCCGAAAATTCTACCACAAACGACCTCGCGGGCGTGTGCTGAGCGGCGCCCTCGGACCCCTCCAGGCAGTGGGCGCTGCACAGCGCCGGCCGCTATACTCCACCGCGCGCCATGGCTTGCACCGTGGTCCCCGATTGAATCACTACACGAATACCCCTGCAGCCGCACCGATGAACACCGCCCGCAATGCCGATCCGGCTGAACTGGCCAAGTTTGATGCCCTCGCCCATGGCTTCTGGGATCCCCAGGGACCGCTGCGCACACTGCATGCCCTGAATCCGGTGCGCGTGGATTTCATCGCCGCGCGCAGCCCGCTCAAGGACAAGCGTATCGCCGATGTCGGCTGTGGCGGTGGCATTCTGGCCGAGTCACTCGCCGCGCGCGGCGCGCGCGTCACGGCCATTGATCTGGCCCCGGCGATGATCGAGGTCGCGCAGCTCCATGCCCACGAATCCGGTGCCAGCATCGATTACCGGCACTGCGATGCGGCAGCGCTGGCCGCGGCCGAACCCGCGTCCTTCGATGTCGTGACCTGCATGGAACTGATCGAGCACGTGCCGGATCCGGCAGCGCTGGTCGCAACGCTGGCGCAATTGCTGCGCCCGGGCGGTGCCCTGTACATCTCGACGATAAATCGCAGTCCTAAGTCCTTTGCGCTGGCGATTGTCGCGGCCGAGTATGTGCTCGGCCTGGTGCCGCGCGGCACCCATGAATACGCGCGCCTGGTACGTCCTGCGGAACTGGCGGCGATGGCGCGCAGCGCCGGTCTGTCGCTCGCGGACATCGCCGGGCTGCACTTCAACCCGCTCAGCGGCCGCTGCACGCTCGATGAGAATCCGGATGTGAATTACCTGGCCCAGTTCCACGCCGCAGCGAGCAGCTGATGCCGCTGGAATTGTCTGAGCCGCTGCGCGCGGCCCTGTTTGATCTCGATGGCACGCTGCTCGATACCGCTCCGGACATGGCTGCAGCGCTCAATGCGCTGCGCGCCGAGCGGCATCAGGAGCCGATTGAGTTCGTGCGCATCCGTCCGCAAGTCTCCAACGGTGCCGCGGCGATGGTGCGGGTCGGGTTTCCGCAGGCCGATGCCGCGCAGGCCGAGCAGCTGCGCCTGCGCTTTCTGGATATCTACGCCACGCAGCTGGCCGATCAGACCCGGTTGTTCCGCGGCTTTGAGGAGGTGCTGGGCACGCTCGAGGCCCACGGCATTCCCTGGGGCGTGGTCACCAACAAGCAGGCGCGTCTGACCGAGCCGCTGCTGGCGGCGCTCAAGCTCAGTGCGCGCGCGGCTTGCGTGGTCAGCGGCGATACGATCGTCGAGCGCAAGCCGCATCCGGCACCGCTCTTTCTGGCCGCCGAGCGCATC
>JBEKOK010000323.1:0-4072 GCA_049521875.1 Steroidobacteraceae bacterium
AGTCGCCTCATACATGTCGTGTAGACGGCGCCGTCAAATCGTGCCTATTCAAGCCCACTAGGAGGCTGTTTCGGCGGCGCTATCGATCGACGCGTAGAGTCGGCGAAGCTCCGGCACCCCCTCATTTGCCAACAGCGCACGAACATCCTGCGCAAGCGCGCTCATCTCCTTTGCTGCACATCGCGTGTGGCGCGCGAAGCAATATTCGCCCTTCGAAGAGCCAAGAAACCGCTGCCAATACAGTATGGCCAGCGGCAGAGGAACCCACTGAAAGATGGCACGAAGAGCCAGGGGCGCTGGCGCGATTCCCAGCCGATCCATCGCGGCCCAGCCCTGCCGAATAGCTACAATCAGGGTGCGAATTCGTTGGCTATCCTTTGACAGTCGCGCCGCGTCACTGCCGACCGCGTAGAGCGCGCCGCTCACTGCTGTAACAAATACAGCGTGTCGCTGTAGCCACGAAGCCATATCGCTTACGAGCGCCACGCGGAAACCGGCGCTACGAAGAACCTTTGCAACGTCCGCGGCGGCAGACTCAACGACTGTCGGCTGCTCGGCGATCTCGACGTAGCGGTCCACGCCATTCTCGATGCTTCCCGCCGCACCAGGAAACCCCAGAAGAGTCCGTTGTCGCCCGACAGCGGCATATAGTGCGGATGGTCCGCAAGCGTGGTTGACCATAAACAATATTCGGCTGATTTGGCGTGCTGCGCTGAGCTCAGAAAGTGCCTCTTCCAGCTGCTCGCGCCGGACTGTGACCAAGCAGAGGTCAGCGTGCGTGTCAGCAGTCAGTTGCTCGGTTAGTGGAAGTTGTACTACCTGGCGCTCACCTGTGAGGGCATGCTCAATGATTGCACCGTGGTCCCGTAATTCCTCAGCGCGGCGTCCTCGTGCAATCAAGGTGACTAAGTGACCGGCGCGCGCAAGACGTACGCCGTAGAGCGTCCCCTGCATGCCAGCGCCAAGAACTAGAATATTCACGATGGTAATAATTGCAGTTGTGAGCGGCCAATGCCTTTGAGCGGGGTAGGAAATCCGATGTGCAACCAACGGGTTTCAAAAGCGTAGTCTTGAACCGCTTGGTTCACCAGCAGGCGTTGCCAAACCGACCCAACGGCGGCCTGACGCACGTTGGCCGCGAACCGGGACAACTGATACATCCCTAGTTTGCCGAAAACGGCTGTAATCTGCGCCAGTTAAATGGCGCCGGGGCAATCCCGGACCGCAATGAATCGGAATCTATTCTTGAACTATCATTGATTGAATCGAAGCGGCGGTGCCGAGTGTGATTGCTCCTGACGAAGCTGTGCGACACTGACAACTAATGTGGTACACAGCTATCCGTCCGGCGTTGTTTGCGCTTGAGCCAGAAAGAGCGCACCAACTTGCATTAAGTGCACTGCAGGTGCTTGGCAGGCGCACGCTGCGGCAACTAAACCACGCGCCAATCGAATGCATGGGCCTTCGATTTCCGAACCGTGTAGGACTTGCCGCCGGCTTTGATAAAAACGGCATTGCCGTTGATGGGCTAGGATCTATCGGATTCGGTTTTATTGAAATCGGTACCGTGACGCCGCGTGCCCAGCCAGGTCAGCCACGGCCTCGCCTATTCCGGTTACCGGCGGAGCGGGCGCTAATCAATCGCCTCGGATTTCCAAACGAGGGGGCTGAAAGGGTCGCACAGCGGCTTCGGGGGCGCCGATATCGCGGAATCGTTGGCGTCAACATCGGAAAGAATTTAAACACCCCGGTTGCGCGGGCGGTTGATGACTACGTGCACTGCTTTCGCACGGTTCGGGGCGTCGCCGATTACGTGGCTGTAAACGTCTCCTCTCCGAACACGGCCGGCCTGCGCGACTTGCAGACGCGCGAACGCCTCGAGCCTTTGCTGACCGCATTACTTCAAGAGAGGGAACGTGATGCGGCAAGCGGCGTGGTTCGGCCGCGGCTGGTTGTGAAAATCTCACCGGACGTCTCATTGGAGGAGCTTAAGGACACCGCGGCGCTATTTAGGGCACTCCCGATCGATGGGGTTATCGCTACCAATACGACGGTAAAGCCGGAGGGTGCCGCGTCATTCTCGAGCGCGGGAGCAGGTGGCGTCAGCGGTCGGCCGTTGCATTCGATCGCATTACGCGCCGTCGCTGAATTACGATCATTTCTCGGTCGTGGCTTCCCGATCGTGGGCGTTGGCGGCATCGACTCCCCGCAGGCTGCACTGGCGATGCGTGCCGCGGGCGCCGATCTGATCCAGATCTATACGGGCCTCATATACAGAGGTCCGGCCTTGGTATCCCAATGCATTCGGGCGCTCGCGGACCGGCAGCAAGCGTCCTGACTGTGTGGCGCCAGCGAATGTGTCCGAGTTTGATCCAATCCGTCCGGTCGCCGGCGACCGCTATTAGGCGGACTGTTTACGCCCTCGGCTTCTCCAGCGCATCACGCGCTTCCTTGAGCTGCTTCCAGTCAGGTGCGTACTTCAGCGCCTCTTGGTACTTGGCTAGTGCGTCCTTTTTCTTGCCCAGCCGTGCGAGTACATCGCCCCAGGCCTTGATGGGATCTGCCCAGTGCGGGCCCTTCTGGTTTGCGATTTCAAGTTTCGCCGCGGCCCCCTCAAGATCCCCGTGCTTTGCGAGGGCCACGCCCCAGGAGTAATACCCAGCGGGCAAATCGGGCGCGAGTACAACACTCGCCGCATAGACCTTCTGTGCTCCAGCCCAGTCGCCGCGGCCATCAAGAATATCGGCGCGAAAGCGATAGCAGTCCACGAACGTACCCGCAGTTTTTAGGAAAGCATCCGCCTTGTCAGGGCGCCCGGCCGCTTCCTCGGCGAGTGCGATCCAGCAATGGTATCCCGGAAAGTTGGTGGATAGCGCGGGGCTCGCATAGGCCGTGCCAAAGGCCTCCAACTCGGCTAGCGCGGTTGCTATATCGCCAGCCTCCAGTGCCAGCCGACCACGGACGTTGTGGACTATAGCCTTGCCAGATACATCGTCCGGGTCATCCTTGGCCGTCTTTAGCGCAACCTCCGCAGCCTCCGGATCGTGCAGCCGAAGGTCAATGTCAGCGATCACCGGACCGGTGGACGCTCCAAGAAAGTTTCCGACGCCGGAATTGGCTTCAGCGTTTGCCAATAATGCCGCCAGCCACGGCCGCAGGTTCCAAGTGAGATAGTCCCAGTTCGTGTAAAAGGCCTCGGGCGCAGCCCCGGGGCGGCCCCCGGCAGCCGCGCGCATCTCCTCACCCGCCTTCCACGCCCCCTCCTCGTCGCCCAAGGTCATAAGGTCGTTCTGGATGTTGTAATGCGCTGTCCAGAGATCCGGCTGAAGCTTGACGGCCGCGCGCTCGAGTCCCAATCCCTCACGGGTGGAACCACCGGAGAACGTGAGCGCAATATCCCATCGGCTCAGAAGCATGGCACGTTCCGCGAGCTCCGTGCCGGCCAGGGCGCTCTTGCAAAACGCGACAGCCTCAGTATAGCGTTGATGGATGATCAGGTAGCTGGCCCATCGCGCAGGCTGGGATTTCGAATAGACGTACTCGGCAGCGGCGAGCGTGGTCTTCCCGAGATCTGCGGCAGTACCGTCGAATGACTTAGGCGGCACGCCGTTGCCACGGACCGTAAGCGAGAGTCCCCCCGTCGGGGTCTCGACCAGATCGCCGTCGATGTGTATGTCGTGCCCGAACCGCTCGCGAAGCAAGCGGGAGAGCTCACCGATCGATATGCCAGTTTCCGGCACGTCGACCTTGATGTTGCCGCTCCACGCACCACTCAGGCCGCGGGCGGCAGAGGTGCTACGGGTGGCCTCCTGTAGAGCGCTGAGCTCATCGAGCAACATTGCGGCGGCGACCGTGCCATCAATGCCGCGAACAGCGAGTGGAGGCGGCGCATGAAACGGCTCGATCACCACGCGCCGCGACGTGACCGCATCATAAATCATCACTGCAGCACCGAGACCAATTACGGTAGCAATCAGAACCAGGAGTAGTTGGAAGCCAACCCGCAGGCGCAGACCGAAGCGGCGAATGTCTACTTCACGAGCCTGTCCGCGCAGAAAATGCAGGCGCGCTT
>JBEKOK010000324.1:0-4060 GCA_049521875.1 Steroidobacteraceae bacterium
CGACTTTCCGCTGAGCTGATATCGAAGAAGCTTAGCCAGCCGGACTTCCCATCCGAAAATGACACTCCGGGCGAGCCGTTGTGCTCATGTGTCCATGATAGTTCCCGCCAGGACTTTCCGCCGTCGCGCGAATGCACGATGACATAGTCGCCCGATCCGGTCTCGCCGGGCGGGTAGTAGCCAATTCCGCACGCTTCCTGGTCACTGAGAAACTCGACGCCAGCTAATTCTTTTGCGCTCTGGCAATGAATGCACTTGCCATGTACCCACGAGATCGTGAAAGGGGGATTTGGCGCGGCGGCAGCGTGCAGCACAACCGGACCGGCCGCCACAACCGTGAGCACCAGAAGCAAAACGATGGGGTGAAAAGACCTTGTCACCGATGCGGTGACTACTTTGATCGAAGAATACGGGTCAGGGCCAGACGTTTCTTTCCCTCTTGGAGAAAGTCCTTCCGGTCGACAGCAGGTATTTCAGATTTGTCGCCCTGCAGGGCTTCGATCAAGAGCGCTTCACGCCGATGCTCGGCGCGGAAGCGGTCACGCTCTGATTGTCTGGTCTGCTTTCGTGAATCGGACATCGGTGCGACATCCCGCTTTCCTTAACTAGCAACCAGGTGTTCCCACGGATTTAGGAGCCGCACACCGGTTGACCGGAAATCCCCCACGTTGCTCGTAACAACGGTCATGCCGTGTGTCAGAGCGGTCGCTGCGATGAATGCATCTCTTTCCGAACGCGCATCTGGCACATGCAGGCTGGCGCAACGAAGCGCCACCGTCTTATCAATTGGTAGGGTCCGTTCCGAAAACTCAGGGAGGATTCGACCGTCCATCCAGGCGCGTAGTCTGCCCCCTTGCGTGGAATCACGCCGCTCAATCCGAAGAATACCGAGTTCAATCTCCATGATGGTGATGGCGGAGAGGTACAACGTGGCGGCATGCACGCTGGAGAGCCAAGCGACGACATTGGCATCGGCCCTGCCATCGCCAGCCTTACGCAGTTCGCAAATGACGTTGGTGTCGAGCAGAAACATTATGAGAAGTCGGCGGATCTAGGGAGATCACTCGATCGGGGAAATTCCATTTCAATATCGGAAAGCCCAGGCATCGCCAGTGCATCGACGATGCTGCGATATTTGCCTGTGAGGCGCTGATAGTCCTCGATGCTCAACAGGACGTGTGCCGGCTTGCCCCGATCGGTGATGAAAACCGGCCCCTCCGAGGCCGCTTTCTTCGCCCGGCTGGTGTCCTGATTGAACTCTCGGCTGGATAGAGTTGTGATCGGCACGGCTTAGATCCTCGCGAAATCCACAATGTATAAACGTTGCTACAAAGCGGGCTTCGGATCAAGGTTAGACTGGTACGGCACGGCACACTCGCGCTGAGCACTGTTTGCCCATCGCCGTTTCGATCGGGCGCGCGCTGCGCTACTGTTTAGCAGGTCGCTTAATGTTTAAGTTCTTAAGCCCCGCCTTTCGACAGGCCTTCACACCCAAGACGATCACCGTCTGGCGCGAGGGCCAGCTCAAGACGCTCTGGCGCCAGGATGCGCTGGCCGGACTCACCGTGGCGATCGTGGCGCTGCCCTTGGCGATGGCGCTTGGCATTGCCAGTGGCGCCACCCCTTACCAAGGCTTGATCACCGCAGTCATTGGCGGCTTCCTGATCTCGCTGCTGGGCGGCTCCCGCGTGCAGATCGGCGGCCCGACCGGCGCCTTTGTGGTAATTGTCGCCGGCATCATCGCGACTCATGGCTACGCGGGTCTGGTATTGGCCACGCTGTTGGCCGGTCTGTTGCTGATCATTGCCGGCTACTGCGGCATCGGGCGCCTGATCCGCTTCATTCCAATATCAGTAGTGACCGGCTTCACCGCTGGCATTGCGGTGATCATCGCCACCAGTCAGGTAGGTGATTTCTTCGGACTCAGCGCCGGCAAAGTGCCGGCCGAATTCATCGCCAAGTGGCAGGCCTATGCGCATGCCTTCGGGACCTTAAGTCTGCCGACACTCGGCGTCGGCGCCGGAACACTGGGCCTCATCATGCTGCTCAAACGCTTCGCGCCGCAGTTGCCCGGATTCCTGATCGCGTTACTCCTGGCCACGCTGGCCGTCAGGTTTCTGCATCTACCGGTGGCCACGGTTGGCGATCGCTTCCCCGCGATGCCAACCGGTTTGCCGGCGCCGCACCTGCCCGCGTTCTCCCTCGCGCTGGTACGGCAGGTGCTGCCCTCAGCTTTCACGATCGCGTTGCTCGGGGGCATCGAGGCGCTGCTCTCGGCCGTGGTCGCCGATGGCATGAGCGGCTACAGCCATCGCTCCGGCCAGGAACTGGTCGGACAGGGCGTCGCGAACATCGCCTCGGCGCTGTTTGGAGGGCTGCCGGCAACCGGAGCCATAGCGCGCACCGCCACCAACGTGCGCGCCGGGGGACGCACGCCGCTGGCCGGCATGCTGCATGCGGTATTCCTGCTGATCTTCATGCTGCTGGCCGCGCGACTGATTGCGCATGTGCCGATGGCGGCCCTGGCTGCGATCCTGCTGGTGGTAGCCTGGGGCATGAGCGAGGCCGAGCGCTTCAGGTCACTGCTGCGCATGGACGCGGGCGAACGAGCATTGCTGCTGCTCACCTTTGCGCTGACCGTGCTGGTGGATCTGACCGTTGCCATTGGTGTCGGCGTGACGCTCGCGTCGCTGCTGTTCATGGCGCGCATGAGTGAGAGCAGCAAGCTGCTGTCAGATGATCAAAGCGTTGATGACCCGGCGCAGCGCGCCGCACTGCCCGCGGGCGTCGAAGTATTCCGCTTTGCCGGACCGATGTTTTTTGGCGCGGCCAATGAAATGCTCGGCGCCCTGAAGCGCACCGGGCGCAAGCCGCGCGCACTGATCCTGCGCATGGAGCGCGTACCGTACATTGATGGCACCGGTGTCACGGCGCTGCAGGGCTTCATCCGCAGCGCACAGCGCGATGGCACGCTGGTGATATTGAGTGGCCTGTGCGAGCAGCCGCGGGCGCTGCTGGATCGGCAGGGAAGCGGCTTCGGGCCCGCGCAGCGCGCCCCGACGCTGGATGCGGCCCTGTCTCTCGTGGCACAACGCGACTGAGCGGTCTCGCGCCTCAATCAATCGTCGACGCGGATCACCAGTGAATCGATGTCCGCCGCCTGCAGCTGGCGGCGCAGCGCATTGAGCTGGCCAAGATCCTTGATCGGACCGATGCGCACGCGAAACCAGACGTCGGCATCGACCGCGACGCGCTGCACGTTGGCTGGAATATCCTGGCGCGCCAGCTGTGCGCGGATCCGTTCGGCGTCCGCCTCGCCCTTGTAGGAGCCGGCCTGCAGGAAGTAGGTCCCGGGCCGGTCGATCTTCGCCTGCGCATCGACGCGGCGCACGTCGTGCTCCTTTTCGGGCACGACGACTTCGAATTTGGGCAGCATCTGGTAGAAATCGTAGTTGTTGTTATCCGCGCTGTTGGCGGCCGCTGCCACGGCCGCCGTGGCGCTGCGATGCGGTTCAGGTTTGTCCTCGACCGGGCGGGCAGCGCTGCGATGATCGGCGATCCACACCAGCAGCGCGATTAGCAGTCCCATCCCCAAGCCATAGCCAAACGGCTGCCAGCGCGCCAGATCCATGCCGCCGCGCTTGGGCGTCTTGTAGTCGCGTGTGGAGAGCCGGCCGCTCATCGTTCCGGTCGAGCAACGCGGTATGGAGCCCACTGACTTAGCACTTTATTCATAATCAAGTTGGATTGAAGTAGTCAATTGTCTTTGTTTGAACATGCACATCGGGGTACGAACGGTGCACCCAAGCTTCAATTTCTCTCGCAAGCGCGTCCTTTAGCTGCGGCCGGCTTGTGGCGCCACCCACATTTATCACAATCGGATTGTATGGTGGGTCTAGCCGCACATTTAGGAAGGGGCGGTCGCTTACCCAGTGGGGGACCCCAGGCTGAGCGGCACTGGTACTTTGGTAACTCTGATAAGGCCGGAGCCCCTGCGTGCTCAAGAATGCATCTAGCGACGCTGCAAACGCCACCGGATCGACAGGATCTGCAATGCGAA
>JBEKOK010000325.1:0-4033 GCA_049521875.1 Steroidobacteraceae bacterium
CGCGGGAGATTGATGTGGCAGCCCGCGTTCACAACATGGGACCAATTCTCGATTATCGCCGCGAGCTCGAGAAACTCGAGAACTTGGACCGGGACGCGACGCCTGTGATGGCGGATGTGGGGAACCAGGTAGTTGTGGCGCGAGTTCCTTCATTCCTGGTCGATGTACGCGAGATGGATGAAGTCCTGCGCCGCGCCCGCGGCAAGCAGAGCCTCATCATCGATTTGCGCGGCAATGGCGGCGGCGCGGTCGAAGCGCTGGAGGCGCTGGTTGGAGGCCTATTTCCCGGCGACGTCACCATTGCTTTTACGCAAGAGCGCACCAAGAAATCCGCAATGATTGCCAGGGGCAGTGAGGGCCACGCGTATCCGGGACGAGTTTTCGTCCTGGTCGACTCAAGGTCCGCCTCCGGCTCGGAACTCCTTGCCAGAACGATGCAATTGACCGATCGCGGAACGGTGATCGGCGACACTACGGCGGGCGCCGTAATGGAAGCTCGATTCGCGGTATTACCAGTGAGCGGCCGACCAGTGCATTTCGGCGTTGAAGTGACCGTCGCAGATGTCATCATGCCGGACGGTCAGCGCCTTGAACGCGTCGGTGTGACGCCAGACTTCATCGTACTGCCCACGGCGCAAGATCTTAGTGCCGGTCGGGATCCCGTGCTGGATAAGGCACTCTCGTTTGCGAGCACACCGATAGCTGGTGGGGTGATCTCTGCCGTTAAACCAAATTAAGGGCCCGATGCCTTCCTGGCACTCTGCTTCGCCAGCAGCAGCCAGGTTTCAACCACGGTGTCGGGATTGAGCGAGATCGATTCGATCCCCTGGGCCACGAGCCACTGCGCCAGATCGGGGTGATCGGACGGACCCTGCCCGCAGATGCCGATGTACTTGCCGGCCTTGCGGCAGGCGCTGATCGCCATCGACAGCATGACCTTGACGGCTTCGTCACGCTCATCAAAGAGGTGCGCCACGATGCCGGAATCCCGATCGAGCCCGAGCGTCAGCTGCGTCATGTCATTCGAGCCGATCGACATGCCATCGAAGTATTCGAGATAGCGGTCCGCAAGCAAGGCGTTCGTCGGCAGTTCGCACATCATGATCAGCTTGACGCCGTCCGGACCGCGCTTGAGGCCGTTGGCGGCCAGCAGCTCGACGACCTGGCGCGCCTCCTCGACGGTGCGCACGAACGGCACCATGATCTGCACGTTCGTGAGCCCCATGTCTTCACGTACGCGCCGCAGCGCGCGGCACTCGAGCTCGAAGCACGGCCGGAAAGAGGCATCGATGAAGCGCGAGGCACCACGAAAGCCGATCATCGGGTTCTCTTCGTGCGGCTCGTATTTCTGCCCGCCAATCATGTTGGCGTATTCGTTGGACTTGAAGTCGGACAGCCGCACAATTACCGGTTGTGGCGCGAATGCGCAGGCGATCGTCGCTACGCCTTCGGCCAATCGGTTGATGAAGAAATCGACTGGATCCTCATCCGGGCCAATGTGCGCTCGGATCTGGGCCTTGAGCGTCGTGTCGAGGCTCTTGAATTCCAGCAGTGCGCGCGGGTGCACGCCGATCATGCGGTTGATGATGAATTCGAGCCGCGCCAGGCCCACGCCGCTGTTGGGGATCCCGGCGAAATCAAAGGCGCGCTCCGGATTGCCGACGTTCATCATCAGCTTGACCGGCGAGGGCGGCATCGCATCGAGCTGCACCGACTGGTGCTCGAATTCGAGGCGCCCCTCATAGACCGAGCCGGTATCGCCCTCGGCGCACGAGACGGTCACCAGTGCCCCATCGGGGACCTTTTCGGTCGCATCGGCGCAGCCGACCACCGCCGGTATTCCAAGCTCGCGCGCGATGATCGCCGCGTGGCAGGTGCGGCCGCCGCGATTGGTGACGATCGCCGAGGCACGCTTCATGATCGGCTCCCAGTCCGGATCCGTCATGTCGGCGATCAGCACGTCGCCAGCCTGCACCTTGGACATCTCGCTGATCGAGCTGATCACGCGCGCGGGTCCACCGCCGATGCGGGCGCCAATCGCGCGTCCGGTCGTCAGGATCTTGGAGTGGTTCTTGAGGCTGTAGCGCTGGATCTCGCGGCCGCTGCGGCTCTGCACGGTCTCGGGCCGCGCCTGCAGGATGTAGAGCGCGCCAGTGTTGCCATCTTTGCCCCACTCGATGTCCATCGGGCGGCCATAGTGCTCCTCGATGATCAGCGCCTGGCGTGCGAGCGCCATCACATCTTCGTCCGCCAGACAGAAGCGGGCGCGCTCGGCCGGCGAGACGTTTTCGGTGCGCACGCGGTGCGCGGCATCGGCGCCGGCGGCGTAGGTCATCTTGATCGCCTTGCTGCCGAGCTGCCGGCGCACGATCGCAAGCTTCCCGGCGCGCAGCGCCGGCTTGTAGACGTAGAACTCATCGGGGTTGACGGCGCCCTGCACGACCGTTTCGCCAAGTCCATAAGAGGCCGTGACAAACACGACGTCACGGAATCCCGATTCGGTGTCGAGCGTGAACAGCACGCCACTGGCACCGACGTCGCTACGGACCATCAGCTGGATGCCGGCCGAGAGCGCGACCCGCGAGTGCTCAAAGCCCTGGTGCACGCGGTAGGAGATCGCCCGATCGTTGAACAGCGAGGCAAATACCTGGTGCGTGGTGTGCAGCAGATCTTCCTTGCCGCGCACGTTCAGGTACGTCTCCTGCTGGCCGGCGAAGGAGGCATCGGGCAGATCCTCGGCGGTGGCCGAGGAGCGCACCGCCACCGCGATGTTGGGACCGTTCATTGCCTCCCACGAAGCCACGAGTGCCTGCTCGAGCGCGGCCGGGAACGGGGTCTCGAGCACCCAGCTGCGGATGCGCTCGCCGCTGCGGGCCAGGGCCTCGACATCGTCAACATTCAGGCTCGAGAGCTCCTTGGCGATGCGTGCATCCAGCCCACCGTGGGCAAGAAACTCACGAAACGCATCGGCGGTGGTCGCGAAGCCCGGGGGCACCTTGACGCCGAGGCGGCTTAAGTGGCTGATCATCTCGCCCAGGGAGGCGTTCTTGCCGCCGACGCGTTCGACATCATGCATGCCCAGCTCGGTAAACGGGATCACATAGGCGCTCAAGTTAACTCTCCTGGACGGGCAACCCTTGCCGCGGCGCAAGGTCAGTGAAAGACTGTCAATGATCGGTGCTCATGGCGGGTGGAGGCAAGACGTGACAACACAGGAACCGGGCGTCCGGACGGTTTTTTTCGTTTCCGACCACTCCGGCGTCACGGCCGAGACCATGGGCCACAGTATGTTAACGCAGTTCGAGGGCCTGGCCTTCCAGGCCGTGACGCTGCCGTTCGTCAACTCGGTCGAGAAAGCCAAGGAAGCGCGGGTCGTGATCAACGCCACGGCCACCAGCGACGGCGTGCGCCCGGTCATCTTCAGCACGCTGGTGCGCGATGCCGAGCGTGAGATCGTCAAGGGCTCGGATGGGCTGTTCCTTGATTTCTTCGATGCGTTCCTGGGGCCGCTGGAAGCCGAG
This sequence comes from Steroidobacteraceae bacterium, assembly GCA_049521875.1. Lineage (GTDB taxonomy): Bacteria > Pseudomonadota > Gammaproteobacteria > Steroidobacterales > Steroidobacteraceae > FEN-1191. The sequence continues at coordinate 3,522 of JBEKOK010000325.1, forward strand.
CTCAGCCTGAAGAGTTCGCATGCCCTGGGTCGTGCCCACGGCATGTTCGATGCCGCGGCCTACATGACGCGTATCGATGCCACCAATTTTGCGCTCGCCAATGACGATGGCGGGACCAACCGTGACTACGATCGGGCCGATGTGATCCTGCTCGGGGTCTCGCGCACCGGCAAGACCCCGACCTGCCTGTTTCTGGCGCTGCAGTACGGAATCTACGCGGCCAACTACCCGCTCACCGATGATGATCTGGAGAGCCGCCACGTGCCGGCGGCGGTTCGCGGCTACCAGCAGAAACTCTTTGGGCTGACGATCGAACCGGAGCGCCTGCAGCAGATCCGCCAGGCGCGCCGCCCGGACAGCCGCTACGCCTCGTCCCAGCAGGTGCAGTTTGAACTGCGCGCTGCCGAACAGCTGTTCCAGCGCTACGGGGTGCCATTCCTTGATGCCACCCAGTGCTCGGTCGAGGAGATTTCAAGTCGCATCCTGCAGTCGACCGGCATCCCGCGGCGGCT
>JBEKOK010000326.1:0-4010 GCA_049521875.1 Steroidobacteraceae bacterium
GGCGCCGTGATCTACGAGTTCCAGCCCGGGTTCCTGCACACCAAGCTGGTGCTGGCCGATGACTGGGTCTCGATCGGCTCCTGCAATCTTGATCGCTGGGGCACGCTCTGGAACCTCGAAGCCAACCAGGAGGTTTCCTCGCGTGCTTTCGCGCGCCAGGTCGAGCAGACGCTCGAGCGCGCGCTGACTTTCAGCATCGCATTTCGCCATCCGAGCGAAGTGGCAAGCGGCTGGAGCGCGCACTTCTGGCGGCTGATCGGACGCGCCGCGCTCGCCTGGAGTACGCGCGTGGTCGCGCGGCTGCGCGAACGGCGGCGCTAGCTGCCGCGTCGCGATCGGGCGACGCTATTCGGGCTGCGGACAGCTTGTCTCGCGGCCCCGAAAAAGGCGACCATGGGCGGATGCGATCGCTCCTCCCCTCCTTCTCCCTGGCACCGACGGATCTGCTGCGCAATCCGACCTATCGGCGGCTGTGGACTTCGATCCTGATTTCCTCCTTCGGCGGTCAGGTCACGCTGCTGGCGATCCCGTTGACCGCAGCGGTGCTGCTGCAGGCCAGCTCGGCGCAGATGAGTTACCTGCAGTCGATGGAACTGGTCCCGTTCGTGCTGCTGTCGCTGCCGACCGGCGTGTGGCTCGATGGCCGGCGCAAACTCCCGGTCTATGTCGGCGGTGAACTCACCGTCGCCTTCACGGTCGCGACGATCCCGCTCGCCTGGTGGCTCGGGTGGCTGTCGATGAGCTGGCTGTACGTGACCGGATTTATCATCGGGGCGGTCAATACCACCGCCGGCAGTGCGGCGCAGATCGTGCTGACGCAGATCGTGCCGCGCGAGCGGCTGGTCGAGGCGCACGCCAAGAACGCGCTCGCCAGTTCGACCGCGGAAGTCTCCGGCCCCGGCTTCGCCGGTGTGCTGATCAAGCTCACCGGCGCGCCGATCGCGCTGCTGGCCGATGCCGTGCTGCTGCTGATCTCGGCCACGATCCTGCGCGGTGTCCGGGTCACCGAGGCCGCGACCCGCACGCAGCACAGCTTCTGGCACGCGATGCGCGAGGGCATCAATTTCGTGCGCGGTCACCGGCTGCTGGTCACGATGGCCAGCTGTGTCGGCGTGTGGCAGCTGTGCAATGCCTGCGCCATGCAGCAGCAGATCCTGCTGGCCACGCGCGAGCTGGGACTGAGTGCGCGCGGCGTGGGCTTAAGCTACGTGGGACTCGGCATCGGGACGATCGCGACCAGCACCGTCGGGGCGCGCATCGCGCGGCGCTTCGGTCCCGGTCCGACGCTGGTGCTGGGCTTCGCGGTCTGCGGCTGCGGCTGGTTGCAGCTCGGCTTGGCACCTGCCGGCCGCTGGGGCATCGTGGCCTACCCGCTGATGCTGTTTTCCTTTGGCGTCGGTGCGGTACTGATCTTCATCAACTTCCTCTCGCTGCGCCAGTCGGTGACGCCAGGGCACATGCTCGGGCGCATGACCAGCACGATGCGCTGGCTGATCCTGCTGCCCGCGGTGCCGGGGGCGCTGCTCGGGGGGTGGCTCGGCACGCAGTTTGGCGTGCGCTCGGCACTCAGCTTCGCCGGCTGGACCGCGATCCTGCTGGCACTGCTCGCATGGCGGATGCCGATCATCCGCAGCGTGCGCACGCTCCCGAGCCTGCGGGCCGAAGCGGTCACGCCGTGGTCCTCCGATGAACCGACAACCCCTTAGGAGCTAAGCGGCGCGAACTTCGCGGTGAAGTGGCGCATCGCCGGCGGCTGCCAGCGGATCGCAAAGCCGCTCAGGCGTTCGCGATTCGCGACCAGGTCCTCGAACACCTCGATCAGATAATCGGCGTGGCTCTGCGTGTACACGCGCCGGGGAATCGCCAGCCGCACCAGATCCATCGGCGCCGCGGCCTCGCTCCCATCGGGGCGCATCCCGAACATCACAGTGCCGATCTCGCACGAGCGGATGCCGCCCTCGATGTAGAGCGCAACCGCGAGTGACTGGCCCGGATACGCAAGCGGCGGGATGTGCGGCAGCAGCCGGCGCGCATCGACGAACACCGCATGGCCGCCGGTCGGCTTGACGATCGGGACTCCCAGCGCGCTCAGGCGCTCGCCGATGTATTCACAGGTGCGGATCCGGTAGCGCAGATAATCCTCATCGATGATTTCCTTCAGGCCCTGCGCAATCGCATCCAGGTCACGCCCGGCGAGCCCGCCGTAGGTCGGGAAGCCCTCGGTCAGAATCAGGCGGCTGCGCGCGGCCTGGGCGAGCGCATCGTCGTTGAGCGCCAGCCAGCCGCCGATGTTCGCGAAGGCATCCTTCTTGGCCGACATCGTCATGCCATCGGCCAGCGCAAACATGTCGCGCACGATCTCCTTGATCGCGCGCTGCTCCTGCCCGCGCTCGCGCTGCTTGATGAAATAGGCGTTCTCGGCGAAGCGGCAGCCATCGATGATGAACGGCCGCCCGAAACGATGCGCAAGTGCCGCCACGGCGCGGATGTTGGCCAGGCTCACCGGCTGACCGCCACCGGCATTGTTGGTGACCGTGATCATCACGCACGGCACCGCGGCGCCGTGCTCAGTGAGGAACTGCTCGAGGCGCGCCAGATCCATGTTGCCCTTGAACGGGTGCAGGTTTTCCGGATCGGTGCCTTCGGCGATGACCAGATCGTGCGCCTCGGCACCGCTCGCCTCGATGTTGCCGCGCGTGGTATCGAAATGATTGTTCGAGGGGATCTTGCGACCGGCCCCGCCCAGCAGCGAGAACAGGATCGCCTCGGCCGCGCGCCCCTGGTGCGTGGGCAGCACATGCTTGAAGGGCATCAGTTCCTTGACCGCGGCCTCGAAGCGGAAGAACGAGGGACTGCCGGCGTAGCTTTCATCGCCCGAGAGCAGTGCCGCCTGCTGCGCGGCGCTCATCGCGCTGGTGCCGCTGTCGGTCAGCAGGTCGATCAGCACGTCCTCGCTCCTGAGCGCGAACAGGTGGTAGTCGGCGGCACGGATCAGCGCCTCGCGCTCCGCGCGCGTGGTCATGCGGATCGGCTCGACCGCCTTGATCCGGAAGGGTTCGATGATGACCCGTTGCCGCCTGGCCTGCTCGCCCATGCCGATGCTCCTGGATTGGAGCGCGCACTCTACACCGGAAGCCCGGCGCGGCACCCGGCGCTGCGGCGGCAGCATCCCACGCGGGCATCGGCCCCGCTCAAGAGCGCCCGAGCCGCTGCTGCGTTGAACGTTTGCCGGACGTGGAATCAACGTTCATTGAAATTGATACGGAATATTAATACCGGCTCCGTAAACTTCGGCGCCGCAGCAGCGTTACCGTTACGACCCGCCAGGCACGAGCACCCGGGCCTGCCTCACCAGGGACCCGGATGCCCCGCCCCAAGCGTACGACCAAAGACAAGCTGATGGATGCCGCCGAGAAGCTCTTTGCCCGGCGCGGCTTCCATGGCGTCTCCCTGCGCGAGATCACCGGCGAAGCCGGCGTGGACCTGGCGCTCGTGAACTATCACTTTGGCACCAAGAAAAAACTGCTGGCCGCGGTCATCGAGCGGCGCGGCCAGGTGCTGAACGCCGAGCGGCTGCGCCAACTGGCCGAACTGCGGGCCCAGTGCGCGCCGCAGGCGCCGGGTACCGAGGTCGTGGTCGGCGCCTTTCTGAACCCGATCCTCGACCGGCTCGCGCATGCCGGCGCCGGCTGGCACAGCTATTTCGCGCTGCTTGCGTATGTCAACAATTCACCCGAGTGGGGCTGCACGATGATCGGCAAGGCCTTCGATGCCGTGGTGCGCGAGTTCATCCAGGCGCTGATGGAATCGCTCCCCGGCTCCGCCCCGGAAGACATCTACTGGGGCTACAACTTCCTGACCGGGGCACTGACGCTCTCGCTCGCCGAGACCGGGCGGCTGGACCAGCTCTCCGGGGATCTGTGCCGCTCCGATGATGTCGCGGCGCTGCGGCTGCGACTCGTACCCTACGTGGTCGCGGGCCTGCGCGGGCTGGCCAGCGGCGACCATTC
>JBEKOK010000327.1:0-4003 GCA_049521875.1 Steroidobacteraceae bacterium
TTTCCGATCGTCGTTTTTCATAATTTACCACGACCGCCATGTCACGACGTCTGCCCTCTCGGGTCGTTCACAGACTCGCCCCAACGACCGTCCTGCGAGGTGTGCCCCGGCACTCCCAGATATGAAACCGAATTTCTAGGGATCGTAGTGCTCGACACAGCGACTGGAAAGCAATTGGGGATCGTACCACTGCACAATGCGGACTCGAACAAGCTGGCCTTTGCCTTGAGTCCGGACGGCCATAATCTAGCGATCATGAATAATGCCGTTGTGGAGTTATGGTCCTTGTAAATCCGCCCGTTCTCCTATGCAACTCCACACAATCTCCCGGCGGCCAGATGTCAGCGTCCGCTTGACAGCTCGCCGAGGCGATCCTGGAAGCGCTTGCGAAAGCGCCGACTCAGTTTGAGACGGATCTTGGAGTCCAGCACGACCTCGTACTCGCCGCTTTCTCGCAGCTCGAGCCCCCGCACCCGTTCGAGGTTAACAATGATCGAGCGGTGGATGCGGAAGAATGTGCGAGCGTCCAGGTCCTGCTCGAGTTCCTGGATCGTCCTCCGCACGATGTGCGTATCGTCACCCAGGTGCAGGCACGCATAGTATCTCGCGGCTTCGATCCAATCGATTTCCGAGGCCTTCAAGAATAGTGTCTGGCCGCGACTCTTCACTGCAATCCGACTGACCGAGTGGGCATGGTACGGATTTCCGCGAGCGAGCCTACCCTTGGCGCGCTCGAGCGCGCGGCTGAAACGCGCATCGTCCAAAGGCTTCAGAATGTAGTCGAGCGCGCCCGCTTCGAAAGCACGCAGAGCGTAGGTGGCGTAGGCCGTCACAAAAATGACGGTCTCGGGCAGATCCGCGCCCAACAGTTCGAGCACGTCGAAGCCGTCGCATTCCGGCATTTGCACATCCAAGAATACGAGGTCCGGTCGGGACCGCCTGATCTCCTCAATCGCCTCCAACCCGGATTCGCATTCGATCACCGATCCGACATCGGGGTCTCGGCGCAACAGAAGGGTCAGGTAGCGGCGCGCCGGGGCTTCGTCATCAACCACAAGGGCTCGAATCGAGCCGAGCGGTTTGGCAGGCGACACGTTCATGCCTCCTGTAGCGGCATTGTCACGATGACCTCGACGCCGCCCTCTTCAGCTGGCTGCAGCAAGAGACTAGATCGGTCGCCATGGAGGAGCTTAAGGCGCGTGCGCAGATTGCCGAGTCCGACGCGGTGGGGAGCGAGCGCCATATCCTCCTGTTCCCATGGGCCGTCATTGTAGACGGTCAAGCGAAGCGCACCATCGCGGCTCATCCCGGCGACTCGAATCTCGCCGCCCGATCGGCGCTTGGATATTCCGTGCTTGATGGCGTTCTCAACGAGCGGCTGCAACAGCAGGCTCGGGACCTGCATTGCCAGCAGCTCATCGGGAATGTCGATGCTCACTCGCAGGCGGTCGCCGAAACGGATCTTCTGAATGTCGATGTAGCGCTGCAGGTACTCTACTTCCTCCTGCAGCGTGACTTGTGCACGGTGAGAGTCTTCCGAGGCGCGGCGCAGGAGCTCGCTCAAACCCACGATCATGCGAACTGCCGCGTCGCCGCGTTGGTCGTATACGAGACTTGCGATCGAGTTCAAGGTGTTGAACATGAAATGAGGGTCCATCTGACCCCTGAGCGCGGCAAGCTGCGCTCGGGCGAGTTCCTCATTCTGCCGCGCCATTTTTTCGCGCGAGTCCACCACATAGGTGGCCGCCAAAATCAGCGCATAGGCGATCACAAACGTCACGATCTGCTCGAGGAGCAAGTCGGACCAGGTGTCCAAGAATGTGGGTGGCGACTTGCGGTGCCACGGGTCGAAAATGACCTGAAGTAATGCCGACCAGCCTTCCGCCGCTGCGCTGACCGCAGCGAACGCAGCCAGATGCAAGCTCATCGCTTTCAAGATCTCACCTCGAACGATTGGCCATCGTCGCGCCAGCTCAATGACGAACGGCGTCGCAAGCGCCCAAGGTAGCCAGGAAATAAATACGATCAAAAATGGGCGAAGCCAAGCCTTGCCCACACCCACCAAGTGCATGGTGAGAAGCGTCTGGCTCGCATCGAACAACGCTGCCGCGCACCAGATGGCCGCAATCCAGATCCAGCCGGTCAAGCGTGCGTCTGCGCGATTCATGACCGACACACTACATCAGGTACGGGGAGAAGGTCCTGGACTGCCGCGAATGGCGGTTTTGCTGCAACGAGCGGTCTTAATCGCTTCGGCTCTCGCCAATACACTGTTCGCGATTTCCAAACGGGGCGCAATCAATGAATAAGCGGATCGGCTTCAGCGCGGTGCTGGGACTGGCCCTACTCAATGTCTGTGCGAGCTAGACCAGAATATTCACGCCAGGAGAATCGATGTGAAAATTATCGCTTGTTTGATGGCAGTCTTCGCGCTTGTTTCCGGGGCGAATGCCTCGGACAACGCAAGCAATTCAGCAGCCGCCACAATGGCGGTCGCCGATCCGTCGCGCCCGGACTCTGACACCACACGGGATGCTGACCGAAAGCCGGCGCAAACTCTAGTGTTCGCAGGCATTAAATCGGGGGACAAGGTTGCCGACTATGTCGCCGATTCAGGCTATTTCACTCGTCTCTTTGCCAGCGTGGTGGGGTCCAACGGTCACGTTTACGCGGTGGAGCCCACCGCCTTCTTCCAGTTCGAGCATTTCGTCAAGGCAGTCGCGGAGCTGCAAGGCTATGCGGTCGCCCATCCAAATGTAACGGTAACGACCGCCGCGGCGCTCGAAGGACTGAAGTTCCCCGAGAAGCTCGACCTGTTCTGGATTTCCCGAAATTATCACGACCTGCATGACAAGTTCATGGGGCCGGTTGACACGGCCGCGTTTAACAGGGCGGTATACGAAGCGCTGAAGCCGGGTGGCGCATACGTAATTCTCGATCATTCCGCCGCTCTGGGTGCTCCCGCAAATGTAACCGAGACCTTGCATCGCATCGAGTCCTCGACCGTGCGCCGAGAGGTCGAAGCCGCGGGCTTCAAGTTCGACTCCGAGAGTTCGATTCTCGCCAATCCGGCGGACCCCCGCACGGCCAAAGTGTTCGACCAGACGATTCGCGGGCACACCGACCAGTTCATCCTGAAGTTCCGCAAACCCAAGTAATGAGGATGGCTGTCTCCCAGATGAAAGCCATTACGCTCTACGTCGTGCTCGTATTTGCGTTCAGCTCCGTGTTCTACGCGCTGATCATCGCCAGCGGACATGTCGACGGGGGAGGCGGCAGGTATGGTACCGGGCTGGATTGGTGCCCGGCCGCGGCGGCGTTGCTGACTTGCACGCTGTTGCGCATTGATATCGGCACCATCGGCTGGCGATGGGGGCCCTGGCGCTGGCAGATCCTGGCGTATGCAACGCCTTTGCTGTTCTGCCTGATCGGGTATGTCGCTGTATGGGCGACCGGCCTGGGCGGATTTCCGAATGGCAAGACCGTCGATTCGCTGAAGGCCGCGCTCGGGATTCCGTCGCTTTCGACGAGTCAGGTCATCGTGCTCTGGACCGTTCTCCTCCTCATCACTGGTGCGGGCAGCATGGCGACCGCGCTTGGCGAGGAGATTGGCTGGAGAGGGTTTCTCTCACCTCGCCTCGCGGAACGCTACGGATTTACGCGCGCGGCCTTCATCACCGGAGCCGTTTGGGCAACGTGGCATTTTCCTATACTTTTCTTCGCGGATTTCGACTCCGCGTCGCCTGTCTGGTTTACGCTGCCGTGCTTTGTGATTGATCTGCTGGGGCTTAGCGTGATCATGCTATGGCTCAGATTGCGTTCCGGCAGCGTGTGGACGGGCGCTCTGGTGCATGCCAGCATCAATCTCTGGAATGATGTTTATTTTACACGGCTGACGGCGCCCCGCGGCGCCATCACGAACTACACCATCGATGAGTCTGGCTTCATGCTGCCAATCGTTATTTCAATTACCGCCTATCTTTTTTGGCGGCAGCGCGCTGCG
>JBEKOK010000328.1:0-3955 GCA_049521875.1 Steroidobacteraceae bacterium
GATGGACGATGAACAGATGAACAAGCTGCTCGAGGAGCAGTCCAAACTCCAGGATGCAATCGATGCCGTCGGTGGCTGGGAACTGGAGCGCAAGCTCGAGATCGCCGCCGACGCGCTGCGGCTACCGCCGTGGGAAACCAAGATCGGGCCACTCTCCGGCGGCGAGAAGCGCCGCGTAGCACTGTGCCGGCTGCTGCTCTCGGCGCCGGACATGCTGCTGCTCGATGAGCCCACCAATCACCTGGATGCCGAGTCGGTCGCCTGGCTCGAGCGCTATCTGGAGGAATATCCGAGCACCGTCATCGCGGTCACGCACGATCGCTACTTCCTGGACAACGTCGCCCAGTGGATCCTGGAACTCGATCGTGGTCACGGCATTCCCTGGCAGGGTAACTATTCCTCGTGGCTTGAGCAGAAGGAGCAGCGCCTGGCCCTCGAGCAGCGCGAACAGGATGCGCTGCGAAAGACGCTGGCGCGCGAACTGGAATGGGTGCGCACCAACCCCAAGGCGCGCCAGGCCAAGAGCAAGGCACGTCTCGCGCGCTACGAAGAGCTCGCCTCACGTGAATTTCAGGAACGCAACGAGACCAATGAGATCTACATTCCGCCCGGACCGCGGCTCGGCGATCTGGTCATTGAAGCCGAGAACCTGCGCAAGGGCTTTGGCGAGCGGCTGCTGATCGACAATTTCAGTTTCAAGCTGCCACCGGGTGCCATCGTTGGCATCATTGGTCCTAACGGCGCCGGCAAGACGACACTGTTTCGCATGCTGACCGGCGCCGACAAACCCGATGCCGGCACCATCCGCATCGGGCCGAGCGTGCGCCTGGCGTACGTGGATCAGTCGCGCCAGAGCCTCGATCCGGCCAAGAGCGTGTGGGCCGAAATCTCCGGCGGCCTCGATATCATCAAGGTCGACGGTTATGAGACCTCCTCACGTAACTATGTCGGTCGCTTCAACTTCCGCGGCACCTCGCAGCAGCAACTGATCGGCGAGCTCTCGGGCGGGGAGCGCAACCGCGTGCACCTGGCCAAGGTGCTGCGCAGTGGCGGCAACGTGCTGCTGCTCGATGAGCCAACCAACGATCTGGACATCGAGACGCTGCGAGCACTCGAAGAGGCACTGCTCTCCTTCCCCGGGTGCGCCGTGGTGATCTCGCACGATCGCTGGTTTCTGGATCGCATCGCCACCCACATCCTCGCTTTTGAAGGCAATTCCGAGCTGGTCTGGTTCGAAGGCAACTACCAGGACTACATCGAGGATCTCAAACACCGTCGTGGCGAGGAGGCGGCCCAGCCTCACCGCCTCAAGTACAAGCGCCTCACCGGTTAATGACCCACCTGAGCAAGATTATGTAACCCAGTGTGTTCGCTCGCAATAATGTGACCGACGTCAGCGCACGGTTCGGCTACACTCATTATTGGAGGAGACAGGCGACTCGCACTGCCGCAAGCGGCAGTGGCGGACCGGAAGGTCGCCCTAAGCCGGTATGGCCACCTACATCGACGCGTCAGGAACGCTGCATCTAGAGCAGGAAGCCAGCCTTGCGCTGACCTGCCCGCACTGCCTCGTGCTCTCACATATCACGCCGATCGCGGTACCCAGCTTCAATGAATTGAGTGCGCACCCGCCCAAGCACGTCGGTACGGTTTATCGCTGCGACTCGTGCAACGCGCCGATCTTCCTGCGCTTCCCGGTCAAGCTGTGCGGCAACCATCGCATCGAGCTCGGTTCCCAGTTCATCGAGGTGGAGCGCCCGCGGGAGAAATTCAGCTATCTGTACCTGCCCGAGCAGGTCGAGATCATGTTCCGCGAAGCGCTCTCGTGCTATTCGCACAGCAGCTTCAATGCGTTCGCGGCGATGTGCCGGCGCACGATGCAATCGGCCTTTGCCGATCTGGGCGAGTCGGGGAAACTGCGGGTGTTCGATCAGCTCAATGACGTTCGTACGATGGCCGATCTGGATCCCACGATGTTCGTGGACATCAAGCGCGTGATCTTTGGCAGTGATGCCGATCCGCACCCGAACCTGCCGACCATTGATGAGCAGACCGCCGGTGTGCTGCTCGAGGTGATGAAGGACCTGCTCTACCAGATGTATGTGCGCAAGGGCCGCCTGCAGCAGGCGATGATGGTGCGCCGCTTCTTCTCGGATGAATCACTGCGCAATATCGGCGCCACCCGCAACTCAGAGTCGGCCTGAGGCCGCAAGTCGATCGCGCCCGCTAGTTCAGCGCGCTCAGGGCGTCGCGGTTCTCAATCGCATACTGCAACAGGCTGTTGGCTCCCTTGAGGCCGAGCTTGCTGCAGATCTTGGCCCGATGTGATTCCACCGTGCGCGGTGAAATGAAAAGTTCGGCGGCAATGTCCCGGGTGGTCTTCTTGTCGGCGACCCGCTTGAGAATTCGCCGCTCGGCAATCGTCAGATCCTGCAGGCTCGGCTGGCGATCGGCCAGCGCTGCCGCGCGATCACGGCGCCTGAGCAGGAACCCGGACATCGAGGGGCACACGTACGGCACGTCGGCTGCAACCGCGATCAGGCAACTGACGATTTCGCTGACGGCGTTTTCCTTGAGCACGTAGCCTGAGATTCCAAGGTTCATGGCCTGGTTGAATGCCTGCTCGTCCTTGAACATCGTCAGTACGACCAGGCGCACCGGGTTGTGGCGCTCGCGCAGCTTGGCCGCCACATCGAGCCCATTCATATCGGGGAGATTCAGGTCGATGACCGCCAGATCCGGCTTGGTCTGACCGATCAGCTCCAGAGCCGAGGTGCCCTTGTCGGCTTCGCCGACCAGATCAAAGCGCGGGTCAGATTGCACGACCTGGCGCAGGCCCTGACGGAACAGCGGGTGGTCATCGACAATAACCAGTCGGATACGCTTGTTATCGCTCACGCCGCAATACTACTCCCTCGGGGGTTTGACTCCAACGCGTTGGCCCTATTCCGGGCTCCCGGGCTCGGCCGGATCGATGTAGAGGTTCTCCGCCACTGGCAGTTCGACCACCAGCGTCGTTCCCTGGCCCACGGCACTGTCGATCACTAGTGTCCCGCCGAGCATCTTGGCCCGCTCGAGCATCGTGGTCAGGCCGTAGCCACCGCCGCGCGGCGCGCCGCCAGCGGCCTCGAAGCCACAGCCATCATCAAGCACCCGCAAGCGCACACAATGCAGGTCGTTCTCAAGCTGTATCTCCACACGGCGCGCACCGGCGTGCTTGAACACGTTATTGAGTGCTTCCTGGGCGATCCGGTACACATTTGTGGCGTCCGACCCGCTCAGCTGGACATCGACATTCTCGAGTCGGTGGATCACTTCCACGCCGGCGCTCTGCGACCAGCGCTCGATCAGCCCTTCCAGCGAGGCGGTGAGCCCGATTTGGTCGATATGCAGCGGCCGCAGGTTCTGCACCAGTGCGCGGACATCGCCGATCGCCGCAGCCGTAACCTGAGCCACGCTGTCGATGTGTACGCTGGCACTTACCGGCAGCTCGGCGATATTCAGCGCCAGGCGCGCCCGGTTGGCGATCAATGACAGGCTCTGGCCGATACTGTCGTGCAGCTCATTTGCGATGCGCGTGCGTTCCTGCTCGTGCGCGATCAGCAATTGCCGTCCGAACTCCTCGCGCGCGCGCAGCTCCCGCTCCTGCGTGCGCTCGAGCGATTCTTGCGCAATCACCTGCTCGTGGATATCGGTGAGCGAGCCACACATGCGCAGCGCTTTGCCCTGCTCGTCCCAGTAGGCCTGGCCCCGCCCGCGAAACCAGCGGTACTGGCCATCGGCCAGCCGCACCCGGAACTGAACGTCACTGGGCTCGCGATAACGCAGGTGGCGCGAGAGCGTATGCGCGAACCGCTCGTAGTCGGTCGGGTGAACCCTGAGCCAGAAACTCTGGGCGAGCGGTGGGAACTCGCTCGAATCCGCGAAGCCGAGCAGCCACATGAGGCGCGGTGAG
>JBEKOK010000329.1:0-3954 GCA_049521875.1 Steroidobacteraceae bacterium
CGAACGCGCAGATCTTCTCGGCGCAGGGCAAGGCGATGAATGAAGTGGCCGCGCGCAACGTGCGCGTGCTCGTGGTTGGCAACCCGGCCAACACCAATGCACTGATCGCACGCAGCAACGCGCCCTCACTGCCGGCGCGCAATTTCACCGCGATGACGCGCCTTGATCACAACCGCGGCCTCTCGCAGCTGGCCGTCAAGACCGGCACGCATGTGAATGACATCCGGCGCCTGACGGTGTGGGGCAATCACTCCTCGACACAGTATCCGGATATCAGCCACTGCCTGATTGGCGGCCGCGCCGCCCGGAGTCTGGTGGATCAGAAGTGGGTCGAGGAATATTTCATCCCGACGGTGCAGCAGCGTGGCGCCGCGGTCATCAAGGCGCGTGGCTCCTCCTCGGCGGCCTCGGCGGCCTCCGCGGCGCTCGATCACATGCGCACCTGGTTCCTCGGCACGACCGAAGGGGACTGGACCAGCATGGGCGTGCCCTCGGATGGCAGCTACGGCATCAAGGATGGACTGATCTATTCCTACCCGGTCACCTGCCGCAACGGCGATTACAGCATCGTGCAGGGGCTTGCGATCGATGATTTCAGCCGCAAGCGCATGGACCTGACCGAAGCAGAACTGCGGGAAGAGCGCGAGGGCGTCAAAGAACTGCTCGCCTGAGGCGCAAGCGCGCCCGTGCCCGCGCGAGCGGCCACCGGCGCATAGTCGAGACGGATTTGCCTAGGGCCCGGATGGCCCGGAGTCGGACATGCTGGGTGCGCTGATCACGATCCTGTTCCTCGTCGCGGTGATCTACCTCACCTACCGGCGGCTGGGGCTCTTTATCTACACCGTGACCTTCTCGGTGCTGCTGCTGGCCTACGTGCTGGCGGGTAATCCGGCCGAGCTGTGGAAAGGCGTGCTCACGCTGGCGCTCGCGCTGCTGTGGCTGCTGAACGTGCGGCCGCTGCGCATCGCGCTGATCAGCCGTCCGTTCATGAAAGGCTACCGACGGCTCCTGCCCTCGATGTCGCGCACCGAGCGCGAGGCGCTCGAGGCCGGCACTGTGTGGTGGGATGGGGAGCTGTTCACCGGCAATCCGGACTGGAGCAAGCTGCGCACGCTGCCGCCGGCCAGACTCTCGGCCGAGGAGCAGGCCTTCCTCGACGGGCCGTGCGAAGCGCTGTGCGCGATGCTCGATGATTTTGATATCACGCACCGGCGCGCCGATCTGCCGCCGCAGGTGTGGGAGTTCCTCAAGAGCCGCGGCTTCTTCGCGATGATCATCCCGAAGCATTACGGCGGCCTGCAGTTCTCGGCCTACGCGCACAGCTGCGTGCTGGTGAAGCTGGCCGGGCGCAGCGTCACCTGCGCCTCGACCGTCGCGGTGCCCAACTCCCTCGGCCCGGCCGAGCTGCTGGTGCACTACGGGACCGAAGCCCAGAAGGACTACTACCTGCCGCGCCTGGCGCGCGGCGAGGATGTGCCGTGCTTTGCGCTCACCGGCCCGCGCGTCGGCTCGGATGCCGCGGCGATTCCGGACACCGGCATCATCTGCCGTGGCCTGTGGCAGGGCGAGCAGGTCATTGGCCTGAAGCTCAACTTCTCCAAGCGCTACATCACGCTCGCCCCGGTCGCAACCGTGGTCGGCCTCGCCTTCCGCATGTATGACCCGGAGCAGCTGCTCGGTACGCAGGCCGATCTTGGCATCACCTGCGCGCTGATTCCGCGCGACACCGCGGGCGTCGAGATCGGCATGCGCCACCTGCCGCTCAACATCCCGTTCCAGAACGGACCGATCCGCGGCCACGATGTGTTCGTGCCGCTCGATTGCATCATCGGCGGCCCCAAGATGGCCGGTCAGGGCTGGCGCATGCTGGTCGAGCAGCTCTCGGTCGGCCGCTGCATCTCGCTGCCCTCGAACGCCACCGGCGGTGCCAAGGCTGCGATGTTCGCCACCGGCGCCTATGCCCGCATCCGGCGCCAGTTCAACACGCCGGTCGGACGCTTCGAGGGCGTCGAGCAGGTGATCGCGCGCATGGTCGGCCACACCTACACGATGGATGCGGCGCGCAGCGTGACCACGGCGGCGATCGATGCCGGCGCACGCCCGGCGGTCCCGGCCGGCATCCTCAAGTACCACGTCACCGAGCTCGGACGGCGCGTCGCCAACGATGCGATGGACGTGCATGGCGGCAAGGGGATCTGCCTGGGGCCCCGTAATTATCTGGGCCGCGGCTATCAATCGATCCCGATCGCGATCACGGTCGAGGGCGCCAACATCCTCACCCGCAGCCTGATCATCTTCGGCCAGGGCGCGATCCGCTGTCATCCGTTCGTGTTGCGCGAGATGACCGCGGCCCGCGATCCCGATCGCCAGCAGGGCCTGAAGGCCTTCGATGCGGCGCTCTTCGCCCACATCGGCTTCGCGCTCTCGAACGCGGTGCGCTCGCTGATATTGGCGCTGACGCTGGCACGCTTCAGTGCTGCGCCCGGCGGACCGACCAGGCGTTACTACCAGCACATCCAGCGCTTCAGTGCCTCGTTTGCGTTTGCGACCGACGTGACGATGCTGGTCTTTGGCGGCTACCTGAAGAAGAAGGAGAGCATCTCCGCGCGCTTGGGGGATGTGCTCTCGGCGATGTACCTGGCCTCGATGGTGCTCAAGCACCACGAGGATCAGGGGCAGCCCACCGAGGACCTGCCGGTGGTCGAGTGGGCCTGTCGCGAACTGCTGTACCAGGCCCAGGAGCAGCTGCACAGCGTGCTGCGCAATTTCCCGAAGCGCTGGCGCTGGGTCGCCGGCCTGATGCGCGTACTGATCTTCCCGCGCGGCCTGACCTACTTCGCACCCGGCGACCGCCTGGGCCGCACGGTCGCCGACCTGGTACTGACGCCCGGCCCGGCGCGCGATCGCCTGAGCTTGGGCGTGTACCGCGCGGTGGAACCGGGCAATCCGCTCGGGCTGCTGCAGCAGGCACTCGAGCTCACGCCGCAGGCGGAGCTGCTCGAGAAGCGGATCCGCGTCGAGGGCATCAAGACCGGACACATCACGAGCCTCGATCTGCCACATCAGATCGAGCAGGCCCTGGCGCTTGGGATCATCAGTGACGAGGAGGCCGCGCTGCTGAAGGACTACGATGCCAAGGTCATGAATCTGATCAATGTCGATGAGTTCACGAGCGCCGAGCTCGCGCAAGCCCCTGCCTGAGCCGGATGCCTTAAAGCCCATGTACCGCGCCTTCTTCGCACTGGCTGAGAAACCCTTCTCGATCACGCCCGATCCGCGCTACCTCTACATGAGCCCGCGCCACGCCGATGCGCTCGCGCACCTGCTCTACGGCATCAACGAGGCGGCCGGCTTCATCCAGCTGACCGGCGAGGTCGGCACCGGCAAGACGACGATGGTGCGTTCGCTGCTGGCCACTGCGCCGAAGAATGCCGAGATCGCGCTGATCATCAATCCGCGCCTGACGCCGGCCGAGTTCCTGCGCACGATCTGCGAGGAGCTGCAGGTGGCCGTGCCTGCGACGGAACCCGGCAGCACCAAGGCGCTGGTGGATGCGCTCAACGCGCACCTGCTGCTGACCCACGCGCAGGGGCGGCGCATCGTGCTGATCGTCGATGAGGCCCAGAACCTGACGCCCGAGGTGCTCGAGCAGGTGCGGCTGCTGACCAACCTGGAGACCGAGTCGCAAAAACTGCTGCAGATCATCCTGAGCGGACAGCCCGAGTTGCGCGAACTGCTCGAGCGCAATGACCTGCGCCAGCTTGCCCAGCGCATCACGGCGCGCTTCCACCTCGAGCCGCTGGAGCGCCACGAGACCGCCAGCTACGTGCGCCACCGGCTGCGCACCGCGGGGACCGCGGCCGAGATCTTCACGCCCGGCGCGCTGCGCGAAGTGCACCGCCTGAGTCGCGGCGTGCCGCGCGTCATCAATGTCATCTGCGATCGCGCGCTGCT
>JBEKOK010000330.1:0-3909 GCA_049521875.1 Steroidobacteraceae bacterium
GCATAGTTTACATGGGCGTACAGCCCGGCAATCCGATCGGCTACGGCGATACCTTCTTCCTTGCCTTTGTGAGCCAGCATCGGGCCGCGAACGACATCGCCAATTGCCCAAACGCCCTCGACGCCAGTGCGGCACTCATCATCCACCGTGATAAAGCCGCGCGCGTCCACGACGACGCCGCTCCCCTCGGCCAGCAGGCCGGTCGTGAATGGCCGCCGACCGACGGCCACGACGACCCGATCGGTCTGCAGGCTTTGCTCGCCCTTGCTGTCGGTGTATTTGACGGTAATTTCACCGGCACCACTGCTCGCACCACTGACCATCGCACCGAGGCGGATGTCGAGACCCTGCTTCTTGAACTGCCGGGCGGCTTCCGCAGCAACCTGCACGTCGGCCAGTGGCAGGAAGCTCTGCAGGGCTTCGAGAATGACGACTTCGGCGCCCAGCCGTCGCCACACGCTGCCGAGCTCTAGGCCGATGACGCCGGCGCCAATTACGCACAGGCGCTTGGGCACCTCATCGAATTCGAGCGCATCCCAGGAATCCACGATGCGCTTGCCATCAAAGGGCATGAACTTCAGTGCCGTGGGCGTCGAGCCGCTCGCGAGCACGACGTTCTTGGCCGTCAGCTGCTGACGGCTGCCATCGTGAGCGGTCACTTCCACCGTGCGATCGGCCAGCAGCTGGCCCGTGCCAAAGAACGTGGTGACGCCGGCGTTCTTGAGCAGCGCGCCAATGCCACCGGTCATGCTTTTGACGATTCCGGCGCGGCGCTTCTGCATTGCGGCCAGGTCGAGCGTCACGCCGCTCGTCTGGATGCCATGGATCGCGAATTCATGCTGGGCTCGATAGAAGAGCTCCGAGGATTCGAGCAGCGCCTTGGACGGGATACAGCCGGCATTCAGGCAGGTGCCGCCGAGCGCGCTGCTGCCATCGCGATTGCGCCAGGCATCGACGCAAGCGACTTTCAGTCCGCGCTGGGCGGCGCGGATCGCCGTCGGATAACCGGCCGGGCCGCCGCCGATCACGATCACATCAAATGGCGTGGGTGTACTCATGGACTTGTTAACCTTCAGAGGCCGAGCAGTAAGCGTGCCGGATCTTCCAGGCAGTCCTTCACGGCAACCAGGAACTGCACCGCTTCGCGGCCGTCGATGAGCCGATGATCATAGGTCATTGCCACATACATCATCGGTCGCGCCATAACCTGACCATTGACGACCATCGGCCGCTCTTGCGTCTTGTGCATGCCGAGAATCGCGCTTTGCGGCGCGTTGACTATCGGCGTGGAAAGCAGCGATCCGAAGACACCACCGTTGGTGATGCTGAACGTGCCGCCGGTCAGATCCTCGAGCGCAATCGTACCTTCACGGGCTTTCTGGGCGTAGCTGCCGATCGCCTTCTCTATGCCGGCGAAGTCCAGCAGGTCGGCATCGCGCAGCACCGGCACCATCAGGCCGCGCTCGGTCGAGACCGCGACGCCGATGTCGTAGTACTCGTGATAGACGATGTCGCTGCCCTCCACCGAGGCGTTGATCACCGGGAATTTCTTCAGCGCCTCGATCGAGGCTTTGACGAAGAAGCCCATGAACCCGAGCTTTACACCGTGTTGCTTCTCGAAGGCCTCCTTGTGACGCGCACGCAGCTGCTGGATTGCGCTTAAGTCCACTTCGTTGAATGTAGTCAGCAGTGCCGCAGTCGACTGTGCCTGGATCAGGCGCTCGGCGATGCGCTGGCGCAGGCGTGTCATCGGCACGCGCTGCTCGGCGCGCGCCGTCCGCGGTGTAGAGGGCGCCGCGGGCGCGCGGATCGGTGCCGGAGCCGGCTTGGCCGCCGCCGCGATCACATCAGCCTTGGAGGCGCGTCCGTCCTTGCCGGCAGCGGCCAGCGCTGCGGGAGCCACCTTGAGTTCCTCGGCCACCCGCTTGGCAGCCGGCCCGAGCTTGGGTTCGGCGCCAGGCTTGGCGCCAGCGCTGCTCGGTACGGCTGGCGCGGCAGCAGCAGCCGCCGGCGTCGGGGCTGCGACCGGCGCCGGGCCTTCCTCGATGATCGCCAGCAGATCACCGCTCTTGACGGTTGCCCCGCCGGCCACGCGCAGCTCCTTGATCACGCCATTCGCCGGTGCCGGCACTTCGAGCACCACCTTGTCAGTCTCGAGATCGGCGAGGTTTTCATCGCGGCTGATCGCATCACCGGGTTGTTTGCGCCAGGCCACGAGCGTGGCATCGCTGACCGACTCGGGCAGCTGCGGGACGCGGATTTCAAGACTCATGAGCGTTTCCTTAACGGATTGACGGCTTCGGCAACCACCGCCTCGGACAGCTGCGGCAGGTTACGACGGGTCTGCTCAACCGATGCCGCGCTGAGTGCGGTGTTGACCAGCCGCTGCTGCTGCTGCTCATGGAGCTTCGCCAGGCCGGTGGCCGGCGCTGCCGCCGGCGCGCGACCGGCATAGTAGAGCGGCAAGCGCGGTGCCAGATCCTGCAAGCGGTGCCGGATCTGGTGCCAGGCGCCCTGGTTCTGCGGCTCTTCCTGGCACCACACGACATCGACGAGCTTCGGATAGCGCGCGAGAATGGCCTGGTATTCATCACCTGGGAACGGATAGAGCTGCTCGATCCGGACCAGCGCCACGTTGCCCTGACTGGCGGCGCGGCGCGCCTTGAGCAGATCGAAGTACACCTTGCCCGAGCAGAACACGACGCGCTCGACCTGCTCGGGGTTAAGCGGGTCGACCTCGGGGATCATCGGCGCGAAGCCGCCCTGCGTCAGATCCGACAGGGAGGAGACTGACATGTCATTGCGCAGCAGGCTCTTGGGTGTCATCACGATCAGCGGCTTGCGAAAGCTTCGTCGCACCTGGCGGCGAATCATGTGGAACATCTGCGAGGGGGTCGAGGGCACGCACACCTGCATGTTGTTCTCGGCGCACAGCTGCAGGAACCGCTCGAGACGTGCGGAGGAGTGCTCCGGCCCCTGGCCCTCGTAGCCGTGCGGCAGGAACAATGTCAGGCTGCAGTAGCGGCCCCACTTGGCTTCGCCGGAGCTGATGAACTGGTCGATCACGACCTGGGCGCCGTTGACGAAGTCGCCAAACTGCCCCTCCCAGATCACCAGCCCCTCGGGACTGGTGCTGGAGTAACCGTATTCAAATCCCAGCACCGCTTCCTCGGACAGCACCGAGTCAATGATCGAGAAATTCGGCTGGTCCTCGCGGATGTGCTGCAAAGGGATATAGACCCGATCGCTGTTCTGATCGTGCAATACCGCATGGCGGTGGAAGAAGGTCCCGCGCCCGACATCCTGGCCGGAAATGCGGATCGGTGCGCCCTCATCGATCAGCGCGGCATACGCCAGTGTCTCGGCGCAGCCCCAGTCGAGCGGCAACTCACCGGCCAGCATCCTGGCGCGATTGACGACGATCTGGGCCACGCGCGGATGCAGCGTAAAGTCGGGTGGGTACTGCAGGATCCGCCGACCCAGTGCCGCCAGGCGGTCCGGTTCAACGGCCGTCGGTACGCGCTCGGTCCAGTCGACCGACAGATACGGGCTCCAGTTCACGGTGAACTCGTTGCCGATCATGCCGAGGGACGGATGCATCTGGTGGCGCCCTTCATCGAGCCCCTGGCGATACTGCTCCACCAGCTTGTCGGCATCGGCGCCCGTCAGCAGTCCTTCCTGTGTCAGCTGGTCGGCATAGAGCTTGCGGACCGAGGCATGCTGGCGAATGACCTTGTACATCATCGGCTGCGTGGCAGCCGGTTCATCGGCCTCGTTGTGGCCCAGCCGGCGGTAGCAGACCAGGTCGATGACGAAATCCTTGTGGAACTCCTGGCGATAGCGCAGCGCGAGGCGCGTGCAGAAGATCACGGCTTCCGGATCGTCAGCGTTCACATGCAGGATCGGCGC
>JBEKOK010000331.1:0-3893 GCA_049521875.1 Steroidobacteraceae bacterium
CCGCATCCATCTGCGTTCCAGAGCACTTATCAAGCGAGTGACCGAACTGTAGCCGCAACCAGCGGCGCTGACAACCCTAAGTTCGATCGTTCACTCATCGGTAACGGCACCGAGCGATGCGCTGCTGACGCTACGGGCATATTTCGCCAGCACACCGGCTGTTGCGTAGGGCTTGGGCGCCTTCCACGCCTTAATGCGACGCTTTAATTCCGCGCTTGAAAGCGCCACGTCGATGGTCCGCGCGACCGCATCGATCGTGACCCGATCACCGTTCTTAAGCAGCGCGATCGGGCCGCCCACTGCCGCCTCGGGTGACACATGCCCGACGACAAACCCGTGGCTGCCCCCGGAGAAGCGCCCATCGGTAATCAGGGCCACCTTATCGCCCAGGCCCAGGCCAGTGATCGCGCTGGTCGGACTCAGCATCTCGCGCATGCCCGGTCCACCGCGCGGCCCTTCGTAGCGGATGACGACGACGTCGCCAGCCTTGACCTTGCCGGCCAGAATCGCCGCGGTGGCCCGCTCTTCGCCATCAAACACGCGCGCCGGGCCGCTGAAATGCACACCCTCTTTACCGGAGATCTTGGCCACGGCGCCTTCGGTGGCCAGATTCCCGTAGAGCACAACCAGATGGCTGTTCTTCTTTATAGGGTTGGATAGCGGTCGCACGATGTCCTGTCCGGGCGGGTAATCGGCAACGCCCGCGAGGTTCTGGGCCATCGTCCGACCGGTGACAGTCAGGCACTCCCCGTGCAAGAGCCCGGCATCGAGCAGCCGCTTCATCAGTGGCTGCAGCCCACCCACGGCAATCAGTTCGCTCATCAGGTAGCGACCACTAGGCCGCAGGTCCGCCAGTACTGGCACGCGCCGGCCCACGCGCGTGAAATCATCAATCTTCAGGCGCACGCCGGCGGCCTGCGCGATGGCCAGCAGGTGCAGTACCGCGTTGGTCGAGCCACCGAGAGTGATGATCACCGTAATGGCGTTTTCAAAGGACTTGCGCGTCAGCATGTCGCGCGGTCGCAGACCCGCTTTGACCAGCTCGACGACCGCTTCGCCGGCACGGCGGCAGTCCTGGGGCTTGTGTGCGCCGACCGCCTCCTGCGCCGAACTGTCCGGCAGGCTCAGGCCCAGTGCTTCGATCGCCGAGGCCATCGTGTTGGCGGTGTACATGCCACCGCAGCTGCCGGGACCCGGAATCGCCGTGCGCTCGACTTCGAGCAGCTCGGCATCGTCAATCTTGCCCGCGGCGCGACTGCCGACCGCTTCGAACACCGAGATGATGTCGCGCCGCCCGGTGCCGGGGCGGATTGTGCCGCCGTACACGAAGACCGAGGGGCGATTCAGCCGCGCCATGGCCATCGCGCACGCCGGTATGTTTTTGTCACACCCGCCAATGGCGACAAAGCCATCGAATCCCTCGGCGCCGACGACGGTCTCGATCGAATCGGCAATGACTTCGCGCGAGACCAGCGAGTAGCGCATGCCCGGCGAGCCCATCGAGATGCCATCCGAGACCGTGATCGTATTGAACACGATGCTCTTGCCGCCAGCAGCATCCGCCCCGGCCGCCGCTTCGCGCGCCAGCTCCCCAATGTGCATATTGCAGGGCGTCAGATTCGACCAGGTCGAGGCGATGCCGATCTGCGGCTTGCTGAAGTCCGCATCCCCGAAGCCGACCGCGCGCAACATGGCGCGCGCCGGAGTCTGCTTAAGGCCATCTACAACCAGACGTGAATACTTTCTAGAATCAATAGTTTGCTTTTTCTTGCTCATCTCGTTTCTCAGTAGATAATTTGTCGCGGGCGACGGCACTCACTGCGCGCCAGAGCCGAAGCGTCGGCGGATCAGCTCGTACAGGGCGCGCACCGACTGCGCTTCGCCGCCGAGGGGCCGTCCCGGACGCTCCTTGGGATTCCATGCATACAGGTCGACGTGCAGCCACGGCCGGGCGGCCGTGACGAAGCGCTTGAGGAACAGCGCTGCGATGATCGAACCGGCGAACGGCGTAGACGACATGTTGTTCATATCGGCTACGCGGCTGCTGAAGTCTTCCTCGTAGCCGCCCCACAGCGGCATCGGCCACAGCGGATCGCACACCTGCTGGCTGATCGCCGCGAGCTCCGCGACCAGCGCGTCCTCGGATCCGTAGAGCGCTGGCAGGTCCGGGCCCAGTGCCGTGCGTGCTGCGCCGGTCAGCGTGGCCAGGTCAATGAGCAGTTCGGGGGACTCGGCATCCGCCTCGCTCAGGGCATCGGCCAGCACCAGGCGGCCTTCGGCATCGGTGTTGCCGATCTCGACCGTCAGGCCGCGGCGCGAGCGCAGGATGTCGCCGGGCCGGAACGCATCGCTGCCGACACTGTTCTCGACCGCCGGAATCAGCACCCGCAACTGCACCGGCAGATCCATCGCGCGAATCAGGTGCGCCAGCGCCAGCGTACAGGCAGCCCCACCCATGTCCTTCTTCATCAGCAGCATCGCCGCCGCGGGCTTCAGGTCCAGGCCGCCGCTGTCGAAGCACACGCCCTTCCCGACCAGCGTCACGCGCGCTGCGCCTGGACGTGGGAAGCGACAATCCACGAGCCGCGGCGCGCGGGCTGCCGTGCTCGCGCGTCCGACCGCATGCACCAGCGGATACTCGCGCTCAAGTTCGGACCCGGCGACGATGCGGCACTGACCGCCGAAGCGCGCGCTCAAGGCGCGCGCGGCCTCGGCCAGTTCGGCCGGACCCATTTCGTTGGCCGGTGCGTTGATCAGATCGCGTCCCAGACTCACCGCCTCGCACGCAGCCTGTGCATAGCGCAGCTCGGCGCCCGCCGGCGCCACCAGGCGCGCCGGCGCTGCTGGCTTCTTGATGCTCTTGAATTGCTGGAAACGGTAGGCACCCAGCTGCCAGCCCAGCGCAAACTGGGTTGCGCCCAGTGCCGACAGCGGCGCTGCCAGACGGTAGAGCGCCGAGGGCAAGCGCTCAGCGAGCGCCGCTGCCTCCCACAGCATCGCGCCCTCGCCGGCCGCGCCCGATCCCTGGCCGGCCACCGCACCGGCGAGCTCCCCGGCGCTGCCCGGCAGGTTCAGCACGCGCCCGCGTTCGGCCTCAAAGCCGCTGGCGCGCAGCCACGCGGCCTGAGCGGCGGGCAGCTGCGCGGCAAGGCGCTCGAGCCCGGTTTCCTCGCACAGATACAGCGGCAGTGCGCTACCTGAGTGCTCATCCGAAACAATGCTGGTGCTCAAGCGATCCTTCTGGCCTCACGCGGCAGAGTGCGGCCGGTTTCTTGCTGACGAGGCGCGCAGCGCGATGCGCCGCACGGCCAGTAGCTTCATTGCAAGCTTACCCAAAAATGGCGCATTACTGTGCGCGCCGCGGCGGTGTACCGGCGTCGCAAAGGGCCGTGCCAACGTTGACAAGTGATTGAAAACTGTGCTCCTATCAGGCGATATGCAGGCCACCCAGACACTCGTGTTGCAGCGGCCGGCGGCAAGTCTCAACGGACTGCTGCCCGCTGAACTGCTGCTGCTGCTAATTAGCAGCCAGTGCGGGTGCGGTATGCGTAACTGATCAGTTCAAGAAAGAAGCGCTAGATACCAGAACCCCGCACCGGCCACCGATGCGGGGTTTTTTGTTTGATCCACCGGAGTTTCAAGATGCATCTGTACTCGCAAAAAGACGTCGACAAGAAAGCCCTCAAGGGCGCACGCATCGCTGTGCTGGGCTATGGCAGCCAGGGCCGGGCCCACGCGCTGAATCTCAAGGACAGCGGCTTCGATGTCGTGGTCGGTGTCCGCAAGGGTGGCCCGAGCTGGAAAGCCGCCAAGCGCGACGGCCTCAAGGTCGCCGAGCCTGCCGATGCGGTCGACGGCGCGCACCTGGTGGCCATGCTGGTGCCGGATCTGGC
>JBEKOK010000332.1:0-3877 GCA_049521875.1 Steroidobacteraceae bacterium
AGCCAGCGTGGCAGTCGCCTGGCACTTGTGCCATCGCCCAATGCCGTGCGCAGCTGCTCGAGCCGCGCGATCACCGCCAGCTGTCCAGCGTCTGATTCGGCCCGGCGCGTGGCCAGCTGGCGCAGATACTGTTCGCGCAGCGTGCGCGGCCGGCCCGATGGCATCGGATCGCGCGCATCTCTCATGGCGTTGGTGGGCTGGTGCGTAGGGACACGATCACCAACGCCTGTGCGCGCCGTTCATGGCGCATCGATGAGATCGGGTTCGTCAAGGTGCCGCAGAATCGCGGCACGCGCGGCATCACGCAGCACACTGGCGGCGTCCGCGGCGGCCCCTTCGGGCCGGATTGCGGGCAGGATCCGAACGCGTATCCGCCCCGGGCGCGGCCGGATCGAGCCCGGCGGCAGGCAGCTCCGGGTGCCCTGGATGACGATCGGCACGATGGGCAGTCCGGCACGGACGGCTGCCGCGAAGGCGCCGATATGGAATCGGGCTAACCCGGGCCGCGGGCCAAAGGTACCTTCAGGAAAGAAGCCCAGGGCCTCGCCGCTGGCGGCGCTGCGGACTACGCGCAAAGCATCCCGTGTACTGCGGCCCGGATGATTACGCTCCACAAACTGCGAACCGATGCGCGTCAGCAACAGCCCCAACAGCGGTACCGTGGCCATCTCGCGCTTGATGACGAATCCGAAATGGGGCGGGAGCACGGCCTGCAGCACTACGCCATCAAGATAGCTCACATGGTTGGCCACGGTGATCGAAGGCAGTGGCACCTGATCGAGCCCGGTGACGCTGATCGGCATGCCAATCAGCCACAGTGCTGTGCGCGCCACGGCGCGCACGATGCGGCGACGCAGCGTGCGTGCGGGCACGATCAGCATCACGATAAGCAGCGCTGCGCCCATCAGCAGGAACGCCACCGACGCGTACAAGGCGTAAAGCCAGGACAGCGGGGTGAGCAGCCAACGCAATAGTCGCGGCGAAACAGGACCTTGGAGAGACTCAGGAGACAGGGTTGAACTCACAGTTGTTTGTGATCCAGTTCTCTTTATGTTAACGGGTACGGACTCTTGTGAGCGGCATCACATCGCTTGGCCAGCTTTGCTCAGCATACTGGTCCTGCTCCGGAATGTCCGTGGGGCACTGGCACCTCATATCACTTCGACCGCGCAGGCAACACATTGAGCAGACAGGCCACTGCAACCGCTGAGATGACGACACCCGAAACGCTCGACCCAGTCATCAGCCGTTTTCTGGATGCGGTCTGGATGGAGCGCGGCTTGTCATCGAACACGCTGGCTGCCTACCGCGCCGATCTGGTTGCGCTCTCGCGCTGGCTTGCCTTGCGACATACCGAATTGTCCCACACCGCTCGCTCCGACCTGCTGGCCTTCATTGCCGCACGCGTCGAGGCGGGCGCCCGTCCGCGCTCAACCGCGCGGCAGCTGTCCTCATTCCGGCGTTTCTTCCGCTTCCTCGTGCGCGAGGGCCTGGTGCGTGAAGATCCCACTGCACAGATTGCGATGCCGCGCATCGGCCGCTCGCTGCCCAAGTCCATGTCCGAGCCCGAAGTCGAATCGCTGCTCTCGGCACCGTCGGTCAGCGATCCGCTCGGCCATCGCGATCGCGCCATGCTCGAGGTGCTCTATGCCACGGGGCTGCGCGTCTCGGAGCTCGTCAGCCTGAAGGTCACGCAGGTCAATGTTCAGCAGGGCGTTATCCGCGTGCTGGGCAAAGGCAATCGCGAGCGCCTGATTCCACTGGGCGAGGAAGCCGTGCGCTGGTTACAGGCCTTCATGGCCGGGCCGCGCGGCGAGATCCTGCTCGATCGCAACACCGATTCGCTGTTCCCGACCCGGCGCGGTGACCGCATGACGCGCCAGGCCTTCTGGCACATCATCAAGCGCTACGCCCGCAAGGCCGGGGTGGATCGCGAATTGTCGCCGCATACGCTGCGCCACGCCTTTGCGACGCACCTGCTGAATCATGGCGCCGACCTGCGTGTCGTGCAGATGCTGCTCGGCCACAGTGATCTGTCGACCACGCAGATCTATACGCACGTTGCGCGCGAGCGCATGAAAGATCTGCATTCGCAGCATCATCCGCGCGGCTGAAGCCGCGGCCTGACTCCGGCGCCGGCTTGCCGTGATGACGGCTCTGCTACAACTCCCGCGTCCATGAAGCCCAGGCATTCACCCGCAAACCTAACGCGCGCCGCTGCGATCGGTGCGCTGCTGGTGCTGGTCCTGATACGCGAGATTGGCGCGCAGGCTGCCAGCGGCGCGATGTCGCCGGCGCCAGCGCCGGCTGCAACGCCGGCGCCGCCGGCCGCGATGAATCTGCTGCCGCCACCTGCCAACGTATCAGTAAGCGCTGCCGAACTGGCCGCAGTTGCCGCGCGCATAGCGGGCGCCAAGGTCTCGGAGCTGCATGCCACACCGGTACCCGGCATCTACGAGTACCGTCAGGGTACTGCGATTGCCTATGTGACCCAGGATGGGCGATTCGCCTTCACGGGCGACATGTACCAGCTCAAGGATAAGGCCAACCTGACCGATACGCGGCGCCGCGAAGTGCGCCGCACGCTGATCGGTGCGCTGCCCGAAGCCTCGATGATCATCTACTCGCCGAAGGATCCGAAGTACACGGTCACCGTGTTTACCGACGTGGATTGCCAGTACTGCCGTGCACTGCACCGGCAGATTGCCGATTACAACGGACTGGGCATACGGGTGCGCTACATTTCCTTCCCGCGCACTGGACCGAATACAGCCTCCTGGACCAAAGCGGAGCAGGTCTGGTGTTCTGCCGACCGGCGCAGCGCGCTCACGCAGGCCAAGCTCGGCAAGCCGCTGACGACCGCAGTGTGCAAATCAAATCCGGTGGCGCAGCACTACGCGCTCGGGTTGCAGCTGGCGCTGCCAGGCACGCCGGGAATCATTACAGACAGTGGTGATTTGCTGCCAGGCTACCTGGCGCCTGAGGATCTGCTCGAGGCCCTGAAGGCCGACGGCGCGCCGACTCCAAAATCCTGATCAGCGGCGCCGAGTGCCCCTGGGACCTCAGCGCTCCAGCAGCTTGAGCTTGCCGGGCTTGCCATCCCATTCCTTGCCATCGGCGGGTGCCGGCCCTTTTTCTGTGATGACCGGCCAGGCCTTCGCCAGTTCCTTGTTCAGGGCGATGAAGCCCTCCTGGCCAGCCGGCAGCTCCTCCTCGGAAAAGATCGCCTCGGCCGGGCATTCCGGTTCGCACAACGTACAGTCAATGCACTCGTCGGGGTCGATGACCAGGAAGTTCGGGCCGACATGGAAGCAATCCACGGGGCACACTTCCACGCAGTCCATGTACTTGCACTTGATGCAGTTTTCGGTGACGACGAAGGTCATTCAGACTCCAATTCAGCCGGGCGCACGACAGTCGACAGTCCATGACTGGCGGCTGGCCCGGGAGCCAGCGCGGTCATTTTGCCAAACCCCGCCCGCAGCGCAAGCGCTGTCCAAGGAATCAGCTTATAGGCAGGCGGTGCTCAAGGGCGTGGAAGTGCGCTGGCTCGCGCCGTTCACGCCGATCCTCCAGGTAGCGGCGCAGCGAGAAGCTGATGCTCTGGAAAGCGATGTCGGACCAGGGAATCGCCGCTTCCTCGCACAGCATGACCTCAAGGCTCTCGGTTCCCGCGGCGCACGCGGGCGAGAGCATGCGCGCCCGGAACATCACGTGCACCTGCGCCGAGTGCAGCACTTCCACGACCGCCAGCAAGGATCCGATCTCAACTTCAGCCAGGGCCTCTTCCTGCGTCTCGCGCGCGGCCGCGGCGCGCAGTGTCTCGCCGATTTCCAGGAATCCGGCCGGCGTGGTCCAGTAGCCAAGCCGCGGCTCA
>JBEKOK010000333.1:0-3859 GCA_049521875.1 Steroidobacteraceae bacterium
GAGCAAGGTGCATGAGCTGAGCGGCATCGATCCGTGGTTCCTGGCGCAGATCAAGGATCTGGTCGATGACGAGACCCGCGTGCGCCGCGAGGGCGAACCGGCGCTCGGCAAGGAGCGGCTGCGCGAGCTCAAGCGCAAGGGCTTCTCGGACCGCCGTCTCGCGACGCTGACGCGCAGCACCGAGAATGTGATCCGCGCGCGCCGCCGTGAGTTCGGCGTGGTACCGGTGTTCAAGCGTGTCGACACCTGCGCCGCTGAATTTGCGACTACCACGGCTTACCTGTATTCGACCTACGAGGAAGAGTGCGAGGCCGAGCCGACCCGCAATCGCAAGATCATGATCCTGGGCGGTGGCCCCAACCGCATCGGACAGGGCATCGAATTCGACTACTGCTGCGTGCACGCGGCGCTGGCGCTGCGCGAGGATGGCTTCGAGACCATCATGGTCAACTGCAATCCCGAAACGGTCTCGACCGACTATGACACCTCGGATCGGCTCTATTTCGAACCGCTGACGCTCGAGGATGTGCTCGAGGTCATCGCCAAGGAGAAGCCCGAGGGCGTGATCGTGCAGTTTGGCGGCCAGACGCCGCTCAAACTCGCCCGCTCGCTCGAGGCCGCCGGTGTCCCGATCATCGGCACCTCGGCCGATTCGATCGACATCGCCGAGGATCGCGAGCGATTTCAGCAGCTGGTCAAGCGCCTGGGGCTGCTGCAGCCGGCGAATGCGACTGCGCGCACCGAGGAGCAGGCCGTGACGCTGGCGCGCGAAGTGGGCTACCCGCTGGTGGTACGCCCCTCCTACGTGCTTGGTGGGCGCGCGATGGAGATCGTGTTCCAGGAAGAGGACCTGCGCCACTACATGAACACCGCGGTACAGGTCTCGAACGACAGTCCGGTGCTGCTCGATCGCTTCCTCGATGTGGCGATCGAAGTGGATGTGGATGCGATCTGCGATGGGACCGATGTGCTGATCGGCGGCATCATGGAGCACGTCGAGCAGGCCGGCGTGCATTCGGGCGACTCGAGTTGTTCGCTGCCGCCCAACAGTCTGAGCCGCGAGATCCAGGACGAGCTGCGCGAGCAGACCCGCAAGCTCGCGCGCGCGCTGAATGTCATTGGTCTGATGAATATCCAGTTCGCGATCCAGGCCGGCCAGATCTACGTGCTCGAGGTCAATCCACGCGCCTCGCGCACCGTGCCATTTGTCGGCAAGGCCACCGGTGTGCCGATCGCCAAGCTTGCCGCACGCGTGATGGCCGGCAAGACGCTTAAGGAAATGGGCGCGCTCATCGAGCGCGTGCCGGGCTACTTCTCGGTCAAGGAAGCGGTGTTCCCGTTCAACAAGTTCCCGGAAGCCGATCCAATCCTGGGCCCCGAGATGAAATCCACCGGCGAAGTCATGGGCACGGGCCGGACCTTTGGCGAGGCCTACGCCAAGAGCCAGTCGGCCTCGGGTGTGATCCTGCCGCGTGGCGGGGTGTGCCTGATCAGCGTGCGCGAGCGCGACAAGGGCGGCGTCGTGGCGCTCGCGCAGCGGCTGGTGGCCTACGGCTTCCAGATCGTGGCGACGACCGGCACGGCCGCAGTCCTGCAGGCCGCCGGCATCGCCTGCCGTCGGGCCAACAAGGTGCGTGAAGGCCGTCCGCATATTGTTGATATGATCAAGAACGACGAGATTCAGCTGATCGTGAATACGACCGAGGGCAAGCAGGCGACGCTTGAGTCCAACTCAATCCGCCGCGAGGCCGTGCACCGGCGTGTGACCTACTACACGACGCTGGCTGCGGCACTCGCGACCTGCGAGGCGATGGGTTACCTGGATGAGGTGACAGTGAACCGACTGCAGGACCTGCACCGCGAGGTGGGTACGTGAAACGCTCGCCGATGACCCTGCGCGGCGCCGAGTTGCTGCGTGCGGAACTGAAGCGGTTGAAATCCGAGGAACGACCGCGCGTGATCAAGGCCATTGCTGAGGCACGCAGCCACGGTGACCTGTCGGAGAACGCCGAGTACCACGCGGCCCGCGAGCAGCAGGGCTTCATCGAGGGCCGGATCGGTGAAATCGAAGGGCGCCTGGGCGCCGCCGAGATCATCGATGTCTCGGCGGTCGCTGCCGGCGGCCGCGTCATCTTTGGCGCGACCGTCGAGCTTGAGGATCAGAACAGCGGTGCGAGTGTCACCTACCAGATCGTCGGCGAGGATGAGGCCGAGATCAAGAGCGGGCGCATCTCGATCGGCTCGCCGATTGCGCGCGCGCTGATCGGCAAGTCCGCAGGCGATGTCGTGGAGGTCACCGCGCCGGGCAAGACGATGAGTTACGAGATCCGCGTGGTGCGCTACGTCTGAGGCCTGAGTGCCGCCCGGCAGCGCAGGCTTCAGGTGCCCGGGATCACCAGCCGCGGCAGCTTCGGGTGGGCACGGTAGAGCACGGCCACATGCCCGATGCGGGTCACGAGCTCACTGTGGGTCTGCTGGGTCAGTTCTGTCAGCAGGGCGTCGCGGGACTCGCGATCGGCAGTGCGTACGCGGACCTTGATCAGCTCGTGATCGTGCAGGGCGCGCTCGGTCTCGGCCGCCACGCTGGCGCTGAGGCCGGTCTTGCCGATCATGATCACGGGTTTGAGCGGATGCGCCTTGCCGCGCAGGAACTTGAGCTGTTTTTCTGAGAGTGCCATGCCTTCTATTATGAATCTCGCGCGCGCCCCGCGGGGCGCGATTTGACGCCGATGGCACGTCGTACCAAGAGCAGTCAGCAGTGGCTCGCAGAGCACTTCTCCGATCCGTTCGTCAAACGGGCGCACGCCGAGGGCTGGCGCTCGCGGGCGGTCTTCAAGCTCGAGGAAGTGGACAAGCGCGAGCGCCTGCTGCGTCCCGGCCTGACGGTGCTGGATCTCGGGGCCGCGCCCGGCGCCTGGAGCCAGTACGCCAGCAAACGCGTCGGCGCCAAGGGACGGATCATCGCCAGCGACATCCTCGCGATGGATGCACTGGCCGGCGTCGAGTTCCTGCAGGCCGATTTTCGCGAGCCCGAGGTGGCCGGGCAGCTGGCCGAACTTGCCGGCGGGCAGGGCGTGGATGTGCTGCTGTCGGACATGGCACCCAATATGAGTGGGGTCGACGTCGTCGATCAGGCTAAGTCGATGTATCTGGCTGAATTGGCGATGGAATTGGCCTTGCTGCTCTTGAAACCGGGCGGTAAGGCCCTGATCAAGGTGTTTCAGGGTGTCGGATTTCAGGAATTTGTCGCGGCGGCGCGACGCCCGTTTACCAAAGTGCGTCTTTATAAACCCGAGGCCTCACGCGCTCGCAGCTCTGAAAGCTACTTGCTGGCGAGCGGGCGGCGGATGGTGTAGCGTGAGTTTTGTTAAGCCGGCGACCGGTATCGTGAGGCGGAGCAAGCCGTTGTTACGATGCAGCATTGCTGGCTGAGGCGGAGTCAATTTGAACGATCTGACAAAGAATATTCTGATCTGGGTCGGCCTGGCCCTGATCATCCTGGTGGTCTTCAACCACTATGTGCCCGTCGCCGGGCAACCTGCCGATATTCCGTACTCGACGTTTTTAAACGACGTCAAGAATGGCAAGGTCGCGAGCGTCGTCCTGCAGGGCGAGACCATCAGCGGCCAGCTCAAAGACAACAGCAAATTCGAGACCTACAACCCCGAGACCAGCTACACCGCGCTGATTGGCGATCTGGACCGTGCCAACGTCACGATCGAGGGCCGTCCCCCGAAGCAGCCGGGATTCTTCATCCAGCTGCTGCTGCAGATCGCACCGGCGTTGCTGCTGATCGTGGTGTTCGTCTACATCATGCGCCAGATGCAGGGCGCCGGTGGCGGCCGCGGCGCGATGAGTT
>JBEKOK010000334.1:0-3856 GCA_049521875.1 Steroidobacteraceae bacterium
GTTGGCACGCTCGGCGCGAAAGCCAATGGGACATTGCCACATCCGGCACTGATCGCTGCACAAGCCGCCGCGAAGGTCTCACGAGCCAGGCCAACCATACGGGTTCCGAGGTTGCCGCTGGGCGTGCGGTGCGCACGAGCCCCGCTCGCTACCTCCGAACTCATTTCTGACTCTGGCAAGCGTTGGCCACAAGCCAGCCGCGCGCCGAGCTGCAGCGCAGCGACGCGTTGCCATCCCTCCGCGGAATAAAATCGGTGATCAGCAGTCGCCCGGATCGTGCGGCCACTGGCCAAACTGATTCGGAATACATCGCGATTGCCAACAGACCAGACGCACTCGGAATCTGCTGCCACAATCTTCTGATGCTTATCCATCGCCCAGACTCGAGCCGTCTTGCCCACCAGGTCGCGGATCGGTACACGTTGTCCGTCCGTTAAGCACACCAGCGTTTCGCCGGTTACGCACTCGCGCAGGTCGCTCATCACTGGTTTCTTCTCGGTGCGCGCCTCCACGCCGCGATTCAGCTGCGAAAGCGCGATCACTGGAATATTCAGTTCCTTGGCAAGTGCCTTCAGGCCGCGAGAGATCTCGGCAATCTCGGTGGCGCGATTTTCCTGCGTCCCGGGCACCTGCATCAGCTGCATGTAATCGACGATGACCAGATCCAATCCGTGCTCACGCTTGATGCGTCGCGCACGTGCACGAAGTTCGGTTGGGGTCAGGGCCGCGGATTCATCAATGAAAATTCGCGCCTCGGACAACTGACTGGTGGCGGCCGTGATACGCACCCAATCTTCATCCGAGATCTGACCACTGCGGATGCTGTTGAGTGGCACGTGGCCGATCGAGCTCAGCATGCGCGTGACCAGCTGGTCCGAGGGCATTTCCATGCTGAAGATCGCCACGGCGGCCTTGGAATCCGGGCTCACGGCAGCGTACTCGGCCATGTTCACGGCCAGCGTGGTTTTGCCCATCGAGGGGCGACCGGCCACGATCACCAGATCCCCACCGCGCAATCCGCCAGTGATGCGGTCAAAATCCGTAAACCCGGTCGCCAGACCGCGCAGCTTGTCCGGATTGCTATGCCACTCATCAATCTGATCGATCAGTCCGGGCAGCAAGGTGCTGACGCGCTGGGCCCCTTCGCGCCGGCCGGTGCTCTGCTCGGCGATCTCGAACACCCGCTTTTCGGCCTGGTCGACCAAGTCGCGTGCCGAGAGTCCCTCGCCGCCAAAGGCGGAGCTGGCAATGTCCCGCCCGGCGCTGATGAGCTTACGAAGCAGCGAACGCTCGCGCACGATCTGCGCGTAGGCGCGCACGTTGGCAGCGGTGGGGGTGTCGCGGGCGAGCGTGCCGAGGTAGGCAAGACCGCCAGCGTTGTCGAGATTTGAGTTGTGCGCGAGCTGCTCGGAAACAGTCACCACATCAGCCGGCTTGCCGGCGGCAACAAGCTCGGACAAGGCGCCGAAGACCAGGCGGTGATCGGGCCGGTAGAAATCATCGGCGGTGACCATGTCACCGACCTGATCCCATGCTGCCGGGTCGATCAGCAGGCCGCCCAGCACCGCCTGCTCCGCCTCAACCGAATGCGGCGGCTGCAGCGGATCGCTACTTGGTGCGCCTTGCGAACGGCCAGAACGTAGCGGACCGGCCATGCTTAGTTCCTGCGGCGGTGCCGTGGCGTCAGCGCAGCAGTGCCAATCAGCCCGGCTCTTCGGCGACGATCGTCACCGACAGCGGCACATCGACATCGGTATGCAGATGGAGCGGTACCGTGTGTTCGCCGATCGTACGCAGCGGTCCGCCCGAGAGGCGCACTTCGCTGCGCGCCAGCTTGTGGCCGGCAGCGGTGCAGGCCTCGGCGATATCCGTGGTGCCGACCGAGCCAAAGAGCTTGCCTTCGCTACCGGCCTTGGCCGTGATCGAGAGCTTGAACTCCTTGAAGGCCTCAGCGCGCTGTTGGGCGCTCTCGAGTTCAGTGTGAGCATTGCGCTCAAGCTCGGCACGCATCGCTTCAAAGCGCGCGACGTTGGCGCTGGTCACCAGCGTTGCCTTGCCCTTGGGTAAGAGGAAATTGCGGCCGTAGCCGCTCTTGACCTTGACCCGATCGCCGATGTTGCCGAGGTTGGCAACCTTCTGCAGCAGAATGACATCCATGACTTAACCCTTCAATGCTGGTCGGTGTACGGGAGCAGGGCCAGGAAGCGGGCGCGCTTGATCGCGGTGGCCAGCTGGCGCTGATAGTAGCTCTTCGTACCCGTGATGCGGCTCGGCACGATCTTGCCGGTCTCGCTGATGTAATTCTTCAACGTGCCCAGATCCTTGTAGTCGATCGTGGTGACATCATCGGCCGTGAAACGGCAGAATTTCTTGCGACGTGTAAAACGTGACATGAGTTTCAGACTCCTGAATAGTGGCCGTGGGGATCAGCGCGCGTCGGAGCCCATCGGCTCCTCATCATCGACGCCATCGTCGCGCTCGCGCCGCGTGTCGCCCTCTTCCTCGCCCCGCGCCATCGGCGACGGCTCGGTCTCGGCCTTCTCGGTGTTGATGACCAGGTGACGGAGCACAGCATCGCTGAAGCGGAAAGCTCCAGTGAGCTCGGCCAGCGTCTTCTGGTCGCACTCGACATTCAGCAGCACGTAGTGCGCTTTGTGGACCTTGGCAATCGGGAAGGCAAGCTGACGGCGTCCCCAGTCTTCGAGCCGGTGCACCGCGCCACCTCCTGTCGTCAGGAGGCTCCGGTAGCGCTCGATCATCGCAGGAACCTGCTCGCTCTGGTCCGGATGGACCAGGAATACGATCTCATAGTGCCTCATGAATCCTCCTCATGGATCAGTAAAGTGAGCCGCCCGTCCGAGGCGATTGGACAGTGCGGCAAGGAGCCACGGTCAGCGGAGCCCAGAGGCTCCCGTTGGCCGGGTTAAAACGGCCGGGAAGAATACCCGAAGCCTGCCCCCGCAAGCAAACTAAAAGCAGCCTCAAAACCCCAAAATCCGGCCTATCGGCGTGGCGGCGAGCCCTGCCGCTGGCGCAGGGCCTCATATAAGAGCATCCCGGTGGCTACCGAGACATTCAGGCTCTCCACGGCGCCGAGGCTCGGCAGGCTGACCAGCCAGTCGCAGTGCCGACGGGTCAGCTCCCGAAGACCCGCGCCCTCGGCCCCGAGCACCAGGCAACAGGATCCGGTCAGATCGACGGCCGAAGCCGGCTTCGGTGCGTTTGCATCGGCCCCTGCGATCCAGACGCCAGCTTCCTTGAGGAGTCCGAGCGTGCGGGCCAGGTTGGTTACCGCCACGACCGGCGTGGATTCCGCGGCACCGGCAGCGACTTTGCGGGCGGTTGCATTGAGCGAGGCGGCCCGATCCTTAGGGATGATCAGCGCCAATACGCCGCAGGCATCGGCAGTGCGCAGGCAGGCCCCGAGGTTATGCGGATCCTGGACACCATCCAGCGCCAGCAGCAAGGGGGAGTGGGCGCTTTCCAGCGCAGCGTACAGATCATCCTCGCGCCAGGCTTTCAGCGGCTCGATCTCGGCGACCACGCCCTGATGGACGGCATCGCCGACCAGGCCCTGCAAGCGTGCGGGCTCTACGCGTTCGACCGTAATGCCTGCCTGCTCCGCGAGTGCTTCAATCGACTGCACGCGCTCATCCTGACGTGCGCGTGCCAGCCACAGCCGGTGTACGCGCGCAGGCGCACGTTGCAGCAGCGCGCGCACGCTGTGAATGCCATAGACCTTTTCGGGCGAACTCACCGCCTCGATGCCTCTGCCCGGACCGCACCGCTCACGTGGCTGCAAGCTCCAGATCCACCATGCCCTCGACCGGCCGCACGCTGGTGACGGTGACCCGCA
>JBEKOK010000335.1:0-3802 GCA_049521875.1 Steroidobacteraceae bacterium
CAGAAGTGCGATTACGATGTCGAGAAGGCCCAGACCGGCATTGTCTACATCGATGAAATCGACAAGATTTCCCGCAAGAGCGACAACCCCTCGATCACGCGCGACGTGTCCGGGGAAGGCGTGCAGCAGGCGCTGCTCAAGCTGATCGAGGGCACGATTGCCTCGGTCCCGCCGCAGGGTGGGCGCAAGCATCCCCAGCAGGAGTTCCTGCAGGTCGATACCTCCAATATCCTGTTCGTGTGCGGCGGTGCCTTTGCCGGGCTCGAAAAGATCATCATGAACCGCACGCAGAAGAGCGGTATCGGCTTCACCTCCGAGGTCCGCGGCGCCAAGGAGCGCCCGCACGGCTCAGACCTGTTCCACGACGTGGAGCCGGAGGATCTGATCAAATTTGGCCTGATCCCGGAGTTCGTCGGCCGCCTGCCGGTGGTGGCGACGCTCGATGAGCTGGATGAGGCCGCGCTGATGTCGATCCTGACCGAGCCCAAGAACGCACTGACCAAGCAGTATCGGAAGCTCTTTGAGATGGAAGGCTCAGAGCTCGAGTTCCGCGACGATGCACTGCGGGCGGTGTCCCGTCGTGCGATGCAGCGCAAGACTGGCGCCCGCGGCCTGCGCACGATCCTCGAAACGGTGCTGCTCGACACCATGTACGACCTGCCATCGCTGCGCAATGTGTCCAAGGTTGTGGTGGACGAGGCGGTCATTGAAGGGGCCACGAAACCCTACGTTGTGTATCGCACTGAGGATGCCCGTCTCACGCCGGTCGAAGAGCCGCGGCGCGCTGGTGTCGCCGGGCACGGCTAGCCCCGAGCTCCCGGGCGGGGCTGCGGGGTACCGGACCCGCAGCGTATGCCGCAGTGTCTCTGTCTCTCCTTCGGAACCCATTCAAGTTTGCGCTGGCCGCGCCGTTGAAATTACGGTCCGGCGCCCCATACCTTATGTAGACTGGGTATAGACTCGCAGGGTCGACCCAAGATGTGTGCTTGCGTCCTTCACCCCACCTCGTAGAGGCCAGAGTGACCGATACCCCAGAAATTCTTCCGCCGAACCCCGTCGCACGTATTCCGGTGCTGCCGCTGCGCGATGTGGTGGTCTATCCCCACATGGTGATCCCGCTGTTCGTGGGACGCGAAAAATCGATCCAGGCGCTCGATGCGGCGATGAAGGCCGACAAGCGCATCATGCTGGTGGCCCAGCGCCAGGCCGATGTCGAGGACCCCAAGCTCGCCGACCTGCACAACTTTGGCACGGTCGCGACCATTCTGCAGCTGCTCAAGCTCCCCGATGGCACTGTCAAGGTGCTGGTCGAGGGCGTGGACCGCGCGCGCGTGACCCAGCTGCACACCGGCGATTACTACGCCGCGGAGATCGCGGTCGAACAGGATCTGGATCAGTACGAAGAGCGCGAGATGGACGTGCTGGTGCGCTCGGTCGTGTCGCAGTTCGAGCAGTACGTCAAGCTCAACAAGAAGGTTCCGCCCGAGGTGCTGACTGCTCTGGCCGGCATCGAGCAGCCGGGACGCCTTGCCGATACGGTGGCCGCGCACATGGCGCTCAAGCTCGCCGAGAAACAGAAGGTGCTCGAGATTCTCGACGTGCGCAAGCGCCTCGAGCATGTCCTGGTCGCCATCGAGGGCGAGATGGACGTGCTGCAGATCGAGAAGCGCATCCGTGGCCGCGTCAAGGCGCAGATGGAAAAGAGCCAGCGCGAGTACTACCTCAACGAGCAGATGAAGGCGATCCAGAAAGAGCTCGGGGAGATGGAGGATGGCACCAACGAGATTGCCGATCTCGAGCAGAAGGTGGCCAAGGCCGGCATGAGCAAGGAGGCGCGCGAGAAGGCCAGCGCCGAGATCAACAAGCTGAAGATGATGTCGCCGATGTCGGCCGAAGCCACCGTGGTGCGCAACTACGTCGACTGGCTGGTCAAGGTGCCGTGGAAGAAGCGCACGCGGCTGCACAAGGACATCAACAACGCGCAGACGGTCCTCGATGAGGATCACTATGGGCTCGAGAAGGTCAAGGAGCGCATCGTCGAGTACCTGGCGGTGCTGCAGCGTGTGGAGAAGATCAAGGGACCGATCCTGTGTCTGGTCGGACCGCCCGGTGTTGGCAAGACCAGCCTCGGCCAGAGCATGGCGCGGGCCACGAACCGCAAGTTCGTGCGCATGTCCTTAGGCGGCGTGCGCGATGAGGCGGAGATCCGTGGTCACCGGCGCACCTACATCGGTTCGATGCCGGGCAAGATCATCCAGAACATGTCCAAGGCTGGCGTGCACAACCCGCTGTTCCTGCTCGATGAGGTCGACAAGATGGCCATGGATTTCCGTGGCGATCCCTCCTCGGCACTGCTCGAGGTGCTCGATCCGGAGCAGAACGCGGCGTTCTCCGATCACTACCTGGAGGTGGATTTCGACCTCTCCGAGGTGATGTTCGTATGCACCGCCAACTCGCTGAACATTCCGGCGCCACTGCTGGATCGCATGGAAGTGATCCGGCTGCCTGGCTACACCGAGGATGAGAAGCTCAACATCGGCCGGCGTTACCTGGTGCCGAAACAGACCAAGCAGAATGGCTTGAAGGACGGGGAACTGAAGGTCTCCGATGGATCGCTCCTCGACATCGTGCGCTATTACACGCGCGAAGCCGGCGTGCGCAATCTCGAGCGCGAGATCGCCAAGATCAGCCGCAAGGCGGTCAAGCAGCTGCTGCTCGATAAGGATGCTGGCAAACACGTGTCGGTCACGCCGCGTAATCTGGATAAGTATCTGGGCGTGCGTCGCTTCCGCTATGGCAAGGCCGAGGATGAAAACCGGATCGGGCAGGTCACGGGCCTGGCGTGGACCGAGGTCGGCGGCGAACTGCTGACGATCGAGGCCGCTGTGGTTCCGGGCAAGGGCAAGCTGCAGCACACGGGCCAGCTGGGCGAAGTGATGCAGGAGTCGATCCAGGCGGCGATGAGCGTCGTGCGCAGCCGCGCCGATGTGCTGGGCCTCGACACCGACTTTTACCAGAAGCATGACGTCCATCTGCATATGCCCGAAGGGGCAACGCCCAAGGACGGGCCGAGCGCAGGCATTGGCATGTGCACGGCCCTGGTCTCGGCGCTCACGCGCATCCCGGTGCGCTCGGATGTCGCGATGACCGGTGAGATCACGCTGCGTGGCGAGGTCCTGCCGATTGGCGGACTAAAGGAAAAGTTGCTCGCAGCACAGCGCGGCGGCATCGCGATCGTCCTGATCCCTGAGGAGAATCGCAAGGATCTGGTCGAGATTCCGGAAAATGTTAAGGGCAAACTCGACATCCGTCCGGTGCGCTGGATCGATGAAGTGCTGGAGATTGCACTGACGCGCAGGCCCGTACCGCGCGTCGTCGAAGGTGCAGTCGAGGTGCCCGGCACCGCGCCGGTGCGCAAGAGCCGTCGCAGCGGCAAGCGCAGCTCCAAGCTGGTCCAGGCGCACTGATTTGCAGCCAGGCGTGGCAGGAGGCTCTAGAGCCTCCCGCCCGGGCCGCAGGCGGGTGCGCATCAAGGCAAAATAAGGCCGCAAGATCCCTTGGCATCTTGCGGCCTGATCCCTTAGACTACGCCGCTTTTCGCAGGGGGGCCTTATTGGAAGGTCCCGACGCGCTGTTCACGGGGTGCTTAGCTCAGCTGGTAGAGCGTCGCCCTTACAAGGCGAATGTCGGGGGTTCGATCCCCTCAGCACCCACCAACTTTATGCGGAGCGGTAGTTCAGCTGGTTAGAATACCGGCCTGTCACGCCGGGGGTCGCGGGTTCGAGTCCCGTCCGCTCCGCCA
>JBEKOK010000336.1:0-3789 GCA_049521875.1 Steroidobacteraceae bacterium
GACACTGGCGCAGCGTCACCGGAGCCGCGGCGCGCGCGCGGGAGGGTGAGTGCTTGTGAGATAATCGCGGCATGCAGATTCGTCGAACTTTGCCCTGGCTGATCCTGCTCGGGGTCATCGCCGTCATCGGCGGCGCCTTGCTCGCGCGCATGCTCGCACACCCGAGCGTGACGATCGAGACCGGAACCTGGCTGCCCGAGAGCCGCTCGATCGGCACCGTGCGACTGACCGACCTCGCGGGCCAGAGCTTCACCGAGCAGTCACTGCGCGGGCATGCGAGCCTGGTGTTTTTTGGCTTCACCTTCTGCCCCGACTTGTGTCCAACCACGCTCACTACGCTGGCCCAACTGCAGCGCGACCCGCCAATTCCGGGCTTGCGCGTGCTGTTCGTGACCGTAGATCCGGAGCGTGATTCGGCCGCTGCCTTGCGCCAGTACCTGGCGGCATTCAGCCCCGATTTTGTCGGTCTGCGTCCGGAGCGCAAGGATCTGCCGGTGTTGCTGCGCAATTTTGGCGCCATTGCCGAGCGTGTCACGCTGCCCGATGGCAGCTACACGGTCGATCACTCGGCAACCCTGTATCTGCTCGACACGCGTGGACGCATCGCCGCGGTGTTTTCGCCGCCGTTCTCGGCGCCGGCGTTGCACGCTGATCTGGCGCGCATCGGCCAGGCGGCGGTTCTGTAAGCGTGGGCAGCGTGAGGCTGCGTGATCGGGCCTTCGTCGGCCTGCAGTACCTGCTGCCCCAGCATCTGCTCTCGAGCGTGGTCTATCGGCTGACCCGCAGCCGCATCCGCTGGCTGAAGGACGCGCTCATCGGCGCCTTCATGCGTGGCTTCAAGCCGGACATGAGCGATGCCGAAGTCAGCGATCCGCACGCCTACGTCTCCTTCAACGCGTTCTTCACGCGCGCCCTGCGCAGTGACGCGCGCCCGGTACCGGCGGAGGCAGATGCGATTGCCAGCCCGGTCGACGGCACGGTCAGCCAGGCGGGCGAGCTGCGCGAGGATCGGCTCTACCAGGCCAAGGGCCACGACTACACGCTCGGGGAACTGCTGGCCGAGTCCACGCATTCGGTCGAGCAATTCCGCGGTGGCCGCTTCGCGACCATTTACCTGGCCCCCTTTAACTACCATCGCATTCACATGCCGCTCGATGGGCAACTGAGCGGCGCCTGGCACGTGCCGGGGAGTCTGTTCAGCGTGAACCAGACGACCGCAGCGCTGGTGCCCGGATTGTTTGCGCGCAACGAGCGGATCATCTGCCTGTTTGAATCGATTGATGGCCCATTTGCGCTGGTCCTGGTCGGGGCGCTGTTTGTCGGCAGCATGCGCACGCTCTGGCACGGCGAGGTCACCCCACGACGTGCCGGCGGACCGAACCCACTGGCAGCCAATCCGCACGTGCCGCTGCTACTGCGCAGGGGTGCAGAGATGGCGCGCTTTAACATGGGCTCGACGGTGATTCTGCTGTTGCCCCCGGGGCCGGCGCGCTGGCGTCCGGACTTTGGCGCCGGCCAGCTCGTACGCGTCGGAGAGCGCCTCGGGCAGCTGCGCCCTGCCCCACCATGAGCGGCGCCCCATCGGACTGGGCCCCGGGCGCTGCGCTCGCGACACTGCGCACGCGGGCCGCGTTGCTGGCACGCACCCGCGCCTTCTTTGCAGCCCGCGGAGTACTGGAAGTCGACACACCGGCGCTGATGAGCTGCGGCGTTACCGATCCACAGATTCATGCATTGCGCGCCGATCTGCCAGCGGGCACGGGCCGGCAAGGCTACCTGCAGACTTCGCCCGAATATGCGATGAAGCGACTGCTGGCCGCCGGCAGCGGCGACATCTACCAGATTGCGCATGTGTTTCGCGGCGAGGAGCAGGGTCCGCTGCACAATGGGGAATTCACGCTGATCGAGTGGTACCGGCTCGGTTACTCACTCGAGGCCCTGATGCAGGAAGTCGACGCGCTCGTGCGCGAGCTGCTGGGCGCGGCAGCCGGCAGCGCGACCGAGCTGGTCTCATATGCCGCCCTGTTCGAGCGCACGCTCGGTATTGACCCCTTGCAGGACTCCGAGGCAAGCCTGCGCAGCGCCGCTGAGGCGCTCGGCTTTGATGCGCGCCTAAGCCAGCAGCTGGACCGGGACGGGCTGCTCGATCTGCTGATCGGCGCGCGGCTTGGCCCGGGGCTCGGCCAGCACGGGCCGTGCTTCGTGCACCGCTACCCGGCCAGCCAGGCGAGTCTCGCACGGCTGGATCCGCACGATGAGCGCGTGGCACTGCGCTTTGAGCTCTACCGCGGTGGCATTGAGCTGGCCAATGGCTTTGAGGAGCTGGCCAGCGCTGATCAGCAGTGCGCGCGCTTTGCCGAGGATCAGCGCTTACGCGCGCAGCGCGGACTGCCCGTGCCTGAGATTGACCAGCGGCTGCTGGCTGCGCTGAGCGCTGGACTGCCGCCCTGCGCCGGCGTCGCGCTCGGATTCGATCGACTGGTGATGCTCGCCATCGGCGCCAGCCACATCAGCGAAGCGCTACCCTTTGCGATGGATCGGGTGTAGCCGGATCGAGCAGCGATGCGGGCAGCGCTACTGCTTGCCGCGCGAGAGATAATCGCCAGTTCGGGTATCCACGCGGATCGTCTCACCCTCGTTGATGAACAGCGGCACGCGCACTACCGCGCCAGTCTCGAGCTTGGCCGGTTTCTGGCCACCGGTTGCCGTGTCGCCGCGCAGGCCGGGGTCCGTCTCGACGACCAGCAGCTCGACGTGCATCGGCGGCGTCACGACCAGCGGCACGTTGTTCCACAGCGTGATGATGCAAACCATGCCATCTTTGAGCCAGACCGCCGAATCGCCAATCACGTTCTTGTCGGTCTGATACTGCTCAAAGTTCTCCGGGACCATGAAGTGCCAGAAGGTACCGTCGTTGTAGAGGTACTGCATTTCCATATCCATCACATCGGCCGCTTCCAGCATGTCGCCCGACTTGAAGGTGCGCTCGATCGTACGGCCGGTCTTCAGGTTGCGGATCTTGATGCGATTGAACGCCTGGCCCTTGCCAGGTTTGACGAATTCGTTATCGACAATGGCGAACGGGTCGCCGTCGAGAATGACCTTCATTCCGGATCGGATTTCGCTGGTGCTGTAGCTGGACATGGCTGAACCGCTCTTGAGGCTTCTTGGGTGGCGGGCCGCAGGGCGGGCCGGTAAAAGAGCCGCGTATGATAACGGCATCACACTCGGTGCACCAGCCGCGGGCGGCAGCCGCAGGATCGCGCGCGCCGGCAGCCAATTGCCGGCTACAACGAGCATATGAGCGGGCCGGGTGCAGTCAGTGTCGGGACTTTGAAGCGTTGGCTTGTGACTTCAGCGCGTGCCATGCAGCAGAGCGAATCACGATTATCCTGTGACAGCGTCATGGGATCCGTGGGCAATGACCGGGCCAGCGCCGGGCGGCAAGACTCGGTTCCGCCGACTGGCACACGATCCGGCAGGCGCATGATGCTAGACTTTTGACTGCAAAACCGGCACTTACGCCCAACGACTTGGCGGATTGCCCCGGGGAGAGGCTGTTGAGCGATACGAGTGCTGTTCCTGTTCTGGTCCAAAGCGCGACCCGCGATCCGGTCGAGGCGCTCAATAGCCTGTTGCGCAATAACGGGCTGGCGGTCCACTGCACCTGGATTCCGGACGTGCAGGATATTGCCGATGCCCTCGAGCAGCTGAACCCACAGCTGGTCGTGGTGTTCGCGCCCAGCACCCAGCAGCTGATCGACATCGCCACGATTCGCGATCGCGTAT
>JBEKOK010000337.1:0-3776 GCA_049521875.1 Steroidobacteraceae bacterium
CACGGCTCGACCGTAGGCTTCTTCATCCAGGCCTAGAACCGCGAGGAGAACAATCTGTTCAAAAGTGCCAAGCAACTCAGCCATGCCTACAATGTAGACATGGCTGTCGCGACTGTCAAGGACGTGCGCACAGAATTTGCTAACAATCTCAGGGACGCCACGGGTGGACGTTGAGGTTCCGTGACAGCATCAACTTAAGAGTCCATTTGTCCGAAGCCGCAGTCAAACCGTAGCCGACACCGGTTTCAACGTTGAGGCCGAGAAACTTGCTACCTGAGTAATCCGTTGTCGCCCAGACCTCGTGGAATTGCTTCGAAAGAGGCAAGAACCCATTCAGCGGTCCGAAACCGTCATATTCTTCGGCAGCAACGGCCCACCGGTCGTTGAAGTTGTACGCCACTCTCCCCGATGGGTTGTACTGCAGGTTTCCAAGGCCGCCGGTATAGCCCGTGTCGACAATCGGGTTGTAGATGAAATCCCACGGATGCAAGTGTAGCCCTACGATTGGTCTGATCTCGGAGGTAATCGTCCTTGACTCCCAGTAGTGGTGGTTTACGCTGAACTCAAAATTGGCCGCATAGAAGAAGGAATGGTGATGAGCGTTGGGTCGCGCAAATAGTTCGCGAATCTTGAAGCCGTTAATCGTCGAGCCATAGTTGGAAGAATAGGGCGAGGTCACAGGCATATAAAGTCCCTGCTCGAACCACGGCGTAACGCCATACGCCCACTCGGCAGTGACTTGATAAGAATGGTTGGCGATGATCGCGCCAGGATAGCCGGGCACCGTGCGTCCCTTGGGCGTGAAGTTATTGTGGATCATCAGATTGAAGATTCCCGGCGGCGCGATCTCCCCGTCGTAGACCTGGATCTCGTCGGTTTGCGCAAATGCCAGCACCGGCACGGTGATGAGACAAAGAGTGGCCAACCCAATCGCACGCATATTCATTATTGGCTAGTATCTCCTTGTTGCATTCAACATGAGAGGTCTCAAACTCAGACGTCACATTTACCGGCCCGTACACGGCGACTTTTTTGGTCTCCAAACAATCTCAAGTCAGAAGTTAGCCTAGGAACTTGGTTTAGAATTGCGCCGTAAATCATCCCTAAGGGCTTAATTTGAGATCTGGCCGACGAGA
Source organism: Steroidobacteraceae bacterium (assembly GCA_049521875.1). GTDB lineage: Bacteria > Pseudomonadota > Gammaproteobacteria > Steroidobacterales > Steroidobacteraceae > FEN-1191. The sequence continues at coordinate 1,137 of JBEKOK010000337.1, forward strand.
TTGAGATCTATCGCAACGTCATTCTCAGCTTTCCAAAACATGAAGCTCGGGTTCTTGAGACCCCATTGAACATAGGGAATGATGAAATGCGCCCTCGCTGTTGCCTTCGATCCATCCATGTGAATTTGCATCGGAATCGTCAAGTCGTGAGGAATGCCGAGTAGGGTGAACACTCCGCTCACCTGAATGGTTGAGTCGCCAGATGACGCGATTGTCCCGGTGTAAGTTTTGGGTGCAAAGGAGACGGTCGCGTACTCATCCACCTTGAGAATGTCCTTATTCATCTTCTTATCGCGGCTGTCGTTTCCCGTCTTGCCGCTTCCCGCTGCGACGATAACTATTCCTGATATATGGGAAGCGGAGCGGTCAAACTCAATCGATCCAGATTGAATGTGAAAAGTACCATTGACGACCTCGTGGGTCGTGTTGAGCGTTATCTTGACCTCGCTGGCATCGGGGTTGGCTGCGAAGGTATGATGCTGGGCGAGTGCGGCTGTAGCTAGTATGACCGCGAAGGCCAAGACTGCGAAGGATTTCATTCGATCTCCCCCCTGGAGGGTTTGACTACCAAGAATTCTTGCTATGGCGCGATTTCAGTTGGCGAACGCCTGGTGGGGCAACAGCGACAGGCTGGGTAACGCGTGTGAGCCTGGCCGTTACGCGCATCGCGCCGGGCCAGACCCTGAGGCAGAACGGCAGAACAGCGCGCGCGAGTGCGTTGTTCAAGCCGTTAGCGGCGGCCTCCGCAAGACGCATCTGGGGCAGCATTGCAGAGCGCAGTTTTGGCTGAAAGACCGACGCCGGCTCCGCGGCAAGATATGCGGCGGCGGCGCGGCGGGCAGTATGCAGGGCGATGGATATCCCATCGCCGGTGAACGAGGGAATTACGGCTGCCTGATCGCCGATGCAGTAGAGCCCATCCTCGGTTGCGCGGCGGAGGTAACCGTACGGAATATGAGTGATGGTGATCGGTTTATCGAGCAGCGGCTCCGCGCCGTCAAGCCGCATCGCGAGGTGGGGACAGTCCTGCTGCATTTTTGCGAGAAGGCCCTCCCAGCGAAGACCCGCACTTGCAAAATACCGTCGTTGCACAACACAGCAGAAATTCGTAATGCCGTCTTCCACCGGTTGGATACCACCGTAGCCTCCGGAATAGAGCGTCAACTCGGAGGCGTCCCCCAGCTTAGCGGTCTGTGCGGCAGACAATCGATAGTACATCTTCAAGGCGATCCATTGGTGAGGGTCCTTCGGGCGACGGTGGCCGCGCAGATCGTGCTTGCCGGTGGCGAGAAAGGCGGTTGGAGCTTCGTATGTGGTACCGTCGTCGAGCGCAGCCCGCCAGAGGTTGGCGGTCGTGCGGCTGAGCGACTGCACACTGCGACCGCGCTCGACGCGGATTCCGGCGGTGACAGCCTCTGCAATGAGAGCTGTATCGAGCGCCTTGCGAGTGAGTGAGGCGGCGTGGAAAGGTAGCGGAGCCTCCGCGGCGCGTCTGGCTGCGGCAAGGCGAACGTAATCGATGGGCACCGCGCCAAGAGCGGCGACGTCGATGCCAAGAGCATGCAGGTCTTCAAGGGCCTCACCGCTTAGGAACTCTCCGCAGACCTTATGGCACGGCGTCGGCTCGCGTTCGATCAGGGTGACGCTTCGTCCTTTTCGGGCGAGCGCGATGGAAGCCGCACAGCCTGCCACTCCGCCACCGAGGACGAGAACTTCATCTTGCAAGGCATTGCTCCTGATTCACGGATGTTCCATCAATGTGTAGGTGGATTCCGTTTTTCTATTCGCGCTGAAGATCGTTGGACCGCTGGGTGGCTATGGGCTGGTCAGTCCGGGATGTGAAGGGAGCCAGCTTCGTGAGATAGACCATGCGCTACCGTCGAACTGTCGCGCGTGGTGAGTTCGTTCCAGTTGAGCCCGAGGTCGACCAGAACGATGGAGGCTAGGGTGAAGGCGATGACGCCAACCGCCGACAGTACGTCGCCAAGATGGCTCCAGTAGGCGGGCACAAGGTTGAGTACACGAGTGGAGACAAAGGTAAAGGTGACCGCATAGGAGCGGGCCATCCACTGGCGGTGCACGGCGATCTGTCTGTTACGCGCGGCGATCACGGCAGCGGTGGTGCAGACAATCCATGCAGCGCCTTGCATGGCGGTCCCGGGCAGCCCGGGACGTCCGATGGCAAGGGCAATCCCGGTAAAGGCGCCGATGATGACGGCGATGAAGTACGTGCGGCCCACGAGGCGATGGAGCTTCACGTGACCCTGCCGAAGGCGCGACGAGAACTGCAGAGGGCCGGCCAGCAGAGCGAAAGTTCCGCAGACCGCGTGCGGGATGAGGAGGCCGCGGTCGGCTATGACCTGCAGGCGGTAAGCGTGGTACATGGGGTAATCGGTGAACAGAAGGACCTCTGACGTGATGAAGACAAAGAGCGTCGTGACACCAAGAAAGATCCAGAGAACGGCTTTGAATCTGAAACGACTGGCACTGGCTGTAGACAGGGTGAAAGATGCCATTATTCGTCTCGCTGATGGTTAGACTTGACCAGGAGCGCCACGAGGGCGGCCTGGGCGATATGCTTCAAATCGCTTAGTCTAACGAGACGCTTCAGAATCCCCGACCTCACTTCCACCGCCCCAC
>JBEKOK010000338.1:0-3768 GCA_049521875.1 Steroidobacteraceae bacterium
AATTCCTCATTGAGCGGCGCGCCGCCGACCAGCACGATGTAGTCATTGCGCATGCCCTTTTCCTTCAGCGTGTCGATGACGACCTTCATGTAGGGCATCGTGGTCGTCAGCAGCGCCGACATGCCAAGAATGTCCGGCTTGTGTTTCTCGAGCGCGTCCAGGTATTTCTCAACCGGGTTGTTGATCCCCAGATCGACCACCTCGAAGCCGGCGCCCTCGAGCATCATCGAGACCAGGTTCTTGCCGATGTCGTGGATGTCGCCCTTGACGGTGCCGATGACCACCTTGCCGATCGGTTCGACACCGGTTTCGGCCAGCAGCGGCCGCAGGATTTCCATGCCGGCCTTCATCGCGTTGGCAGCGAGCAGCACTTCGGGCACGAACAGGATGCCATCGCGGAAGTCGATGCCAACAATGCGCATGCCCTCGACCAGCGCATCGTTCAGAACGCGCTCGGCACTCCAGTTGCGCTTGAGCAGGATGTGTGTCGCCTCTTCGACTTCGTCCTTGAGGCCGTTGTACAGATCGTCGTGGACCTGCTCGGTGAGCTCCTGGTCGTTGAGGCTCGCCAGATCAAATTCGCCTTCCGCCGCTTCCGACATGCCGCTTCTCCCGCCAAATTTTCTGAGGCCGGCCAGCCGCTTAGCTGCAAGCTGGGGTGTGTCCCATAGTACGGCCCGCTGGCCGCTCGGGACTAGCCGCTTCGCGACGAGTGCATGTCAGTAGACGACATGGCGAGCGTCGCGTTTGGCAGTTCCGGCAGTCGCCCGCGTGCCCATTCCGGTCGCAATCAGACAATCAGGGTCCGTGCCAGCTAATACACTGCCTGCCCTTAGTGGTGCGCATCCCATCTTGGGTCGCCGGCGACGGAGGCATCGTGTCGATACTTTTTGATACCGATCATCTCTACATCCTGACGGCGAGCTGCCAAAGCCGCATGGGTACGACCGCGCGCGTCAGTACCTTTCTGGCTGAACGGCGCATGTATATCACTGAAATGCACCAGTTCGATGACACGCTCTCGCAGCGCTTTTTCCTGCGCGCGACCTTCTGCGGCGTGCACGGGGAGCAGCTCGATGTGGAGAGACTGCGGCGCGAGTTTGTCGAGGTCGCCGGTATCGAGCAGATGGAATGGGCGATCTACGACACCGCCGAGAAGCCGCGCGTATTGATCATGGTCTCGGGGTTCGACCATTGCCTGGAAGATCTGCTGTACCGCCATCGCATCGGCGAGCTGCCGATGGACATCACCGCGGTGGTTTCAAATCACGAGACGCTGCGGGCGATTGTCGAATCACGCGGTCTGAAATTCCATCACCTGCCGGTTACGGCGCCGACCAAACCGGCCCAGGAGCAGAAACTGCGCGAGCTGCTGCGCCAGACAAACACCGAGCTGGTGGTGCTGGCCCGCTACATGCAAATCCTCTCCGATACGCTGTGCCGCGATCTGCGCGGCCGTGCAATCAACATCCACCACTCGTTCCTGCCGGGATTCAAAGGCGCCAAGCCTTATCACCAGGCTTACGAGCGCGGAGTGAAGGTCATTGGCGCCACGGCGCACTTTGTCACCGCTGATCTGGACGAAGGTCCGATCATCGAGCAGGTGGTCGAGCCTGTGGACCACACCTTCACTCCAGACATGCTGACCGCCGCGGGACGCGATTCCGAGCGGCGGGCGCTCTCGACCGCGGTACGTCGCTTCATCGAGCGCCGCGTGTTCTTGAACGGCAGCCGGACGGTCGTTTTTAAGTAGGCCGCTAGAGCGAAGCCGCTGCGAGCAAAGGTTCGAGGCGCGAAGTGGATTCCACCGGCACGCGCCGTTCGGCACTGGGCGGATGACCAAAGTGCACCCGGTAGCACTTGGAAAAGTGCGGCGGCGACTGGAAGCCGCAGGCCGTCGTGATCTCGACGATCGGCATCGAGGTATTCAACAGCAGCTCCCGGGCCCGGCGCAGGCGCATCGCCAGGTAATAGCGCTTGGGCACGCAGTGCAGGTGGCGCTGGAACAGCCGCTCGATCTGCCGGCGTGACAGCCCGGTGGCGCCCGCGATCTCGTTGAGCGAAAGCGGGCGCTCGATGTTGGCTTCCATCAGCTCGGCGACCTTCAGCAGCCGCTCGTGCGATACGCCGATCTGCGCGCGCAGCGGCACATACTGGCGATCTTTTGCATCGCGCACCCGATCGACGATGAACTGCTCGGAGACCAGCTGTGAGATGCGCGGCCCAAGCTTGCTGCGGATCAGATTCAGCATCAGATCGAGCGGCGCGACGCCGCCTGAGCATGTATAGCGGTCCCGATCGATTGTGAAGAGCTGGTCACTGAGCGCCACGCGCGGGAACTCCTCACGCAGCGCCGAGAGATTCTCCCAGTGAATTGTCGCGTTGTACTGATCGAGCACGCCGGCACGCGCCAGCGCATAGCCGCCGGTACAGAGCGCGCCGAGGCTCGCGCGCTGGCCAGCAAGGCGCTTGAGTGCCGCGATCAGTGCCGGCGACACGGCGTTCTTGACGTTGACGCCGCCACAGACAAAGTAAATATCGACGCGGCTCAACTGATCGAGTGCAACGGTCGGTGTGAGCTGCAGGCCATTGCTGGCCAGGACCGGCAGGCCATCGAGAGTCACGATCGAGCACTCGTAGGCATTCTGACCGGTTAGTAAATTAGCCATGCGCAGCGGTTCAATGGCATTCGCCAGCGCGATCAGTGAGTAGTTGGGTAGCGTCAGGAACGCGTAGTGCGTCTTGCGAATCGCAACAGTCGAGTCCACGTCCACTCCTTGACCCAAGCGGTCTGGGGGGAATCCCAATGGTGCTGGGCTTTTGTTTCCGCACCGCGTTGCCAGGCTCAAACCGAGGCGGTCGCGAAACGGCGGGTCCCGTGGACCCGTCGCGAATGGATTATATCCTGTAACGAACGCGACCTGCCAGAAATCGACGCCGGCGAGGTCGTTTTACGACAACGGCCTCAGCGCCTCGCTAAACGAGGCGTTTAGCAGCCAGCCGGCTGGCGAACGGAACGCCCTGAATACAGGTTTCCGGGTGCGTTGGCGCAATTCAGTAGGTGTCTGTCGCAAATGGAGTATTGCCCCAGCGCTCACGGGCTACACTGCGACACGATCAGAGGATCACGAGTGCCGCGCTCTGGCTCAACAGGGTGTCGCGACGTGCGCAACCGGAGCCGGATCAAATATGAAGACACATGCGCGGGTGGTAGTGATCGGTGGCGGCGTGGTGGGCGTCAGTACGCTCTACCATCTGGCCAAGAAAGGCTGGTCCGATGCCGTACTGCTCGAGCGCTCGGAACTGACCGCCGGCTCGACCTGGCACGCTGCCGGACTGCTGCCGCTGTTCAATATGAGCTACACGGTTGGCCAGCTGCACAAGTATTCGGTCGATTTGTACAAACGCCTGCCCGCTGAGACCGGCCAGGATGTGAGCTTCCACGTCACCGGCAATTTGCGCCTCGCCACCAACAAGGCGCGCATGGATGAGTACCTCAAATATTGCGGCACCGCTAACACGATTGGCGTGCCCTTCGAGGTGATCACCGCGGCCCAGGTGAAGGAGCTGTGGCCGCTGGTGAATGTCGGCGGCGATGCGGATACCCCGAAGCTGATCGGCGCGCTCTACCATCCCGATGATGGTCATATCGCGCCAGCTGACCTGACGATGGCGCTGCGCAAAGGCGCGCGCGCCGGCGGCGCACAGATCCACGAGCAGACCGAAGTCACGAAGGTCGAGCGCACCAGCTCGGGTGAATGGCGGCTG
>JBEKOK010000339.1:0-3700 GCA_049521875.1 Steroidobacteraceae bacterium
CAGTTTATAGCTCCGCCGATCTGAATAAACCACTACAACGCTATGGCGGCACCGACCAAGCCGCGACCCTTCCAAGGCGCAGCGGAGCGTGACCCATCGAACGGCAGGAGCTTGAGGTCACGAGGAAACTGATAGTCGCCTCCTGGCAATGAGCTTTTAAGGACAACTCCTATGCCGTCATGGACCCGATACAGCTGTGGACAGCGTAAAAAGAGAATCCTTTGGGAAGGCCAGGACCCATCGGGATCGTAATCTCGCCGCTCGCCCCCAACCCGAGGCCTCCGATGAGCGCTGTGGCGTAGAGCGGCACCTTCCTTGACACGCAAAAGAGCTGAGTGACCCGCTGATTGCCCCGAAGATTTTCGGGATGCGGGATTTGAGCCCGTAGCAACCATGTAACCAGCGATGCCGACAAACATCACAGTTGTTGCGGTGCCGATCGCTCGTGCCGCAGCTTTGGTCTTGGCCGCCGCTGCCGCCGACGAGTAGGCCGCCAGGTCCCCCGCAGTGCTTGCAGCGAACGGCCCCGTCCTGGATTATCTCGGCGCAGAGTGGACATTTTTCATGACTGACCTGAAAGATGATAACACCGGACAACGATTCTAATCGCTGAAAATTCCCATTCGCCCATCGGAAAATAGCAAGATCTGAAGAATGAAAGGAGAGTGTATTGCTCTGCTCAAACGTAGGAGGCCCGCAACATGTTCGGCAGCAGCGTGCCGCCGGGTTGCTGGGCGTAATCAATCATGCAAAAGGAACTGTCGTTATGAGCTATTGGGTTGTTGGAGCGATGTGGGGCGGGCAAGACGATCAACTAGAAACTTTCGTCCGTCGAGGGTACTGGTTTCTCGGCTGGAGCGAGGCGGAACAGCCGGCTCAGGCACAGCGACGAGATCAGATTAGGGAGGGGGACCGGATTGCGATCAAGAAAATGCTAGGTCAAGGAGCCTCTGACATTGAAATTCGCGCGCTGGGTATCGTCAAAGAAGTCGATCCCGACGACCATCGCGTGTACGTGCATTGGGCGATCTCCGACCTAGAGCGATCGGTGCCGTCCAAGGGCTGCTTCGGGTCAATTCACGGGCCCTTCGCACCTGATGATGAGTGGACGCGTCTAGTATTCCAGCTGTAGCGAAGCAGGGGCCGCAGTCGAATTGACACCACTGCGGCCCTGACGCTGAAGCCACCAGTTGCGTAGTAGCACTCTTATGCCTCCGCACAAAGCCGTGTGAGTAGCACGAAGTAGTAACAAAATTAATACTTCGCTTTCTACTGGTCCCACATGCGCGCTGCGATGTGCCGTTCCTCTGGCCCCACCGCATTGGGGGTCCGCTCACATTTACCGCTGCCTGCGTATTCCAGCCAACGTGGACAGTGATTCCGGGTGATCGTGGACGACGCCGGGAATTCCGCGGCGGACGCCACCGATTCCGCTCGAGTGTCCACGATCAGTGGGTGGGATGACGATTTTCAGGCCGCTGGCATTGATGCAGTCCGTGCAGCAATCGACGAATGCGTTCATGGCCGGTCTAGGGGGCGCCGGCGATCACGTATGGCTATTCGAAGGACCATGGCTCAAAGCCTGATGAAGTACGGAATGGCAGCATGCACTATTCCTACTGTGATTCGATCAGTCCGCCGCTCGCCGCTCTGATGCCGCTGCGGCCTCGACCCTGAATCCAATCGCGCACTACCCGAGTTCGCAATAGGCGGGCTATGAGTTCTATCCCTTGATTTAATGCTCCCCCCTACACACTGCTACAATCAGCCAGATTCTCGTACTCGCCGTTCCATCAGGAGATCCGCTATGACCGTAACGAACGTGGGCACTGCCGCGATCGTCGAAGGAAGAGACATTATCCTACCCGCGGCGCCGCCATATACATATCTCGGCGTCGCTGAAGGGCTTATGCCCGGAGTCGCAATACTTGCAGCTTCGAATCTTTCGGGCGCGCTCGCAAATGTCTTGCTATGCGCACACGTTCTCGAATGCTTGCTCAAGGCCTGCCTGTCGCACGCGGGAATCGAGGAAAAGGTACTTACGGGAAAGGATCTTGGCCACAATCTGATCGGTCTTTGGAACCTGGCTACATCGAAAGGCGCGCCCATACCGATAGTTGCACCTTCCTGGGTAGCTCGCCTTAGCGATTTGCACAATAGGCCGTTTCATCTGCGCTATTCGACCAACGTTCATGGTGTCGTATTACCTGCAACCGAGCCGATGGTTTCAAATCTCAACGAGTGGGTGGCCGCCGTCCGGACACATGTCATCATCCGTGCCTAGGCGAGTCGCAACTACTTCAATCTCATCCAGCATCCGCCTCGGATGCGCGGTCATGAATCTCGAACAACTGAAAAAGCTCATTGGGTCACGCATCCAGCTAGCGCCACGAGTAATCCATCTCGACGCACTCGGCCGCGAGCTGCCGCCTCGCGACGTGATCTGGATACTCAGTGACGTGTCTGACAAGGAAGTGCGCATCGACGAAGCGAACGAACTCGGGCTGAGAACTACATTTGGTCGGGACATCGTGCACCACTTCGACACCAATCGATCCAAATCGATTCCTGGCGGGATGCAATTTGGTTTCCTGATTCTGACGCAGCAGGTGTACATCCGGGAGCACAAAATCACATGGCAGCCGTGTTCGAGGCCTGGTGAGCGCGTGCCGCCGCCGCCGGCGCCGATCGCCGAGCTATGGGTCGATTTCCACTATCCGGTCACAAGCGGCATTCATGCAAAGCTCGAAGCGTTGGGTTATCGCCTTGGCTGGGTTCCCATTTCGCGTCTGCCAGGGCTTGAATTCGAGGGATGGGAAAGGGTTGTGGAAGCAGATCCCCATGGTATGCCCACGAGCTTTTATCTGCGGAGAAGGCCGGAGAATGAGGTATTGGCCAAAAGGCCGATGGAATGAGCCCCCGGGGTCTGCACCCCCCTGCTGGCATTTTCAGTGCTACGCTCAAGCAAGTGTCCACGAGAAAAACTGCGCTAGAGCCGAAACCCCGGTCAGCGCTGCCGCTATTTGATTCAATCGACTCCCGCGAAGAATTTTCCGCCCGCGGGCTGCCATCTGCGCCCATAGTGGATGGTTCCTGTCTGCGGGCATGTAGACCCCAGGTCCAGACATGCCGACGGGATGAAGGGCAGATGCAAACCATGCCGCCGCGGCGAAAAGCGCCGAGATGGCGGCCACGCATTCACAGACGGCTTTCGCGTTGTGACCGCTCATAATTCAATCCTTACTTAAAGGCGCTGCGCCTGCGCCGCAGATTCCGCCATTGCGCCGCTACATCGCCTCGGTGTAGCAGTCGATATGGGTCTTTTCGCAGTTAGTCTTGAATCCCCAGCAGTCTTTGTATGCGCAGGCGCGCTCTCGCTTCCCGCTCATAAATCTCAATACCTTTTCGCCGTGGTGCTTACTGGTTGGGCCACGGACAGTGGCTCGTACCGTGAACGGAGTAAGATTGCCCGTCGTCTTGTAGATAGTCGTCGGATTTGCCGCCGCGAACGCATACGCTTGGGAGAATGTGAGACTATTGTGGGCCTTGCCCACATGGGCACCGAGGTTTGGTCTTATGATTGTCACCAACTTAGCCTCTAAGTAAATCGCCTATTGCCGATACTAACGGCCGCCGGCGAGCGCGTCGATTCGGCGTAAAACCCCGTTCTGCGAGCATTGTGGTGGAGCGATCAAGATCA
>JBEKOK010000340.1:0-3691 GCA_049521875.1 Steroidobacteraceae bacterium
CCCCAGGGCTCAGCTGCTTTTGAACCCAGATGATCGTTTTCCGCGTACCACTCGTAGCGCAGCGATTTGAGGTCGTTGCCATCGGTGCTCAGGAACCTTGCAGTGAACGAGGCTCCTCCCATGTAGTGGGTGCGCAGCCGGTCGATGGACCCGTCGTCGTCGATCTGCTTATCGGTTGGATGTGTCGGCCGGGCATCCAGCAACGTAATTTCCAGCCGAGCGGCGCTACCGCAATCCCGGCCACGGAGTGCCGTGCTTACGCGTTCACCGACAATCTTGCGCAGCACTGGACCCTCGGGTTCACCGTAGGTGGTGCGCAGCGCGGTCTCGTATGCCGGAGCCAGGGCGATGTCGGGTTCGCTGGGCCAAGTACCGCCGGCACCTGCGGCTAGCCCGGCGGTGCTGGCGATCAGGGCGGCACAGCGCAAAGCCCACTTCAGGTTATTCATTACTGTCTCCGATCGTTGTGCTGAAAAGACAGCCGAATCGCGCTCGAACTGTTCATGCGTCTTCGTCGCGCCGCTCAGGGCACAGCGAGTGCTCCATGCCCTGCTGGGGCAAGCCTTCGGGCTTGCGGGAGTCGGCTGAGCATTCGCAAACTCCAGTCCCAGACATGTTGCCTGGCGAATTTGACACGGTCTGTCGCCAGAAAGTTTCCCCATCAAGGCTGTTCCTCACCTGGCGCAGCAGCCCATCCCGCCTGTGGGTGCTCACCAACGCGTTGAGGCGCACGGCCAGCGCCCTGCCAATGACCCGGTGCGCGCTCGATCGCCGCGAACGCTCGCGATCTCCTGTATGCATTGCATTGCCCGCGGAGCGCGACGCGGTAGTGCTGGGTGACCGTGGCAGAGGCGGAATTTGCAGCCCCTGATCCGCTTGGCCAGGGCCTAGTCGCCATGGCGGCTGGCGTGTCGCCGGCGCAACACATCGACCGCGATTTGCGATGAATACGTATGCGGGGGGGTTGGCGCGCTGCGCAGGATGTTTAAGATGATCCGCAGGTTGAACTCGAGCAGAGTTTCCAAAGTTACTAATCGACTCGCTCAGGTTTTGGGGGAAAGCAGTTTCGAAATTCACAGCGCCAACTGCGCTGCGGCTTGCCTATATCGAGATTATTCAGGGGAGAACCAGGTGAAGAATACTCAGACGCTCCGTACGCTTCGTCCGCTGATTCGCTCGCGGGGATTCGCTGTCAGCTCCACCGCCGTGGGCTGCGCCATTCTGCTGATGGCCGCCGGCAGCGCTGCGCGCGCTGCCGACAGCGACCCGACCGCAGCCGCTGCGACGCCGGGTGAGCCAGTCGAGGAAGTAACGATTACGGGCATTCGCGCAGCCATCGAGACTGCGATCAACGCCAAAAAGAAGTCCAATGATATCGAGGAGACCCTCTCCGCCGAAGACATTGGCAAGCTGCCCGACACGACGATCGCCGAGTCGCTGGCGCGCCTGCCGGGCGTGACCACGCAGCGCGATAGCCAGGGAAATGCGACCAGCATCAGCATCCGCGGCCTGGGACCGGATTTTAACGGCTACCTGATGAACGGTCGCGAACAGACGAGCACGCTCGACAGTCGCGCGGTGGACCTTAGCGTCTACCCGGCCGAGCTGATCTCCGGCGCAACCGTCTACAAGAGCGGCGATGCCGCACTGATGACGGCGGGCCTCGCCGGCACGATCGATCAGCGACTGATCGACCCGCTCGCCTACGATCACTTGATCGCCAAGTTTACCTATGAAGAGGACCGATTGAACGAAGGGGTCCCGGAGACCCCTGTTGGTAAGGGTGATCGATGGACACTAAGCTTCATTGATCAGTTCGCGGATCGGAAGCTAGGTGTCGCAGTCGGCTTTGTACACCAGGGCAACGACAATTCGACGATCAATGACAGTACCTGGGGCAGCGGCGCCTTTACAAACGTGACCGACTCAGGTGGTGCGAATATAGGCCCGGCCAACTTTCTCGAGGGCATTAACTACGCGACCTATCAGAACACCAACAAGAAAGACGGTGGCGCGGCGATCATCAAGTTCGCTCCGACCGACAATTTCACCAGCGAGATCGACTACTACTACGCCAAGATCGATATGACGCAGCACATCACGGAGGCGCAGGCAAGCTTCGGTGGGCTTGCAATCACCGACGCGACCGTGGTCGACGGTAACGTGGATACGGGCACGATTGATATGGCCCCGTATGCCGGCATAGCCGGCGGGCAGGCGTATTTGATCGACCGTAACGAGGCCATCACCAACGAAGAAACGCTTGAGTCCTTCGGCTGGAACAACGCGCTGCAGTTCTCCGACACCTGGCGTGCCTCGATCGACATCAACCACAATCAAGCAACCAATATCGAGCGCGACATCGAGACCTACGCGACGGTCGATGGTGCCGAAGCCCTTTCGTTCACGAATGGCAGCGCCGCTATCAGTGGCGGCCTCCCGCAGATCTCGCTCAGCGCGCCTTATACCAATCCGGCCACGCTGTTCATACACGACATCGACGGCTGGAGCGGCGTGAGCTATCCGGCAGGAAGTCCATTCGCAGGGATGACGGTTCCACAAGCCGGTTACAGCAAGGGACCGACGATCACCGACAAACTGACTGCCATCCGCCTCGACTTTACCCACGATCTGACCAACACGTTATTCAGTAGGCTGCAGTTCGGCGGTAATTATTCGGATCGCAGCAAGGATTACAATACGGTCGAGGGTCTAGTCGTCTCCACTCAGCCGGGCGGCTATGGAGATATTCCATTCCCGGCAGCTACCGTGCTGAATGGTGTCGGTGGCACGAACCTTAGCCTCCTGTCGTTCACCCCTGACGCCACTCTCTTTCCGGGCGCGACGATCCTGCCGAAGTTCAATAACCAGATACTCGGGAAGACCTGGGAGGTCTTTGAGAAGGTCACTACTATTTACGGCAAGCTCGATATCAACACCAATTGGTTCGGCATCCCAGTGCGCGGCAATGTCGGCGCGCAGTGGGTGTTCACCAACCAGTCTTCGTCCGGCTACGTCGCGAACGTCGGCACGCAGGTCACCCTCACCAATCCGGCGGCGGGGCTCTCTACGGAAGGTACGACGTATAGCGACTTCCTGCCGTCCCTGAATCTGGTCGGAGACTTTGGCAGTGGTAATCTGCTGCGCTTCGCGGCGGCTGAGGAAATCGCCCGACCCGACATGACATACATGGCGAACTCGTTGGCGGTCAGCATCGACACAAGTGTCGCTGTTACGAACCCCGAATATGGCACCCCGGTAGGAACAGCCGGCAATCCGTATCTGAAGCCATTCAAGGCCTTTGCGCTGGACCTGTCGTATGAAAAATATTTCCAGAATCAGGCCTATGTCAGCGGGGCAATTTTTTATAAGTTGCTGAACACTTACATCACGCCGTTCACCAACTATGGCGGCTATGACTACTCGAAGATCGGACCGGAGCTGGGTCTCACTGAGCCGGCCACCGGCTGGGACGGCACATACTCTGGCGAGGTCAATGGCCACGGCGGCAACCTCCGCGGCTTGGAGCTGGCGGCCTCGTTGCCGTTCAGCATGGCGGCCTCGTGGCTGGACGGATTCGGTATCTCGGGCAGTTACTCTTCGACATTAAGCTCTGTCGTCGTACCAAATATTATTGGCTTTTCCCCTGGCGATACTGTGCCGGCCAATCAGACGATGGGGCTGCCCAATC
>JBEKOK010000341.1:0-3643 GCA_049521875.1 Steroidobacteraceae bacterium
GGCGGCGCATCGGCCGCATGGGCAATCGCGCCGAGTGCCGAGCCTCCAGCAACCACCAATAATGCGACGCAATACCGAAGATTCCTGGGAGTTTTTTGCATTTTTGAAATCCCCTTTGAGTGAGCCCCGAGTGCGCTCCACGATCCCGTTTAACCGTGCGTCAGGGCAGATATGATTTTTCTACTGCGAAAAATACCATAACCTGAGGAATCGGCAAAACAATTTGCCGATTGCCGAAACGCACTCTAGCACTTCGATATTTCGTTAAATGTGGCGCGAGCGCGAGGGCACGCCAGGACTCAGCCGTACCTTCACGCTGAAGCGTCAGGCATCGCCACTGAGTTTATGCGCAGTTCAATGCAGCTTCGCGGATGGCGTGGCGCCTTCCGACAGATAATAGTCGACGACACCGCTGAGGATGCCGCCGTAGCTGCGCATGTAACGAAGTTGCCGGATGACGGTATTGGCGTCGTCGACCACCTCGAAGCTACAACCAACACCGATGCGGCACTCGACCGTGGCGAAGGTGGCGCGGCCGTGAAACCTCAAAGTGCACCGATCGAAGGTGCAGCGGAGGAATGTCTTTCCATCGACGTCGACGACGGCGTCCTCCGTGAATAGTTTATCGGTGATGGTCTCCATGATCTCTCCGTGCGAAGCCTTGGGAAGTAAAACGCATTGCGCAAAGCGGTTATGCTGGCCGCATCTATGCCCCCACGTCATCCTTGCTCGTGTGGATAGCTCACCCGGACCACCAAAGAGAATCGAGCGGGATCGCGGAAATCCAATGAGAGCCGGAATCTTGCGCGATTTTCCGAGGTCAAAACAGGAACCGTTTTCGGAACCGCGAGCCTCAGGAGACTGGAACCGTTAGCCGGAATAGACCGTGTGTCCTACCGGGCACATAGGTAACACTTTTTCCGAGCACATGGGTAACACTTTTCGGCATTTGCGGGAGACGCGAAATGCCTTGGAAGGTGTTATCCAAGATGGACGAGCGGATGCGTTTTGTGGCTCGGTTGATGGAGGGGGAGAAGATGGCGGTTTTATGCCGAGAGTTCGATATCTCGCGCAAGACCGGCTACAAGCTCTTCAATCGGTTCAAAAACTCAGGGATTGAAGGCCTGACCGATCGGAGCCGCCGGCCCTATCGGCACGCCAATCGGCTGCCCTTTCAGATCGAGAACTTGATCCTGCAGATCAAGGAGAAGCACTCGAGCTGGGGAGCTCAGAAGATCCGGGACAAGATCAAGCTGCTGCACAGCACGATCCACCTGCCGGCCATTAGCACCGTGCATGCGGTATTGGATCGACACAACCTGGTCAGCAACGGACGCAGGAAGCGCTACAAGGCCGAAGGGACCACGCTGAGCAATGCGACTCGACCCAACGATTTATGGTGCGCCGATTACAAGGGTGAGTTCATGCTCGCCGATCAACGGTATTGCTACCCGCTGACCATCACCGATTTTACGAGCCGTTACTTGCTGTGCTGTGATGCTCTGGGCACCACCAAGGAGATGTTCGCATTTACCGTGTTTGAAAGGGCTTTTAAGGACTTTGGGCTACCCCTGTCGATCCGCACCGACAATGGAGTACCGTTTGCCAGCGCCAGTGCGTTCTTCGGTTTAAGCAAGTTGTCGGTGTGGTGGCTGCGCCTCGGCATCGGCATCGAGCGCATCCAGCCGGGCAACCCGCAGCAAAACGGGCGCCATGAGCGCATGCATCTGACCTTGAAGAAGGAAGCCACCAAGCCGCCGGCGAAAAACCTGCTCCAGCAGCAGGAGAAGTTCGACCGCTTCATCGAATACTACAACGACGAGCGGCCTCACCAAGCATTGAACGGCCGCTGTCCGGGGCAGCTCTACCGCCCCTCAACGCGCCCCTATACCGGCTTAGGCGAGTTGGAATACCCCTTGCACGATCGCACCATTACCGTCACGCAGTGCGGGCGCATCTGCATGGGGCGGCGTAAAATCAATCTAAGTCAGGTCTTCGCCGGACAGAACGTCGGCATCAAGGAAATCGCGGAGAAAATCTGGCTGGTCAGCTTTATGCAATACGACTTGGGGTTCTTTGATCACGAGACAGGTCGCGTCGAGTGTGCCCCAAACCCGTTCGGGGCCAGGGTGTTACCCATGTCTCCGGAAGAAAATGGGTACCGATAGCCCAGGTAGGACCGTTGATTAATTGGCGCGCCCGGAGAGATTCGAACTCCCGACCTCCTGGTTCGTAGCCAGGCGCTCTATCCAACTGAGCTACGGGCGCATTGATCAACGAAACGACATAATCCTGGCGGAGAGGGAGGGATTCGAACCCTCGATGGGCTTTTGACCCATACGCCCTTAGCAGGGGCGCGCCTTCGACCACTCGGCCACCTCTCCGGATAGGGGCGAAGGCCCATACCAAGGAGCGCCGGATGATACCCGCGTCGAGCAGTCCAGGTAAAGCAGCGAAACGCTATCGCGTGCTCTCAGGGCTTGTTTTCAGGCGTCGTCGGCGACCTTCGTGACCGTCCCGGGGGCTCGCCCCTCGGTGTCTTCTTCGCGCTTGATGCGCTCGTAGATTTCCTCACGATGGACGGCCACATCTTTCGGGGCGTTGACCCCGATACGCACCTGGTTGCCTTTGACTCCCAGCACCGTAACCGTCACGTCGTTACCAATCATTACCGTTTCGCCAACGCGTCGCGTCAATATCAGCATAAAAGCGTGCTCCTCATCTTCCGTGGGCAACTTCAGCGCGATGGCCTTGAGTCGGAACCGAATCGCGGCCAGGCATTCATGGATTGGAATGCCCCCTGCCAGTAGTACCCAAGCGGCGTGTACCTACCGCTGGGTAGACTCGCAATCCTAAACTCAATGCTCGGTTCTTGCCACCCGAATTACTAAACTGTTCAATTAGCGAGCCGATTCCTCACCAACGATTCGACACTCTCGAGCGCCGCGGCGAGCTTCTCGGGCTGACTGCCGCCGGCCTGCGCGAAATCCGCACGGCCCCCGCCGCGACCGCCGATTTGGGCGGCCACCGCGCCGACAATGTCGCCGGCCTTCAACTGTGCCACCAAATCCGCGGAAACACCGGCAACCAGCACTACTTTCCCGTCCTGAACCGTGGCGAGCACGATCACCGAGGATCCCAGCTTCTGCTTCAGCTGATCAATGGAATCCCGCAAAGCCTTAGCATCCGCACCCTCTATTTGTGCGGCCAAAACCTTGATGCTGCCGACGGCCGTCGCCTTGGCCGAAATATCGCCGCCCTGCCCGGTGGCGAGTTTTGACTTAAGCTGCTGCACCTCTTTTTCCAGCCGCTTCGAGCGTTCGACGAGTTCGCGGACCTTCTCGTCGGCATCTTCGCGGCTGCCTCGCACCAAACCCGCGATGTCGCGCAGCACGCCATCGACCCGTACCACCCAGTCGTATGCGGCCTGACCGGTTAGCGCCTCGATTCGGCGCACGCCCGCCGCCACGCCCGATTCGCCGATGATCTTGAAAAGTCCGATGTCGCCGGTCCTTTCGACGTGCGTTCCACCGCAGAGTTCCATCGAGAAATCCCCGAAAGTAAGCACACGTACGTCGCTTTCGTATTTCTCGCCGAACAGCGACATCGCCCCCGCCGCGACGGCATCGTCGAGCGCCATGAT
>JBEKOK010000342.1:0-3638 GCA_049521875.1 Steroidobacteraceae bacterium
CCAAAGTCGGTACCGCCGACCGCGACATCGTAGGGCGTCGTCGCAAAGCCGCTGACGTTCAGACCCGCGGTCGCCGCCGGTGCGAACTGATCCGTGACATCGGCGCCCGCGTCACCGGCTGCGACAAACAGGCTGACACCCTGGAAGACCGCGAGCTGGTAGAGCTGGCTGATGTACTGATTGAAGGCCGAGCCCAGCCCGCTTTCCGGGTCCAGATAGCTCAGGCTGATGATCGCCGGCGGCCAGCCGTGGCCGGTCAGCAGGTTCTGGAGTGCGATGAAACCGCCGAAGTTGGCGTTGGTGTCGGCACAGGAAGCCAGCACGATGTTGGCACTCGGCGCCGAGGCGCTGGCCCATTCGACATCGACTGCGGCTTCGCCATCATCGCCATTGACGCCCGGGTCCGCGCAGGCACCGCCGTTGAACGGATTGCTGCTCGGCTGCGGATGGATCTGACGGAGCGATGCGGGTCCGAACTTGCGATCGAGCCCGAAGGTCTGACGGAACGTGCGCCAGTCCTGCGTCGTGTACAGATCCGTATCCTCCAGTACCACGACCGTCTGGCCCTGGCCGCTGATACCGTGCTGATAGATCGGATTGATGTTGTAGATCGTCTCCAGATCACCGGGCACGAGCAGCTGGTAGGCGCTGTTGACCGTGTAGGCCTCACGCGGCTTGAGCGGTACGAACGGCATGAAATCATGCATCGCCACGATACCGCCGATCGCCGGGGCTAATGCTGCAGGCACGCGCGGCAGGCTGGCATTGGCAATGTGCGCGTGGCCATTGACGACCAGGTTGTGGATCTCGGTGTGGAAGGCCTCGCGGATCGCCCCGGCCGTGCCGGAGAAATCAATGACGCCATTGGCCGCGTACACGGTGTGCACGGTGAAGCCATGCGAGGAAAGCCACTCGCTGACTGCAACGGCATCCTCGGAGTCCGGGCCAAAGCGCGCTGCCACCTGATCGGCGCTGAGCCACTGGTGGAAGAGCGGTGACTTCGCATCGTGCAGCTGTTCAATCAGTGCATCGGCCGCGGCTGACTTGGCCGCCGAGCGGTTCAGCTGCATATACATGTGCTCGAGCACCAGACTGTCACTGACTGCACCGCGATCGGTCGTGGCGGTCAGTTCCGGTCGCAGTGTTCCGGCCAAGGTGACCAGGTTGCGTTCATCCACACTCTGCGTCACCAGCCGCTCTGAAACCGCAGCGGACTCAGCAGCTGCTGGCCCCGCACTCAGCAGCGCGCCAGCAAACACGGCAAGCGCTGCTGTCCAGGCGCTGAGGCGCAGGCGTCGTGACATCGTCGTACTCGTAACCCTCATGGCAAGACTTCGCATTGCTCTCCCCTTTAATTGGTTTCTTCAGCGATGAGATCAGTTGCCGCAGCTATCCCGTTACGTTGCGGCAAATCTTGTGGGCCGAGCGTACCGCACTGACTCACACAATAGAAAGACGACAATGGGCGTGGGCACGTGGCTCGGTGCAGCAGCAATTAACGGGTCGGCGCGGCAAACGTCGCTTATGTCAAATTTCCTGCCGCCACAGCACGAGTATCGCGCTGCCATATTGCATGTCCATTGCAGCAGAGCCGCAATGCAGCAGCGCGAGCTCACGCAGGTTCGTGAGCGGACGCGCCCGAGTCCGTGCGCACGTAATCGGCGCCACGATAGGCCATGGCCGCGAGGATGAAAAGCAACGCAAAGCCGCCCATCAGTGCAGCGAAGAAATTGTAGTACTGCGGCCCAACCAGCTTGTAGGTTGACACCGCGTCCGCAGCGCCATCGGCGTGCCACGTGCCGCTGGTCGAGATGTTCTGGCGATGATCGTTATCCATCAGGCGGACACGGTTGCCATCGATGGCTGAGACCAGGAACGTGCCCTCGAGCGGTTCTGGCTCAACACCCGGGGCCACAACGCTCACACCATGCTTGCCGGTAAAGTCGATTTTCTGTCCGACAATCATCGCGGTGCCCGGCGGCAAGGTCACCCAGGTCTCGACACCGGCGCTCACGGTGGTGCCTGGCAAATCGCGCACCATCAGGCTGTTGACAGAGGCCGTCATGCCGTTGCCCACGCTGATGGATAGCAAATACAACGCCATGATGAAGCTCTTCATGCGCAGCGGGGCCTGCTTGTAGGAGAATTCAAGGCAGGTAATCGATACCAGCACCTCAGAGGCGGACAGTACGACGTAGGCGAGGATCTGCCACCAGACCGACACACGCTGTCCGCTCTGGATGCGCGCCTCGACCCAGCTGACAATCAGGAATGAGGCCGCCGCGACGAAAAAGCCGCTGCCTATCTTGCGCAACGGCGTCAACTTGAAGAAGCGGTTGACCAGCGGATAGATCCCATAGGTAAAAAGCGGGATCATCGCAAGGATCAGCAGGCCGTTGACGATCTGGATCTGCCCCGCGAGCAGCGTGAATCCGAATCCCAAGTTCTTGTCCATCAGATCCGAGGTCGCCTGCAGCGTCCAGGCCTGGCCATTGCTCTGGTCCCACAGTGCCCAGAAAACCGCTACGAACAAGTAGATCAGCGAGAGCCGGCCAATCAGGCGCAGGCCCTCGGCGGAGCCAATGTCGCGCAGCCACTGACGGCCGGCGGGCGGCACGACCACGAAGCGCTTGCGTCCGAGCCAGAACACCAGCGTAGCGACCAGCATCATCAGCGCCGGCATGCCGAAGGCAAGTGTCGGATGGCCATTTTTGAGCAGGATCGGGCAGAACCAGATCGAGACCGAAGAGCCGGCATTGATCGAGAAGTAGAAATAGCTGAAGGCACGCTCGATCAGGTGCTGATTGCGGCTGGTGAACTGATCGCCGACGTTGGTTGAAACGCACGGCTTGATGCCGCCGGTACCGAGAGCCACGAGCCCTAGGCCGATGGCGAGCGTGGTGGTGCTTGCGGCCCCAAAGGCCACGACGGCGCAACCTGCCGAATACAGCAGCGAGAACACCATGATGGTCCGGAACTTGCCCCACAGCACATCGGCGACTACAGCGCCAATGAGCGGTGAGCAATAGGCGCCCATCTTAAACAGGCTCTGCCATACATTGGCGTGGGCGTCCCCAAAATGCAGATAGCTGGTCAGGTACAGAGAAAGGATCGCGTTGATCCCGTAGAAGCAAAATCGCTCGGCGAACTCGTTGGCAACGATGAAGGGGATGCCAGGCGGCATCTTTTCCGAACGATTGTCAGTTTGCATGCGCTCTCCCGTGCCTTGCGCCGCTTCCGGCGTGGCACGCTGCTTTTAGGACCGCAGCTGCGCTCCAGCGCGGTACCGCCCGAAGCGCGAGCCATTGCCGCGCTTTATGTGCAGGCACATTTCAGTGCCTAGTGAACCCTCAATGCCGATTCGGTTACTCACCTTAATCTCAAGGGCGGTGAGGGCGCACGCATTGGAACATTGACCGTATCCGTAGTCGAGGCCAACTACGTAGGTAGTAGCACGGACACGGCTCCACGGTGCCACCTACTGCGATTGCGTGGTGGTGTCCATAGCCACGGCGGCTGCGAACAGCGATCCTAGTCCCCGCAGGTTGCACTCACTATCTCTATAAGAGGTCCGAAACTTGAAGGTCCTAATCGTTGATGATCACGCCGGAATGCGCGCCCTGATTCGCGAGATGATT
>JBEKOK010000343.1:0-3624 GCA_049521875.1 Steroidobacteraceae bacterium
GGTCTCTGCAACTGCAAGATTCATGGCTTTTTCTCCTTCGGATTTCGTTTGAGGTGAGCATCGAGCCGCTCCAGGCTTCCGGTCCAGAAGCGCCGGTGGAAGTCGAGCCAGCTGGCGGCCGCCACCAATGCTTCGGGCTTGAGCCGACACCGCCGATGTTTTCCGTGGCGCTCGTTACTAATAAGTGACGCCTGCTCGAGCACCTTCAGATGCCGCGAGATTGCCGGCAGCGAAATATCAAACGGGGCCGCCAGGTCGCCGACGTTGGCCTCGCCCCTGGCGAGCTGCACAAGGATCGCCCGCCGAATCGGATCGGCGAGGGCGGCAAAGGTGTGGTCGATCGCATTCACTTAACCTAGATGTTAATTAACCCTGAAGTTAAGTCAAGCAGTTTTTTCAATGGCAGCGGCTATACTTGGAGCCATACCCAGAGCGACCCGCCGCAGGGGAAATGAGCGAGGATCCAATGAACACGCGACATCAGGGCCGCCTGGCCGTCATTACTGGGGGTAGCAGCGGCATCGGTCAGGCAATGGCCCTGCGACTGGTGTCCGAAGGGGCGCGGGTCGCGGTGCTGGATCTGAATGATTCTGCCGAGACGGTGGCGCTGGCCCGGGCCGAAGGCGCGGAAGTGCTCGGGCTCAGCTGCGATATCAGCAACTACGAGCAGGTGCTCGCCGCTGCGGATCAGGTGCGAGCTCGCTGCGGCGATCCGGCGATCCTTGTGCATTGTGCGGCACTACAATTCATGAAATCGTTTGCTGAGTTGTCGCCCAAGGAATGGCGTGCCACGCAGCAGGTGAACCTCGATGGAGGCTTCCATCTCGTCAAAGTGTTCCTGCCCGCGATGCAGGCTGCGCGCTGGGGCCGGATTGTCATGGTCGTCTCGTCCAGCTACTTCGCGCCGCCGCCGCGAATGAGCCATTACATCGCCAGCAAGGGTGCGCTGATTGGTTTCGTGCGCGGGCTGGCTGCGGAAGTCGGCGAATATGGCATCACGGTCAATGCGCTCGCGCCGGGCCTGACGCGCACCAAGAACGCGGTGCTCAACGTACCGCAGGCGCATTTTGATTTTGTTGTCAGTCGTCAGGCCGTCAAACGCAGTGGCGAGCCCGGGGATCAGGCCGGCGCACTTTCCTACCTGGTCTCGGATGATGCCGCGTTCATGAGCGGCCAGACTCTGCTGAATGACGGTGGCGAGGGCCACCTTTAGCAGGAAGCGCCGGGGAACCTGCCCGGGCACAAAAATGTCTCTGAAATCAGGCTTCTCGATCGAGACGCCAGCCCATAAGATGCGCGCTTGAGCAGTGTTCCGCGGGGGTGGTGCTGCGGCGCTTCAGATGGGGCCGCTGCCAGCACAGCGCTGCGGGCCGGATAGGCGACAATGCGATCATAAGCGGCGGTAGGAGCATGAGCACACCCTTCAGGCTGGCGACGTTTTCCGTGGGTGGCTGTGCACCCTTCGGTGCCCTGGTGATCGGCGATCAGGCCATCGCGCTGCACGGTCTGGACGAATTCCTGCGCCGCGAGGCTCTCGATCTGCATTCGGACGGCTCCACGCTCTCTTTACTGCAGGACTGGGCACACAACGAGCCGATCCTGCAGCGCGTCGCGGAGGCATTTGCTTCCGGCGATGTTGCCGCGCTCAAGGAGCGTGCGATAGCGGTCACGCTGCTCACGTTCCACGCGCCGGTGGCCTCGCGCAACGTGATCTGCTCGGGGGCCAATTACTTCAAACACGTCGTCGACATCATCGTCGCGCAGAAGGCCGATGAGACGGCCGGCATGGACGAGCAGCAGCGGCGCGAATTCGGCATTCGCAAGATGACCGAGCGCAAGGCCAACGGGACACCATTCTTCTTCGTCAAGGCAAGTTCCACGATGATCGGGCCATTTGACGAGGTGAGCCTGCCACCGGACGTGACAACGATGGACTGGGAGCTCGAGCTCGGCGTAGTCATCGGCCGTCGGGCCCGATTTGTCAGCCACGCCGAGGCGCTTCAGTACGTTGCCGGCTACATGGTGGTCAATGACCTGACGATTCGCGAGCGCGTGAACCGCAAGGATGCCAAGGAAATGGGCATGGACTGGGTCGCCGCCAAATGCGCTCCCACGGCGCTGCCGTCGGGCCCTTACCTGGTCCCGGCGCGCTTCGTCGGTGACCCGCAGCAGCTGCACATCACGCTGCGACACAACGGCCGCACCATGCAGGATGAAGGCACGGATGACATGATCTTCGACTGTGCGCGACTGATCGAGTCGCTATCGAAGCTGCTCATCCTGCAGCCGGGAGATCTGATATGTACCGGCTCCCCGGCGGGCAACGGCATTCACCACGGGGTGCTGCTCAAGGCCGGCGATGTCCTCGAGGGCACGATCACCGGTCCGCTCGAGTCGCTGGGGACCCAACGCAATCGCTGCGTCCCGGAAGTGATCTAGGCGGTAGTGACGATGGCGCGGAAAAGTAGCGAAGTGGCGCGCAATCCCCTGGACGGCTGGCAGCTCGAGCGCAGTGCAATTCGCACCATCGGCAACGACCTGCAACGCCCCGAGTGCATCCTCGCCGAGCGCAACGGCACGCTCTGGAGCGCGGATGCACGCGGCGGTGTCATGCGGATCCGTCCCGACGGCAGCCAGCAGCTCATTGCCCAGCGCGCCGACGAGCGCTTTGCCGGGCGCGGGGAGGGGGCCGAGCGCTATATCTTCGAAGGCACGTTGCCCAACGGGATTGCGTTCGATCGCAATGGGGACTTCCTGATCGCAAATTTTGGCACCGACGCGCTCGAGCTGATGGCGCGATCGGGCGAGACGCGAACGCTCTACAGTACGATCGAGGGCGAGCCGCTCGGCAAGGCCAACTTCGTATTGCGCGATTCACGCAATCGCATCTGGCTCACGGTGACGACACGCGCCAAACCGTGGACGCGCTCGATCAATGAGAAGCTCGCGGATGGCTACGTGGCCCTGATCGATGAACGGGGCATCCGGATCGCCGCCGACGGCTTTGTCGGCACCAACGAGATCCGCATGGATGCGGCAGAAGAATACCTGTACGTCGTCGAGAGCAACGCACGGCGGATATCCCGGCTGCGCGTCGGCACCGATGGCACATTGAGCCGGCGGGAGACATATGGGCCCAGTCAGCTGCGGGGCATCCCGGACGGATTTGCCTTTGATGCCTATGGCAACCTGTGGATGACCTATGTCATCTCGGATCAGATCGCGGTGCTGACGCCGGAGGGCGAAGAGCGCATTATCTTTCAGGATGCCGATGCGGAGCAGGTGCGGACATTTGACGAACACTTCTTTGCCGGCACCGTGACACCGGAAGTGATGATGGCCACCCATGGATCGCTCGCGCCCTGGACCGCAAGTCTGACCTTCGGCGGCCCGGACCTGCGCACGCTCTACGTCGGGAGTCTGCGTGGCACGAACATTCCTTATTTTCAGGCACCTGTTGCCGGATTGCCGATGGTTCACTGGCAGGAGCGTTACTCGTCATGATCATTGAGATTGCGACTTTCAGCATACTTCCCGACAAGGGTGCGGAATTCGAACAGGCTTTCGCGGCCGCGCGGGGTGTCATCACGCAGGCCGAAGGTTGCGGCGCCGTGGCCATGCATC
>JBEKOK010000344.1:0-3598 GCA_049521875.1 Steroidobacteraceae bacterium
GAAAGCCAAAGGTTCCGATCCGCACAAGAGGTTAATGTCCAGCCGTGGCAGACCGGGTCGTATGTTGAGTGTTGAGAGCCCCGCTAAAGCGGGGTTTTTTTTGGCCGCAATTCGTGAAACGCCCCGCTGAGCTAAATGCCTATAGCGCGGGGCGCCGCTCGTGCCAGCCACAGCTCCTCGATCAAGGCTGCACTGCGCTCAGCCCCATCCAGCCTCACCCCCGCATTCGGTGCCGGTGATTCGAGAGCCGCGCTGATGGCGTTGGCCAGCGCTTGTGGCGCCCAGTCTGCCGGCGGCAGCACCCGCGCTGCGCCCAGTACGGTCATGATTTCGCCCCGCGCTGGTTGATCCGACATCGAAGGATGAACGGCAAGCAGTGCGCGTCGGCGCGTCGCAAGCAAATTGGCGCACGTGTTGTAGCCGGCGTAGCTCACCGACAGCGTCGCGCCGGCAAGCCACGCAATGAAATCCGACCCGAACGGCCGCTCGAGCCACGGCGTCGGGCCTGCCCCAGGCGTTGCGGCCAGTCCTCGACAGGCAATCAATTGCAGATGACGCAGCCGCGGCGTCGCCAGCGCTGCCGCCACAGCGGCAGGCAGGTTTAATGGATCCGTGCCACCGCCATTGCTGACGAGCACGTACGGTGTCGATGAGCTGACTGCAGGTGCCGGCGCTTCGGCCACGATACCGGTGTAGTAGAGCGGCGTACGCAGCGCGCCGGCGCCGGGAAAACTGGCACTCAGCGGCGTCAGCCGCTCCTCGCCGTGCACCATGATCGCGTCGAAATCACGCTCCAGACGTCGCTGCACCTCGGCGGCGTAATTGCCTGCGACGCATTGCTCGAAACGAGTCTGGCGCACGATGTCCCGCAGCGAGCAGACGATTAGCACTTGCGGGCGCGCCGCGCGTGCTGCCTCCACGACGGCCACGATCTCGGCTTCCAGGTCCCACTTGCTGAAAGGAAAGTGTTCGATGACGAGTACCTGCGGGCGCATCGCGGCCACGCAGCCGCGCAGGCGCGCTGTGCGCTCCGCAAGTATCTGAGCCAGGCTCGCGGTGGACTCGAGCGGACCGATTCCGGCAGCGGCGCGGACAATGCGCGGCAGCACGAGCCTGCGCACCTCGTTATCTGCTGCGCGCGGCACGCGCCTGCCGCCATCCACGAGTTGCACGTCGTGGTAGCGGCCAAGCGCCCGCGCAATCTCAAAACTTCGCACGTAGTGACCTACGCCGCTCAGCGCCTGTGAATAAATCAGTATGGACAGTCGCACAGTCAAGGCAGGCTCAGTCAAAATCAAGCAGCGCGCGGATCTGCTCACGGAGCGGGCTGTAGCGCACATGAGTGATCGACAGCGCCTGCTCGAGGAATCGCCGCCCGCCGCCGAGCTTGTCCTGCTCCTGCGTGAACGCAATCAGCCGGTTCTCGTCAGGATCGCGGATAACTCCCATCGGATCGCGACCGGCACCCAGCTGCTCAAGCGCCTCGCTATACAGTTGTCGCAGCATCAGCAGGCCGCGATCGGAACTGACCAGCGTTTCGCGCGTGCGATCAGCGATGGCACCCTGACTCACCCACGCCATCATGTCGCCCCCATCGACATAGTCGACGATAAAATTACCCGCCTGATCGCGCCACGGAACTTCATACACCGGCACCGTATCCTGGCGCGGCGCGCTGCGCCCCGGAGCCGGCCGGTAGACCGAGTACCACCAGTGCAGTGTGTGCGTGTCATCCACCGGCACGCGGATCTGGAAGCGATGCTGGCACTGCGCCCCGACGCGCAGCATGTTGGGAAAGATCAGCGGGTGGCCGACCCTCCAGTCTTCATCGTGCTCGCTGCCGCCTTCGAGCTGGCGCCGCTTGGTAATGCCATAGCGAAAGCGCTCAAAGCCGATGCGGACCTGATGGCGTGCGTAGGCCGCCGTGGCATTCGCTTGCTCCGGTGCGCGCATCGCCGCCAGATGATGCCCGTGCAGCCACTCGGTATGCGTAGGATCGACGCTGTTCTCCATGATCTGCAGCCAGTTGCACGGCAGCAGTGCGCGCCCGATGTCGCGCAGGACGTTGTCCCACACATACAGGTCGTAGCGCGGCAGGAGCGGCGCCGGCACAGGCCCGAGGTAAGCAAAGATCAAGCCGCCGAGCTCACTGATCCCGTAGGCCGTAGTGCGCACATGAGGCGTGAGCCGTACCGAATCCGCTTCGGCCGGCATCGCCAGGCACTGGCCCGCGCGATCGAACTTCCACCCATGGTAGGGGCAGCGGATACCTTCTCCATCGACAATGCCCAGTCGCAGCGAGGTCCCGCGGTGTGGACAGCGCTCGGCCACCAGGCCGAGTTCATTGCCCGTCGTGCGGTAGGCAACAAGATCCTCGCCGAGCACGCGCACCGCGCGAGTGCTGCCGGCGGGTAGTTCGACACTGGCGAGCACCGGCAACCAGTAGCGCCGATACAGCTCGCCCATCGCCGTGCCGGGTCCCACCGCAGTCAGCCGCTGCTGCTCCGCAGGCGTCACGAGATCGCACCCGCGTCGTAGCGCGCCTGGGTTCGCGCGTAGAACTCCCTGTCCCACAAGCCATGCTCCGGTGGACCCAGGCCCGAGGCTTTCCAGCCACCGAATGGCGCCGCCGGATGCACAGGCAGCGGGCCGGGTGTGAGCTTGAGGATGCCCGCCTGCGCTTCATCCGCAAAGCGCGCGTGCGCCGCCGGATCCTGGCTCACGAGACCGGCGACCAGACCGTGGGCAACGCCATTGAGTATCGCGAGGGCCTCGCTCAAATCAGCGGCCGGCAGCAGCACGGCGATCGGCCCGAAGGTTTCACTTTGCGCAATCGCCGAGCCAGGTGTCACTGCGCTGAGCAACGTGGGCTCATACCAGCTGCCGTGCTCATACGCTGCCGGCCGGCGCGCACCACACACGATCCGTGCACCCTGATGGCGCGCGAGCTCGCAGCAGCGCGACACATGCTCCAGGCTGGCGTTGGAAATCAGTGGCCCGACATCAGTCGCCGCTGCCGAAGGCTCGCCAAGCTGTAGCGAGTGCATGGCAGAGCGCATGCGCTCCTCGAATTCCGCCAGGCGCGACTGAACCACGATGAAGCGTCGAATAGCGGTACAGCGCTGTCCGGCAAAGCTGAAGGCCGCGGCCGCCAGCGACGCCATCTGTCCATCGAGTGCCGCATCCTCGAGCACGATCAGCCCGTTGTTGCCACCGAGCTCGCCTTGCAGCGGCTTGCTATGCAGGGCACAGCGCGCCGCGGCCGCGCGACCTGCGGCCACCGAACCGGTCAGCGCCACGCGATCGATACCCGTCGCATCGATCAGTTCGCCGGCGGTGCTCGCATCGCCGAACAGCAGGTTGACCACGCCGGGAGGAAATTCCGCGGCGATGATCGCGTCCATCAATGCGATGGCCAGGCGCGGCGCCTGCAGCGCCGGCTTCCAGACCACGCCGTTGCCGTAGAACAGCGCCGGTGCCAGCTTGCTGAGCGGAATCGCCAGCGGATTGTTCCACGGAGTGATCAGAGCGACTGTGCCGACCGGCCGATAGTGCACGCTGATGCCGGCACTGATTTCTGACTGCAGCGGCAAATCAC
>JBEKOK010000345.1:0-3594 GCA_049521875.1 Steroidobacteraceae bacterium
GGATGCAGCCGTGAGCGCGTGGCCGCCGTGCTGCGCTCGCTGGGGCAGGCCGAAGTGGATTCGGTCCTGGCCGAGCAGGGCAGTGTGACCGTGACCTGTGAGTTCTGTGGCCGGCCGTATCGTTTCGATGCCGTCGATGCCATTAGCTTGTTTGCCGAGGCCGCGGTGGGAGAGCCTCCGGCATCAATCAACTAGCGATCCGCGGCGCATGAGGTGCCAGATGCTCGCAGTTTCACCGCGCCGTGAAGCGATCAGATCAGGAGGCGAGCCCGTGTCCGATGACACCCAGCCTTACAACTTAAGTTCCACCTATTTGCGGCTTCGCAGTGACGTCACGATCGAAGCGCTGCAGGCTGATGCCACGTTCTGGCCGCGCCTGATGAGTGGTCAGCTCGGGAACTTTCACAATGAATACCTGATGACGGTGTTCGATTACGCGCGGGACTGGACGCACTGGGAAATGCACCCCAACGGCGACGAGCTGGTGTGCGTGCTCAGCGGCGCCGCCGTGATGTTGCTGGAGCAGTCGGGGCAGCAGCAAGCCGTTCGTCTGGAGAAGCCGGGCGAGTTTGTGCTGGTACCCAAGGGCGCCTGGCATACCGCGAAGATCGGCATTGAGTGTCGAATGTTGTTCGTAACAGCCGGCGAAGGCACGCAACACCGATCTCTCTAGTTGTGCAGCTCGGGTAAATTCAGGCAGTCCAGCAACGAGCTTGCCGCCCGGAAACTGCCCGCTGCGTTTTGCTTACCAGCTGCCAAAGAGAGGAACAGCCGGAGGGTCGCGGACCAAACGTTCCGGCGAGCGTAGTCACTTGGCTGATCGCGCATCAGTGTTCGAATTGAGCGCTATGCTCAGGACCGCTCGCGCCTTGTCCTCAGCGTGTCCCCTGGGCATGTTCGACAGACAAATCACGGTTAGGTGTTCCTCAGGCAATCGAGCCATGTACGTTGAGGAATCCAGGTCACCGCCGGAAAACCAGAGCATTGGCCGTCCTCCAAAGTCTCCAAACACGAGTCCCAGGGCATCATTGTCTTTGTCGTGGCGGAATTTCTCGCGCCGAAGCATGAGCTGTGTAAACTGCGGGCCTGCAAGTTTGTTGCTGTCGAAAGAGGCATCCCACTTAGCAAGATCCTCAACAGTGCTAAAGACACCGCTGCCGCCATAATGTGGAGCGATGCGTGGTAGGCGCAAGAATCCAGGCCCGGCCCGCACAGTAATGCCAACTGACGCGAGTTCTTTACGTATAGCGGGATCCGAGCGGTCGGCATAACCGGTTGCGCGGTTTGCGATGACAAGAGTCGAATCGTCATTCAATTGCGAGTCCGACATCTCGAGTGGCGCAAACACGCGCGTTGCAAGAAACTTCGAAAACGATTCCCCACTTACCTGCTCCACGATTTTTGCCAACATCATGTAGTTCACATTGGAGTAGTCCCATTGCGTGCCCGGTGGGAATTTGACTTTCCCCGCGCGCAAAGTTGCGGCAATGGCCTCATCGGTAGTGAAGTAATAGAAGGAGAACCATGGCTGCTTGCTGGTCCGCGGCAAGGATGTATAGTCAGGCAATCCGCTCGTAAAATAGATCAGGTGCTTGATTTCAATATCTCCGCCAAAACTTTTAAGCTGCGGAAAAAACTTTGCAACGGATGTGTCAAAACTCAATCTGCCATCAAGAATCAGCAGCGCAATGGCGGCGGCTGTAAATTGTTTTGACAGCGATGCCAAGTGAAACGAAGTGCGTGGCGTTATCGGCACATTGTTGTCCAGGTCGGCGCGCCCGTAACCGCGCGCAAAAACGAGCGCCCCGTCTTTTACAACGCCTACGGCGTAGCCAGGAGAGCCATCATGGTCGAACTCGGCAAAAAGCGCGTCAATCTGGCTAATTTGTTGTGTGCTTAGGCTCGCCTGCGCGGCGCCAATTGTCGGCAAGGACAACAGGAGAAAAAATGCAACGCGCATCATCGCGGAAACCACATTGCTTGAGTTTACCGTGGCCAGCGAAGGTCGGCTAAGAGCGTTTCGAAGGACTGGCCCGACAACAACGACGCCAGTGCTGGCCGCGGCACCGGCATTGATCAGGATGCCCTAAGTCTTCAGCGAGAAAGGTGTGAAGTTGGTGTGCCGGTCATAGAAGTCTTCCTGCTCGGCGCGCTTGAGGAAGCCGACGACCTTGTAAGTGACTGGAGTCATGATGATTTCCCAGCCACTCTTCATCGCGTACTGCGTCAGGACCCGCGCAATCAGATCGTGGGCGGACCATACGCCAAGAAAGGCGAGCGTCATGAATACGCCAGTGTCTACAGCCTCGCCGCAAAATGTCGAGCCGATTGTGCGTGTCCACAGCCATCTACCGTTGGACCACAGCTTCATCTTGGCCATTACGAAGCTGTTGACGAATGAGCCACACCAGAACGCGCTGATTGAGGCGGCGATAATCCGCGGCGTGCTGCCAAAGATCGTGGCCACGGCCGCCTGATCGTGCCAGCCGGCAGCCGGGGGCAATGCGACGACGACGTAGGCCATGAAGGCGGTAAAGGCGAGCGCACCGAAGCCCGCCCAGACGACCCGGCGGTCGCGGGCATAGCCATACACCTCGGTAAGCACGTCGCCGAAGATGTAGGAAATCGGAAAGAACAGCACACCGGCCAGGAACGTGATGTGGTCGCCGAGGAAGGGCAGGTGAATGCCCAGCGGCACCGTCGTCAGCTTGGATGGACCGATGACATTGGCGCACACCGCGATGCACACGTAAGCCGCCATGACGAAGTCGTAGTACTTGAACTGGCGGTGAGGTGCAGTACTCATGAATCTTCCGGTTCGGCGCGGCGCTGGAGTAACGCCGCGAGCTTGATTGTGCCCGAGTGCGCCAGAGCGCGCTAATGCGGGCCGCAGACTGGCTCAGCGATTGGCGGCATCGAGCTCATCAAGGTAGGCAGGGCCGCCCAAGGCGCTCATCTGGCCGAGGATCCACTCGCGACGCTCGATCAGATAGTGCGATGGCACATTCGGATGCATTCGCAGCGGGCTCGGGAGCACGGCGGCGAGCTCGGCGCTTTCGATGCGATTCAGGCGACGCGCATCCTTGTGGAAATACTGCTGCGCAGCTGCCTGAACACCATAGATGCCAGGTCCAAACTGTGCGACATTCAGATACATCTCAAGGATCCGTTCCTTGGGCCAGCACCACTCGATCAGCAGCGTGAATCCGGCTTCCAGGCCCTTGCGGAAGTAGCTGCGGCCCGACCACAGAAACAGGTTCTTGGCCACCTGCTGCGAGATCGTGCTGGCGCCACGCACCTTGTGCCCTTCGGCATTGCTGCGCACGGCGGCGCGGATCGACTTGAAATCAAACCCGGCGTGGAAGGGAAACTGCTGATCCTCGGAGGCGATCACGGCTACCGCCATCTGGGGCGAGATGTTCTCGAGATCAACCCACTGGTAGCGTGTGGTGTAGCGATGGTCGCCATCGAGCAAGGCCTCTACGCGCGCCGTCAGCATGAAGGCGGTCGTCGGGGGATTGAGTCGGCGCAGGCTGATGACCAGCAAGACCGCGATCACCACCAGCAGCAGCAGCGTCAGCAGCAGGAATCTGC
>JBEKOK010000346.1:0-3591 GCA_049521875.1 Steroidobacteraceae bacterium
AGCCCTCACCCGCCATGCAGCTGATCGAGGGCCAGATTCAGCTCCAGAACGTTGACGTGGGCTTCGCCGAGCAGCCCGAGGAAGCGCTCGCTGCGATAGCGTGCAACGAGCGCCCGGACCTGGTCTTCCGGCAGGCCTCGGGCACGGGCGACGCGCCCGATCTGGAACTCGGCCGCTGCCGGCGAAATATCCGGATCCAGCCCGCTGGCCGAAGCGGTCACCAGATCCACCGGTACCGGCTGCAGGTTGCCGGGGTCCGCGGCCCGCAGCGCCTGCACCCGTGCCGTGACCGCATCGAGCAGTGCCGGGTTCGTCGGCCCAAGGTTCGAGCCGCCGGAAGCAGCGCCGTTGTAGGGCTGCGGCGTCGTGGCTGAGAGCCGTCCCCAGAAGTACCGCGGGGCATCGAACGGCTGGCCCAGCAGCGCAGAGCCCAACGGCTTGCCCGCATGCTCGATCAGGCTGCCGCTGGCCCGATGCGCAAAGGCGACGCGCCCGATGCCAGTGACCAGCAGCGGATACACCACGCCGGTCAGCAGGCTCAGCAGCACAAACAGTACGGTCGCGGCACGCAGTTCTTGGCGCATACAGTTCTCCTCAGGCCAGGCGCAGCCCCGAGAGCAGCAGATCGATCAGCTTGATGCCCGGAAATGGCAGCACCAGGCCCCCGAGTCCGTAGATCAGCAGGTTCCGGCGCAGCAGTGCCGCGGCGGTTGCTGCCCGCGTCTTCACACCGCGCAATGCCAGTGGCACCAGTGCCGGGATGATGATCGCGTTGAAGATCACCGCCGAGAGGATCGCGCTCTGCGGCGTTGCCAGGCGCATGATGTTCAGTGCATCGAGTGCCGGATAAGTGGCTGCGAATGCGGCCGGGATGATGGCGAAATACTTCGAAACATCGTTCGCGATCGAAAACGTCGTCAGCGCGCCACGCGTGACCAGCATCTGCTTGCCGATGTCGACCACCTCGATCAGCTTGGTGGGATTGGAATCCAGATCCACCATGTTGCCGGCTTCCTTGGCCGCCTGGGTGCCGGTGTTCATCGCCACCGCGACATCGGCCTGTGCAAGTGCCGGCGCATCGTTGGTGCCATCGCCGCACATCGCCACCAGGTGCCCCTCATTCTGGTACTTGCGTATCAGCGCAAGCTTGGTCTCGGGAGTCGATTCAGCGAGAAAATCATCGACGCCCGCCTCGGCGGCGATCGCCGCTGCCGTCAGGCGGTTATCACCAGTAATCATCACTGTGCGGATGCCCATCTGGCGCAGTTCGATGAAACGCTCGCGTATGCCACCCTTGACGATATCGCGCAGCTCCACCACGCCGAGTACGCGCCGGCCATCACACACGACCAGCGGCGTCGCACCGGACTTGGCGACCTGATCGACGATCACCGCGGTCGCCGTCGGCCAGGTGCCACCGGCATCCTCGACAAAGCGACGAATCGAGTCGCCGGCGCCCTTGCGAATGCGCCGATCGTCCAGATCCACGCCACTCATGCGCGTGTAGGCCGAAAACTTGTGGAATACGTGCCCGCCGCCCGCGAGATCACGGCCGCGAAGCTCGAAACGCTGTTTGGCGAGCACCACGATCGAGCGTCCTTCGGGCGTCTCATCGGCGAGCGAGGCCAACTGGGCCGCGTCGGCCAGCTCGCGTTCACTGACGCCGCTGATCGGCAGGAAGCGCGAGGCCTGCCGATCGCCGAGCGTGATGGTGCCGGTCTTGTCGAGCAGCAGCACATCGACGTCACCGGCCGCCTCCACTGCCCGCCCCGAGGTTGCGATGACATTCGCCTGCACCATGCGATCCATGCCGGCGATGCCAATCGCCGAGAGCAAGGCACCGATGGTGGTCGGGATCAGGCACACGAGCAGCGCCACCAGCACCGTGGTGCTGACCGCGACGCCGTGGCCGCTGGCGGCGACGGCATAGGCAGAGAAAGGCGCCAGCGTCACGGTCACCAGCAGAAACACCAGCGTCAGCGCCGCCAGCAGGATCGCCAGCGCAATCTCATTAGGCGTGCGCGCCCGCTTGGCGCCTTCGACCATCGCGATCATGCGATCCAGGAAGGCTTCGCCCGGATTGGCGGTGACGCGCACGATCAGCCAGTCCGAGAGCACGCGCGTCCCGCCGGTGACCGAGGAGAAATC
This sequence comes from Steroidobacteraceae bacterium, assembly GCA_049521875.1. Classification (GTDB taxonomy): domain Bacteria; phylum Pseudomonadota; class Gammaproteobacteria; order Steroidobacterales; family Steroidobacteraceae; genus FEN-1191. The sequence goes on from JBEKOK010000346.1 coordinate 2,149, forward strand.
GCCCCCGGCCGCGCGCACCACCGGCGCCGACTCGCCGGTAATGGCACTCTCATCGACCGAGGCTGCCCCCTCAATGACCTCGCCATCGGCGGGGATCGTGTCGCGCGCCTCGACCAGCACCGTATCGCCGCGCCGCAGATCGCTGGCCGAGACACTCTGGTGGGCCGAGCCCGAGCGCGGCTCATAGAGCTTGCGCGCTGAGACTTCGCGGCGCGTCGAGCGGAGCGCCGCCGCCTGCGCCTTGCCGCGACCTTCGGCGATAGCCTCGGCAAAATTGGCGAACAGCACCGTGAGCCACAACCACACGGCAATCGCGATGATGAAACCGGGTCGCTCCCCGCTGCCGCCATCGAGCAGTGCATGGATGCCAATCGCGCTCGTCAGCAGGCTGCCGATATACACCACGAACATCACCGGGTTGCGCAGCTGCGTGCGCGGGCCGAGCTTGCGCAGTGAGTCGACGCACGCGGCCAGCAGCAGACGCCGGTTGCCGAGACTGCTCACGAGGCCGGTGGCGGCCATCAGGAAGCCTTCATCATCTGCAGGTGCTCGATGATTGGACCGAGTGCGAGTGCCGGTACGAAGTTGAGCGCGCCGACCAGCAGCACCGTGCCGACCAGCACGATCACGAACATCAGTGTATGTGTCGGCAGCGTGCCCGCGCTCGCCGCCATCGGGCGCTTGCCGGCGAGACTCCCGGCAATCGCCAGCACTGGAATCAGCAGCCAGTAACGCGACAGCCACATCGCAATGCCGAGCGCGATGTTATAGAACGGCGTATTGACGCTTAAACCCGCAAAGGCGCTGCCATTGTTGTTGCCTGCGGATGAAAAGGCATAGAGGATTTCCGAGAAGCCATGAGCGCCCGGGTTGGCGACGCCTGCGATGCCCTGGGGCAGCTCGACCGCGATCGCGGTGCCCACCAGTGAGACGATGCACGGCAGCAGCACCATCAGCGAGGCCATCTTCATTTCGTAGGCGCCGATTTTCTTGCCCAGATACTCCGGCGTGCGACCGACCATCAGGCCGGCGATGAACACTGCGATGATCGCGAAGGCGAGCATGCCGTACAGGCCGCTGCCGACTCCGCCGAATACCACCTCGCCCAGCTGCATCAGGAACATCGGCACCAGGCCACCGAGCGGTGTAAACGAATCGTGCATGGCATTGACCGAGCCATTCGACGCGGCGGTCGTCATCGCGGACCACATGGCCGAGTTGGTGATGCCAAAGCGCACCTCTTTGCCCTCCATGTTGCCGCCGCTTTGCAGGGCCGAAGCCACCTGATCGACGCCGAGGGCGTGGAGCTGCGGGATGCCCGCCTGCTCGGCGTAGACGACGCCGATCAGCAGCGGTACGAAGATCACCAGCATCGCGGCCAGCAGCGCCCAGCCCTGGCGCGTATCGCCGACCATGCGGCCAAAGGTGTAGCACAGCGCCGCC
>JBEKOK010000347.1:0-6715 GCA_049521875.1 Steroidobacteraceae bacterium
ATTCCGGTATTGGCCAATGCGGTTCATATCAACCTACCAAAAACGGTTCCCACGACGCCTCCCGAGCAGCAGAAGGCGGTGACCGTCACGGTCGATGGGCAGGCCCAGATCTATCTGGACAACCAGATTGTCAGCAGTGATCAGCTCGAGGCCCAACTGATCGCACTCAAAGCGGCCAATGCCGAGCTTTCGCTGCACCTAAGGGCCGATGAGCGCGTGCCGTACGGGCCGGTGGCCAAAGTGATGGCCGAGGTGGAGCACGCCGGCATCACGCACGTCTCGGTGCTTACCGACCAGCAATAGCGAGAAAGCTCGCGAGCGGGTCTGTCCAATAATCAGCAGCCGCGCTCAGTACTGTTGCCCTCGCAACAGCTACCCGTCAGGCGTATTGGACTATTTATCGCTCCTCGATGAGAAAAGCCCCGGTTTATTAGGCTATTTTTCGCCTCGTAGTTTGCCACGGCCTCGGGACGCTCCCGATTCGCACGCTGGCCTACGACTTGCAATGGAGACGGCGAGACTTGCCGATGCTGCTCAGCGCCTCGGGAGTTGAGAAACCAAGAGATCAGAACCCGGAGACAGGTGATGCAACAGCGACAGTACAGTGTGTGGAAGGGAGCCTGGAAGCACATGGCAATAGGGGTGGTGAGTCTCGGGCTCATGGCCGCTGCCGTGCCCGCACTCGCTCATCATGCATTTGCGGCCGAATACGACGGCGACAAGCCGCTCGATCTATCCGGTGTGGTCACCAAAGCGCGTTGGGTCAACCCGCACAGCTGGTTGTACTTCGATGTCACGGCCGCTGACGGCACGGTGACAAACTGGGGTGTCGAGCTCGCGGCGCCGAACGCGCTCAACAGTAAGGGCCTCACTAAGGCAGATCTCGTGCCTGGTGCGCAGGTCCACGTCAAAGGGTTCCTGTCTAAGAATGGCGGTGCCTTCGGGTACGCCGTCAGTGTCACGCTTCCCGACGGTCGCAGCTTCCAGACCGGCGGAGCGCCCAATACGCCTGGTGCTGGGTGACACGCCCGATTCGCCGTCCCCTTTCAGAATCAATTCATGGAGAGTGATCTGTTGAAATTACAATCCCTGGCGCGCGGCGCCGCCCTGGTCCTTGCTGCCCTGGCCAGTCTGCTGCTGGCCGCGGCGCCTACCTGGGCTTCCGATGGTGCGTCCAATCCGGCAAAGATCCCGAGGCTGTCGAGTGGCAAACCGGATTTCTCGGGCATCTGGGAGACCACGAGCGCAGCCGACTACGATCTTGAACCTCATGGATCGCGCAAGGATGCCCCTCCGGGCCCCGGAATCGTCGAGGGCAATGAAATTCCCTATACGCCCGAGGCGCTGGCAAAGAAGCAGAAAAATTTTGCGGCGCGAGATGTGAGCGATCCTCGCCTTAAGTGCTGGACTCTGGGTACGCCGCGCGGAATCTACTACCCAGAGCCGTTTCAGATCCTCCAAAGAACCCAGGATCTGACCGTGTATTTCGAGTTCGGAGATTCGGTACGAACGATCCATACCGACGGCACGCTGCACCCGATCGAGACGGACCATGAGTTCTGGCTAGGCGACTCCCGCGGTCACTGGGAGGGAGACACGCTGGTAGTGGATGTACGGGATTTTAATGATCAAACCTGGCTCTCCCGAGTTGGCGATTTTCACGACGAGGCGTTCCACATCGTGGAGCGCTGGAAGCTCGTGGATGCCAACACAATAGATTACAGGGCAACGATCGAGGATCCGGGTGTCTACACCCGGCCCTGGAACATCGAGGTCTACCTGTATCGTCATCGCGAGAAGAACTTCGAACTCATCGAAAACTACTGCTACACGCTCGACTACGACTCGTACTACCCGTACCCGAAGCAGTAGTCGAACCCGGAAAGCGATTCCTTTTCTTGATGCGAGGAGGGCAATAGACCCATGAACGAGCCTGTCACTACCACCAGCGCAACCGAGCGGGCGAGGAAGCGAGCCGCGATGGCATTCACTGCGCTCATCATGCTGCCGCTCCTGGTGCTTTCGCAGCAGACCCCAGCGCCGACGGTTCAGCCCACGGCCGGTGCGGCCGCGACGGCGTCAGCGCAACCGCGCGCAGGAGGCGGGTTAGGCTATGAAAAGACGGTTCCGGTGATCGCCGCGGGCCAGTGGACGGGGAAGCGCCTCGCGGATGGGCAGCCCGATGTCTCCGGAGACTGGTCCAATACAATTGCCAACCACAACAATTTCACCGATCCGCAGGGAGGCATTCCGGGAGATCCGCAGGCTCGCGGGCGTCAGCTGGGGCCCCGTGAAGAGCGCGCGCCGAGTCGCGTGAGCGACCCGGCGGATGGGGAGTTGCCCTACTTGCCTTGGGCGCGTGAGAAGCAGCATGAATTCCAGGTGGGCTTCTTCCTGAATACCAAACCCGAATACATCGAGCCCTTGGCGCGCTGCGCCCCGGCTGGCATCCCCAAATCCTTCTATTGGCATGGCTATGAAATCCGGCAGTATCCGGGTTACATCCTGTTTCTCTTCAATTCAGGCTCCCGGATCATCTATCTCGACAATCAAAAACACCTGCCACAGAACATCAAGCTATGGAATGGCGACTCTCGCGGGCACTGGGAGGGCAATACGCTGGTGGTCGATGTCAGTAACCTCAATGCCAAGGCACGGCTCGGGCGAACGGGTGATTTCACGACCGAAAACGTCCATGTGGTCGAGCGTTTCATCTTTCAGAACGACAATAAACGCTATAACTACGTAGCCACCTTCGAAGATCCGGATGCCTTTTCAAGACCGTTCACAGTGACGATTCCCGCCAGGCGCTGGTCGGTTGAGGACAAGACCAATGGCTGGCACTACGAAGTGCCGCTGGCCAACAATCCGGGCAAGCCGCCGCAGGGCGATCATTTCGAGCGCATCTGCGTTGAGAACAATGGTGGTTTTGGACGAGTGGCAGTCTCGGCCGGCAACATCGGGGACAAGCCCAAGTGACGAGCATCGCATCGGCGCTCAGGCCGCCTACCTCGAATAGGGCGCGATGACGACACTTATGTCTTTGGCGCGGCGCCTGGAGGAGACGTCGATGGGCACCGCCATCGCGGAAGGCCGCTTCGCCTTTCCGGTGCTCGAGGGTATCCATCTGATTGGCCTGTCCATGGCGGTGGGCTTGCTGCTGCTGACGGATCTGCGATTGATGGGCGTGTTTCTGCCGCAGGTCCCGGTCAGGCAAGTGCATCGGCAGCTGCAGCCTTACATCCTGGGTGGTTTTGCCGTCGTCATCGTTGCCGGAACGCTGCTGTTCTTTTCCGAGGCCTCGACGCTTATTGTCAGTCCGCCGTGGCCGTTCAAGTTCTTTTTCATGCTGCTGGCGGCCGTCAATGCATTGTACTTCGAGTTTGTCATCGCAAGGCGCCCCGAGGCGTTGCCGGAAAAAGGGCCGCTTCCCCTGAGCGTGCGCTGTGCGGGTCTGGCCTCTTTCGTACTGTGGGCGCTGGTGATCATTTGCGGCCGCATGATTCCTTATATTCCGCATTGGGCCTAATGCCCACTACTCCGAGCAAGCCGCGTTGTCTCTTTCATATTTCTACTCGCTCCACTCTTTCTGGTGGGTTTGCGGCTCTATCGGCTGGTCTTGACTAATTACCCAATAGAGCAGGTGGTGAAGCAGGGTAGAAAGCTCTCTCTGTTTGGTCTCTCGATGACCCTCAGTAGCGGCCTCGTGATGTTCCTCTCCGCTCCGCTTCACTATTACTACAACTGGGCTTTCGATACGAAGATGGGTTTGCTGGTGCTCGCGATCGTGCTCTATGTGGCGCAGTTTCTTTGCGTTGCGGCGCTCGACAGGCGAAGCCCTGCCCTCGCGAGGCTGGGCATTTCCATGTCGCTATTGTCCTGGATAGCAGTCTGCATGGCCGGGCGTGCCATTGGATTTGTGTAGGTTCCCAACCAACCGAACAAACTGAGTGCCACACGTTCCCTACTTCAAATTGTTTGCAAGAGGGCCGTCCGGGCGGGAAGGGGCGTTAATTTAATTCCGGGATGGAAGGCGTACCACCGATAAGTAACGCTTACCTTTTCCGTACCGCTGCAAAGTTAAGATGCCTTCGTAAGTCGTTGAGTAGTAAGACGTTAATTCGCTGCATCTACAGCAGGTCGCATCCGTTGCACGGATTGGCGCTAGACGGCAAAGGAGTAATCCTGCCAGCGAAGGTTCTCTACAGTCTATATCTGCTCCATTTCTCGGCCGGTTCCGCGCTAGAGATTCGCCACTTCTGACGCCCGCATTCCGCCGGCCGCGAGCTGGCCGTCAGAGAATGATTTCGTCCTTGTGGTGGCCCCCCTTGGATCGTTCACCCGCTTAACTTGCCGTCAACGCCACGAATTTGGGATGAGAGCGAAGATTTTAACGGCGCCCCTCCCGACTCAACAGTTAGCCACATCGGAAAGTGTTTATTGACTAACGCCGCGCCTCGACCAATACTTGCCGACATGGCTAAGTATATTGCAGAATTAAGTAGATCGTTTTCCGCCCTCGCTGATCCGACTCGGCGGGCAATTGTCGGTCGCCTGTGCGATGGCCCCAAATCCATATGCGAACTCGCTGAGCCGTTCGAGATGGCGCTGCCGTCGCTGCTCAAACACGTCCGTGTCCTTGAGCAAAGTGGGCTTATAAGCTCCGAGAAGGTCGGCCGAGTTCGAACCTGCAGGATCGAACCGCACGCCCTTCGCGCGACCGAATTGTGGATACACGAGCATATTTCTGCCTGGGAGAAACGCCTCGATCGCATGGAAACCCATATCAAACGCATGAAAAGAAGGCATTAGGGCTATGAGCGATCGTTTGGAAGCCTCCAGCTCTCCCTGGAGTGACTGGCCAATCAACCGTGAGATCGTCCTAAGCCGAGTCATCGCGGCGCCGCGGAGCGTCGTGTATGCGGCCTGGACTGACCCAGACCAAATACAAGAATGGTTTGGGCCGGAGGGCATGACGATCGAAACCAGAGAGATCAATCTCAATCCCGGCGGGATCTGGCGATTTGACATGATTGCTCGCGATGGCACTCGCTACAGCAGTCGAATGGTTTTTCTGCGAATGGAACCCCTCGCGCTCATCGAGGTCGAGTACGGCTCCGATCAGGAAATCGACCCTGGTAAATTCAGAATGCTCGTCACCTTTGATGAACAAGGCGACGGCAAGACCGTCCTCACGCTCCGTCAAATGCATCCATCTAAGGAGCGTAGAAATATCGTAATCGGCTTCGGAGCCGTGGAATATGGCGGGCAAACGCTGAAGAAACTAGCTCTCCACGTTGCAAACGTTACGTCCAAATGAGCTAAGCAATCCACGACTTCAACGTTGACGGAAGGAAGCATATTTGCCCGGTCGTCAGTAACCCGCAACTAAATATGCGCACTAACAAGGGCAAAACGATGACAAAAGTAAAGATTTCCGGATTTGGCGTCTCTCTTGATGGCTTTTCCGCGGGAGTTGAGCAGAGCTTAAAGCATCCTCTCGGAATGCTAGGCGAAGAGATCTTTCAGTGGTTTTTCCCGACGCGAGCCTTTCTTGAGATGCTGGGAAAAGAGGGCGGTGAAACTGGCGTAGACAACGAGTTCGGCCGACGTGCAATGGAAGGTTTCGGCGCCTTCATACTCGGTCGCAACATGTTCGGACCCGTTCGAGGGGAGTGGCCGGACGACCAATGGAAAGGGTGGTGGGGTGATAACCCACCTTACCACGCGCCAACCTTCATCCTGACCCATTATCCGCGACCGCCAATCGAGATGTTAGGCGGCACGACTTTTCATTTTGTCACCGACGGGATCGAGTCGGCATTGCAAAAGGCGCGCCAAGCGGCCGGCGCAAAGGACATCAAAATCGGCGGCGGCGTCCAGACTGTAAGGCAATACATTCAAGCCGGCCACGTCGATGAAATTCATCTCGCAATTGCCCCTATCGTGCTCGGCCAAGGAGAGTCGCTCTTTAGCGGCCTGGATCTTCGCGCTCTGGGCTACCGGACAGTCGAGCATGCTGCGACCGACCGAGCCACGCATATTGTTCTCGCGAAGTAGAGTTGGCGGTCATACCACGGGACGATCGCAGCAGGCCTCAGTTATGGCTGACGTGTTCGCCAGCATCACGGCCGGCTTTCTGACGAGAGTCGGCGGGTGCCCATTCCTGCTGCCCTGCCGCAAGGAAACTCGTTGCAGTAACCAGCATAAGCGCATCAAACCACAATCGACGTATGCGGCGCCTTGGCTTTGGCACGGCCCGAATGACGCGCGAGCCGCTCGCCGTCGGTTTCCGGGCAGAACTTGCCAACGAGCTTTGGCACTTCGGTATGAATCCGTCGGATTGAAAGCTGGTGGAAACTCCGCCTTGGATCTATCCCGATCGGAATGGGCCCCAACCTTAGTGCTGTTCAGCACCGTCGACGACCGCTCGGCAGTTGCAATGTTTTCCGGTTGTTCTTCAGTGAGGGGTTCGGTGGAACGGGGCGAGGCGGAACAGAGAAAGCGTACGGATGCTGACCTGAGACCCGTCTTAGTTCGGTTCGAAGCTAGAAAATCGCGGCTCAGGTCACCCAGATTCCGCTAGGCCTTCAGCCTGTCAGCCGGCGGATGGCCGCGCCCGCCGCGGCGGCACGGTTTTCGACGCCGAGTTTTATGAATACCTGCTCCAGGTGCTTATTCACGGTACGCGGGCTGATCTGCAGGATTTCGCCGA
>JBEKOK010000348.1:0-3553 GCA_049521875.1 Steroidobacteraceae bacterium
TCAAACTCGGCGATACGCGCCTCGGCGCGGTCGGCCCTAATCTAGGCTATGGCCTCAGATCGCTCTTGCTCAAGTTCAGCCTCTACTCCGGTGGCGCGCGCAACGCGGGGCCGAGTTTCGGCCTTAGAGCCTGTCCGAGCTTTTACCATTTCGGCTATTGCTGAGCCGTGATTTCTCTCCTGGTCCGGTCCCAACTGCTCACGAGTTACTTTGCCGGCAAGCTGCACTCTTCACGGGAAAAGCCTTAAAGGGCCCGGCTCAGAGCTCGCCCGACGGCGGTGCGGCGACCAGACCCGAGCCCATGCTCTGGCCGTGGCTGGCACTGACCTCATCCTCGCCATCCGCCTCATCGGCCAGCGCCGGAAGTTCGGCACTGGCGATCGGCAGCGCCTCGCCCTCGGTCGTCCCGGGCAGCGAGAGCTGCGGCTCGATCTCGCCCAGCATCCGCAATTCGGCCAGCGGCGGCAGTTCATCGAGGCTCCGCAGGCCGTAGTAGTCGAGAAACTCGCGCGTCGTGCCCAGCAGTTCCGGGCGACCGGGCAGGTCGCGGTGGCCGACGACCCGGATCCAGTTGCGCTCAAGCAGTGTCTTGATGATGCCGGGGTTGACCTGCACGCCGCGCACCGCTTCGATCTCGGCGCGCGTGATCGGCTGACGATAGGCAATCAGCGCCAGCGTCTCGAGCAGCGCGCGCGAGTAGCGCTGCGGCCGCTCAGGCCACAGCCGCACAATCTCGTTGCAGAATTCCCGGCGCACCTGGATGCGCCAGCCGCTCGCGGTCTGCGCCAGCTCAATGCCGCGCCCGTCGTATTCGCCGGCGAGCGCTTCGAGCGCCGCCTGCACCGCGGCCGCATCCGGCTTGCCGGCGCCGGCGAACAGCTGCTCGAGCTCGCTGTTCGGCAGTGGCCGACCGGCGGCCAGCAGCGCTGCCTCAATCACATTCTTGGTGTATTGCTCAATCATGTGCCGGCCCTATGGTCCGCCAGGTTCGTTGCCGGGGCTCGCGCTCGGAGCCTCACCGGGACTGTCTTCAACGAGGTGAAGTGTACGGCTTGTGCTGGCACTGCGCACGTGTAGCGGACCCAGTGGCTCGGTCTGCACCAGATCGATCAGTCCCTCGCGCATCAGTTCCAGAATGGCGACAAAGGTGATGGTCACGCCCATGCGCCCTTCCTCGGGGCTGAACAGCTGCGAGAACGGCAGGAACGCCCCGCGCTCCAGAGCCGCCAGCACATCGCTCATGCGCTCGCGCACCGAGAGGCGCTCGCGCTGCACGTGGTGGTGCGCAAACATTTGTGTGCGCTGCGCGACGTCGCGAAACGCCAACAACATTTCACGCAGTGTTACCTGTGGCAGGGCGCGCGTGACCGGGCGTTCCTCGAGCTGCACGACCGCCTGCCAGACATCGCGCTCGAGCCGCGGCAGTTCATCGATATCGGCGGCGGCGCGCTTGAAGCGCTCGTATTCCTGCAGGCGACGCACCAGCTCGGCGCGCGGATCCTCTTCGCTGTCATCGAGCCCCGGGGGGCGCGGCAAGAGCATGCGGGATTTGATCTCGGCCAGCGTCGCCGCGATCACCAGGTACTCACCGGCCAGTTCGAGCTGCAGGTTCTGCATCAGCTCGATGTAGCGCATGTACTGGCGCGTGATCTCGGCGATCGGAATATCCAGGATGTTGATGTTCTGGCGCCGGATCAGATACAGCAGCAGATCGAGCGGTCCCTCGAAGGCCTCGAGGAACACCTCCAGGGCCTGCGGCGGGATGTACAGGTCGCGCGGCAGCTGCGTCAGCGGCTCCCCGTGCACCATCGCGAAGGGCATCTCGCCCTGCTCGGGTGTCGGTTCGACGGCAAGGCCCGGCAGCTGCGGGTTGGAGACGACGATTTTCAACTCAGGCTTCATGCGTCTCCCCGATCGGACCTGTGAAACTGCCTGGTCCGCACTCAGCCGACCTGCAGGTGCATGGCACGGCGCACATCATCGAGCGTTTCGCGGGCCGCTTCCCGCGCTTTCTGACACCCTTCGGCAATCAGATTGGTCACCAGCTCCGGATTCTCATAGAACTCCCGTGCCCGCTCGCGCATCGCCGTGACCTCCATGACCACCTTCTCGATCAGCGGTGCCTTGCACTGCAGGCAACCGAACGCCGCGCTGCGGCACCCGGCCGCCGCCCACTCCTGCGTCGTCTGGTCGGAGTAGATCCGGTGCAACGCGAACACCGGGCAGATCTCCGGATTCCCGGGGTCGGTGCGCCGCACGCGCGCCGGGTCAGTCTGCATCGTCTTGAGCTTGCGCGCCACACTGTCAGGATCCTCGCGCATGCCGATGGTGTTGCCATAGGACTTGGACATCTTGCGCCCATCGAGTCCGGGGACCTTCGGCGTCGCGGTCAGCAGCACCTGCGGCTCGGGCAGGATGCTGACACTGGTGCCTTCGAGGTAGCCGAGCAGCCGCTCCCGATCGGCCACGGTGATGCGGGTGTTGCCCTCGACCAGCGCCCGGGCGCGCTCGAGCGCCGCGGCATCGCCGGCCTCCTGGAACTGCTTGCGCAGCTGCCGGTAGAGCGTGATGTTGCGGCCGCCGAGCTGCTTGACCGCTTCCTCGGCCTTGAGCTCGAAGTCCGGCTCCTGGCCATAGAGGTGATTGAAGCGGCGCGCGATCTCGCGCGTGATCTCCACGTGCGCGACCTGATCCTCCCCGACCGGGACGAAGGCGGCGCGGTACAGCAGGATGTCGGCGCTCTGCAGCAGCGGGTAGCCGAGGAACCCGTAGGTCGCCAGATCCTTGTCCTTGAGCTGCTCCTGCTGATCCTTGAAGCTCGGCACGCGCTCGAGCCACCCGAGTGGTGTGATCATCGAGAGCAGCAGATGCAGCTCGGCGTGTTCAGGGACCGCCGATTGCACGAACAGCGTGGCCACCCCGGGGTTCAGGCCCGCGGCCAGCCAGTCAATCAGCATCTCGTGGGTGTGATTTGGAATCTGCGTCGTGTCATCGTACCCGGTCGTCAGTGCGTGCCAGTCGGCGACGAAGAAAAAGCACTCGTACTGGTACTGCAGGTCGACCCAGTTGCGCAGCGCGCCGTGGTAATTGCCCAGATGCAACTGGCCGGTGGGACGCATGCCCGAGAGCACGCGCTTGCCTAGGGGAGCAGCGCTCATCTATGTCTAACTTTCCGCCCCGGAGGGCGTGCAGCTTAAGGATCGGGCCATTATACGGATCGGGGCCGGTGCCATCAGCCAAACAGGCCTTCGATCGGGCCGCGCCCCAGCCGCAGCACCACCGGCGGGTTCACCGCAAGGTCAATGACCGTCGTGGGCTCGATCCCGCAGTGACCGCCATCGAGCACCGCATCGAGCTCGTGCTCGAGCCGCGCGCGGATTTCCGCGCCATCGGTCAGCGGCAGCTCCTCTCCGGGCAGCAGCAGCGTCGAGCTCATGATCGGCTCGCCCAGTTCCCGCAGCAGCAGTTGCGGCACAGGGTGGTCTGGAATGCGGATGCCGATGGTCTTGCGCTGCGGGTGTTGCAGCCGGCGCGGCGTCTCGCGCGTTGCCTG
>JBEKOK010000349.1:0-3539 GCA_049521875.1 Steroidobacteraceae bacterium
ATCGTGAGATCAACACCCGCTACCGCAGGTGAACTAAAGGTCTTGCGTAATCCGCGCACACACACTGCGACAGGCGGGAAGGGCATGCTTGATCCTTGGGTTGCCCGCAGTCGGACACCGCCGGAAGTCTAGCATCAGTACCACCGCTCACTTTGCGCGCGGCGGCCGATGACGGCCGCCCCTGTTCTCGACAGGCTCATCCAGAAAGCTATTGAGCAATTCCCGGGTGCTGCCGCGCATCGGCCATGCGCAGGCCCCGAGATTAATCCATGCCCGGCGGATCCCTTTTTCTGACTTTCCGGCATGCTTCTGCAAGAAGGCCGCCAGCGCCCTGTTGAGATATTGTCGTTCCGAAGCGCTCAGCTGCGAAACATAGACAGCGGCGCCCACGCGCACGTCGGAGAACTGGCTAAAAAAATCCTGATGAAACCAATGCGCAAACTGTTCAAGTGGCGACAATCTTGGAATTGAGACTACTTTCATCTGCAATCCCCACCCTCACGGACCTTACGCCAAAGGCAGACAGCTGGCTTCATGAGCTTCAATACGGTACCTACTGGTGACCGCCCGCCCCTCAGGTGCCTGGTGTTTGCCTCCTCCGCTCCCTCCCGGACCTTAGTCCTCAGGCGCCAAACGGCCAGCCCCCAATTCGCGCCTGATTGCCGAACCAGCACAGAAAGCAGCCCACGATGATCGCCGCGAGCCACGGCGGGCTCTTGGCAATCGCACCGATGATGTCAGGAATAGCTTTCAGCACGTCCAAAATGCTGGTCGGCGCTCCGGAGAAACTCTTCGGCCGGGTTTCCGCGACCGCAAAGGCGGCGCCCACGGTTCCAACCAAGATCAGCGCGATGCCCAGCAGCATGATGATGTATCCGATGATGTTCATCCGGCCTCACCTCCCATAGTTGCGTAACCCAATAGAGTTCAAGGACTGATCCGCGATGCGCCGATCAGAGCGGAAAGCAGCGCCGGTAGTCCGGCGCCAGCTGCGGCACGAACTCCTTGAGCCGCTCGCCCATGGCCGTGCGCAGTGCGGTGGGCTGGAAGCCCTGCTCACCCGGATTGCGGATGTAGTACTGCACGAGCTGCGCTCCGATCTTCTCGAGCACCGCCTCGGGGACCGAGCGCGCGGTGATCATGCACAGGGCTTCAAAGGCGCCGGCACCGGCATTGCTGCGGACTCCTTCCTCGAGTACGGCAATCAGACGCACCCGACCCTGCCATTCGTTCATGGCATCGCTGTGCTGCGCCGGTTTCCCGCGCCGACACTCATCCGCATAATCCAGTTCGTCCAGGTAGTTGACCAGGATCGTGGCCGACTCGTCATGATAAGCCTCGGTCGGTGCCCGGGCACGAACACTCTTTAGCAGCTTGCCCAGGCGTTCATCCGGCGGATCATAGGCGTGGGAAAATTTCGCGCCAACTTCGACGAGGCTCGCGGTGATGCGGATCGCGAAAGCCATCCCGGCCAGCGTCGTGCGCATCTCCAGCTGGGCCGTGCTCGCCGGCAGGAACAGCGACAGACCGATTTCATCGGCGTCGGCCTCCTCGCGATGATACACCGACGCGGCGGCTCCGCAGCCGAGGGCCACGTGGCCGAACTCGTGCGCCATCATGAACAGCTCCGCGCTGGTCGTCAGCCGTTCGGCCAGCCCGGTAATATTTGCCGGCAGCGCGAAGCCGGAGGCACTGATTCTGCTGTCCTGGGGCGTAGCACTGAACCAGGCATGGACCTGATCGCCCAGGCTCGGCTGGCAGCGTCTTTTCCAGTCACGCAGGACCTCGTTGACCTGCCGCATCGATTCGCTGATCGGCAGCGCCATCTCATTGATCGCCTTGCCCGAAGCGTCATGGATCTGCGCGACGGCATGGGCCGCGCGACTGATCGCGTAATAAAAGTCCATCTGCCCTGAATGCATCAGCACGCAGCGCTCGCCTGGATCCAGCCCCTGCTCGACAGTCCGCATATCGGGGGTCGCAATCCCGAGCTCGCCCACGACGACGCGGCCATCCGCGACGCGCTCCTGCACGGCGGCGGGCAGGTATTCGAACAGTACGCCGGCTAGCGCCTGGGCGCGATCGAATCCGCGGCTGTTCAATGCATAGCTGGGCGGGTGCTGCTGCTTGAGCTTCCTGAGGGCGGCCGCAGCCGAGGTCGTATAGTTCTCGCCGGGCATCAGGGTGGTATTCATCGCGGTGAGACCTCATGCATTCGAGCGCGTCTGGCGCGTGGCCCGAAGGTTGTATCACTCGACTGTAAGAGGCGGCAGTCCTTCGGACGATCGCCTGCGGATCCTGCTACGACCTTCGGATGATACAGCGGCCGCGAAGCCCCTGGGCCTCCTGTAGCAGGGCACCCGCACACGGCTTCCGCTACGCTAGCGGCACAAGAACAATGAAGGCTTGGATGACCGATCCTAGCGCGACAGCACAACCGGAGAGACCCTGATCAAGAGACGTCAATTCGTCGGCTCGAGTCTGGCGCTGGCGGCGATCTTGCTGCAGCGTGGGTTCAGCGCCGTACTCAAGGGCGTCGGCGATGTGCAGGCCAAGAGCCTTGCAGGCGGCGAGACCGTGCTGCCCGGCTCCACGATCGAGGCGCTCGCGGCCAGTCTGCGCGGCGATGAGCTGCTCAGGCCCGGCGGCTACTACTACTTGAAGACCGGCATGTTGACGCAGCTCAAGGATGATGGGATCGATCTGATCATCGACTCCTTCAAGCGCATGCCCAGCTGGTACCTGGTGTTCTTCGATCACTGCGGCGGCGCCTACCGGCACATGCCGCCGGCGGCGACCGCATGCCCCAATCGGGACATGCTCTTCACGCTGAGCACGCACAGCATCTGGTCCGCCAGCGAAAGCATCGAGGAGAACATCGCCAGGATGCGCGCCAACTGGCGTGAACTGGAGCCGCTGACCCAGGGCTTCTACACCAACTACGTGGATGCCGATGTCACGATGGCGGGCTACCGGGAGAACTACGGCGCGAACTTCCAACGGCTCGTGGCGCTGAAGGCCAAGGTCGATCCGAGCAACCTGTTTCGCCTGAACGCGAACGTGCCGCCGAAGATTGGGTAAGGATGCGATTCCCGGGTTCGAGCCCGCGGATTACGCTCTCAGACGCGCGGCGCCACCAGCAGCTGCACCCAGTACAGGCCATGGCGCTGCACGCGCCCGGGGGCATAGGCAATGCCCATTTCGGCAAAGCGCGGATCCATGATGTTTTCGCAGTGCCCCGGACTGTCAAGCCAGCCCTGCACAACTTCATCGGCCGACGTCGGCCCGTAAGCGATATTCTCTCCGACCAGCTTCTCGGCATACCCTGCGGCCTTGACGCGATCCGCCGGCGTATGGCCCTGCAGGTCTTCGTGTTCGAAGTAATTGTGCTCGGCCATGTCGGTCGCATGGCCATACGCCACATCCGCGAGCTGATCCGAGAGTCGCACGGGCGGCACCGGCGCGAACGAGCGCGAGCCACACAGTGCGCCGTGCGCGCGCGCGGCATTGACCAGCTGGAGTACACGCGAGGCATCGAT
>JBEKOK010000350.1:0-3525 GCA_049521875.1 Steroidobacteraceae bacterium
CTCCGGGGCACTGGCCAGCTGCTCGTTGACCGCAACGACCGTG
The DNA here is from genome assembly GCA_049521875.1 of Steroidobacteraceae bacterium. Taxonomy (GTDB): domain Bacteria; phylum Pseudomonadota; class Gammaproteobacteria; order Steroidobacterales; family Steroidobacteraceae; genus FEN-1191. Next base: position 44 of record JBEKOK010000350.1, read on the forward strand.
CCGCCGAGCGGACTGTAGATATCGGAGGCGGCTTTCACGGATTCAACGACCGCGCAGGCTTCACCGGCTGCTAGTGCCCGCCCGGTCTCCGGCACCTCGACGAACACCAGGTCACCGAGCGCGCTCTGGGCATGATCGCTGATGCCAATCTCGACGGTGCCGTCACCCAGATCACGCACCCACTCGTGGCTGCGTGTATAGCGCCGGTCGGCTGGAGCATTACTCATGAGCAGGTCTCTCCATGCAATCGATGTTCTGCGGAACCAAGATTACACCTGTATCAGCGCGCGCCCGTGGCGCACGAACGGGGGCTTGACGACGCGCGCCGGCAGCAACTTGCCACGCACCTCGACCTGCACCTCGCGGGCCTGGCCTGCCGGCAGCCGGGCGAGCGCGATCGAGCGCGCCAGCGTCGGGGAAAAGGTGCCACTGGTGATCATGCCCTCGCCTTCCTGCGGCACGATGATGTGCTGGTGAGCGCGCATCACAGCACGCTCTTCGAGCACCAGACCGCACAAACGTCGCACAGTTCCCGCGCGGCGTAACCCTTCCAGCACCGTGCGGCCGATGAACTGGCGCTCGGGCGGATCCCAGGCGACGGTCCACTCCAGCCCCGACTCGAGCGGGTGGGTCTGCTCATCCATATCCTGTCCATACAGGTTCATGCCGGCCTCGAGGCGCAGTGTATCGCGGGCCCCGAGTCCACAGCAGCGCACGCCCCGCGCAATCAGCGCCCGCCACAGCTCCGCCGCAGCCTCGGCCGGCAGCATGATCTCGAAGCCATCCTCACCGGTATAGCCGGTGCGGGCGATAAACCACTCACCGATCTGCGCGCCGACGAACACATCCAGATTGAGCGCGCGCATCGCATCGGCCGGCGAGAGCAACGCCGCCACGTGGGCGCGCGCCTCCGGGCCCTGTACCGCGAGCAGCGCCTGGTCGGTGCGCGCCTTGACCTGCACGCCCATCGTGGCGGCATGAGCACTGATCCAAGCCTGATCCTTCTCGGCAGTGCCGGCATTGACGACCAGACGGAACAGCTCATCATCGAGTCGGTAAACGATCAGGTCATCGAGGATGCCGCCCGCCACATTGAGCATGCAGCTGTAGAGCGCCTTGCCCGGATCCTTCAGCCGCGCCACATCGTTGGCCAGCAGCAGGCGCAGGCACTCGCGGACGCCCGCTCCAGAGAGGTCCAGGGCCCGCATATGCGATACATCAAAGAGCCCCGCATGCTGGCGCACCGCATGGTGCTCTTCGATCTGCGAGCCGTAGTTGAGCGGCATGTCCCAGCCGCCGAAGTCCACCATCCGGGCTCCGAGCTCGACATGCAGATTATATAAAGGCGTGTGCTGTCCCACTGTGCCCGTCAGCCAATGCTGTAAGCGCCCCCGCGTCTAACCCCGTGAATGCAAAAGGCGGCAGGCGCTCACGCCTGCCGCCCGTATCCGGCTTCTCCAGCGCGCACCGCGCCGCAGACGCAAATGATACCAGCCCGGGCCAGTCCACCTCTACAATATCCGGTCTATGCAATCGAGCCCTCTCCAGACCGTGCGGCGCGCCACGCTGCTCGCCAATGTCGCCGGCGTACCGATCGGCGGTGGCGCACCGATCGTCGTGCAGTCGATGACAAATACCGACACCGCCGACGCCGTGGCGACCGCCGATCAGGTGCGGCAGCTGGCCGAAGCCGGTTCTGAACTGGTGCGCATCACGGTCAATACCGATGAGGCGGCAGCGGCGGTGCCAGAGATCCGCGAGCGGCTCGATCAGGCCGGGTGCGGCGTGCCGCTGATAGGCGATTTTCACTTCAATGGCCACAAGCTGCTGCGCGAGCAGCCAGGCTGCGCCCAAGCGCTGGCGAAATACCGCATCAATCCCGGCAACGTCGGCCGCGGCAGCAAGCGCGATGTGCAGTTCGCCGAAATGATCGAGATGGCCTGCCGCTACCAGAAGCCGGTGCGGATCGGCGTCAACTGGGGGAGCCTCGATCAGGAGCTGCTCGCGCGCCTGATGGATGAGAACAGCACGCGCCCTGAGCCTGCATCGGCCCAGCAGGTGCTGCGCGAAGCGCTGGTGCGCTCGGCACTCGACAGCGCCGAGCGCGCCTGTGAACTCGGGCTGCCGCGCGAGCAGATCATCCTCTCGGCCAAAGTCAGCGGTGTGCAGGATCTGGTCGCGGTCTATTCGGATCTGGCCTCGCGCTCGAATTTCCCGCTGCACCTGGGCCTGACCGAAGCGGGGATGGGATCCAAGGGCATCGTCGCTTCGACCGCGGCAATGGCGGTGCTGCTGCAGCAGGGCATCGGCGACACGATCCGCGTGTCCCTGACGCCGGAGCCGGGTGGACCACGCACCCGTGAAGTGAATGTCGCCCAGGAGATCCTGCAGACCATGGGCCTGCGCTCGTTTACACCGCTGGTGACTGCCTGCCCCGGCTGCGGGCGCACCACCAGCACCTTCTTCCAGTCGCTGGCCGAGCAGATCCAGGCGCACCTGCGCCGGCGCATGCCCGAGTGGCGGCGCACACATGTCGGCGTTGAACACCTGACCGTCGCGGTCATGGGCTGTGTCGTCAACGGTCCGGGCGAGAGTAAGCAGGCCAACATCGGCATCAGTCTGCCGGGCACCGGCGAGCGCCCGGTAGCGCCGGTCTACGAGGATGGGGCCAAGACCGTAACGCTCAAGGGCGAGCGCATTGCCGAGGAATTCGAACAACTGGTCGAGCAGTACGTCGCTCGGCGATACACCCGGAGGGCATCCCCATGAGTGATCTGGCCAATAAGCGCTGCAAACCGTGCGAGGGGGGCGCCTCCCCGCTAACAGCCACTGAAGCGAAGCAGCATCTGCATGCTCTGGGCGGCGACTGGATGCTGAACGCAACCAGTACCGTGATCGCCAAGGCATTCGCCTTCAAGGACTTTTACCGGACGATGAGCTTCGTGAATGCGCTGGCACATATCGCCAACATCGAGGATCACCATCCGGATCTGGAAGTGGGCTACGACTACTGTCGCGTGCGCTACTCCACGCACGCGGTCAAGGGACTGTCCGAGAATGATTTCATCTGCGCGGCCAAGATCGAGCAGCTGCTGACGCCGTAAGCGTTGATTCTGGCTCTATAGGCAGTTCGCGCAAGCCCTACGGCCTCGTCGTAGGCCTGCCCACTCGAATGACCGGTGTTGACCCCTTCCACTAGCTCGCGGCCGACAGCTTAGCAGCATGCCGCTCAAGCTTGAGCCAGGCCTGTCGCACACGTCGTAGGCTTAGTCATCGAGTCCGAGGCCCTTCAATATCCTCGCCACATTTTTCTCCACGCGCGCGGCGCGAGTCGCCGCTTGCTTGGCCCCGGCGAAATGCAACAGGTATCCCTTCTGCCTTCCGGGAGTGAGGGCATGGAAGGCCTCGGCTAATTTAGGATCATCGTCCAGTCGCTGTTGAAACTCCGGTGGCGAATCAAACTGGGCCGCGCTCTTCATCAC
>JBEKOK010000351.1:0-3512 GCA_049521875.1 Steroidobacteraceae bacterium
ATGGCGTTCGGCGTCATGAGTGCCTAACTGATCCGTTGAGCGGCGCGTCGCCGGCACATCTGAAATGGCACTTTATTCACGATCGCGTCCGCTCCAACGGGTGGTTAGAGAGCATTCGGGCTCCGCCTGCCGAAGGCACATTGCATGATGTGCCAGCCCCAATAAAGGAGCGGCCCCATCAATGAAAGGTAAATCACAAGAAGTACCACCGGTTTGGGAATGGCAAGTACGAAGCCATACACCAGCACGTTAGCAAGCACACTTACCACAAACCAAGCGTACGCGACTGGCGCCCAAGGGCGCATCCGGCGCGCCGCAAATCCACACACCAAGGTGCAGGCGCAGGTTGCCGCCTGGGCGGCCCAAATAAGCCAGCGCGCTACGCTTGGGTCGGTACGAAAGAGTCGTGGCGGGAGCGGCACCTGCCAAGGTGCAGTAACTACACCGATGCACGCGATAACCCCAAACACCAGGAGCACGGTAGAGAGTCGACGGAGCGATCTATTCATCTGCTCTCTAACTGGTTTTAGATTGCCGTTTCCGCGCGATAACAAGATAACTGCGCGCGGTGAAGATGCGAGATCTCCTCAAGGGAGCTGCGAGCCCCAAGCGCTGTGCTTTGCAATAGAGATATAGCGGTCCCTGCATCCTGTCCACTCCTTGGATCGACGCTCTAAGGTTACCTCTGAAACGACGGGTAGCGCTCCATTAGGCGGAAATACTGTACTCCAATCATAACTCCGCAGACTGCGCTGGACACGAGTGCACAATTGGCCGCTTCGCAGTCCGGCCAGTAACCGCAAAAGCTCGTGATTATTTGGGCTTGGGTCCGGGAAACTGGTAGCGTCGGCCTACGGCTGGAACGACTGCTAGCGGACCGTTGATCTCAGGAGGCGCCGCAGAGTGCGATTTGCAATTACGGCGACCGACCGCTACCTCGGCGTCTTCCAGGCGTTCATCGAGCGAGGCTGGCAGCCGCTCAAACTGTTCACAACACCAGTAGATCAGCGCATGCATCACAATCGCGCGGTCATCGACTATGCTGCGCGCCTCAAGATTGACGTGCAGCTCACACGCCTCGATGAGCAGAGCCTGCGCGCGCTCTCCGCGGCTGGTTGCGAGGCGCTGGTGGTCGCCAGCTACCAGTGGCGGATCGGGGACTGGCGACCCTATCTGAAGTACGCGGTCAATTTTCATCCCTCGCCGCTGCCGCTGGGACGCGGCCCGTACCCGCTGCCCGGTGCGATCCTCGAGAACCTGCCTGCCTGGGGCATCTCCTGTCACAAGCTTGAGCCGGACTTCGATGCCGGCGACGTGCTGCGCTCCGAGCTCTTCCCGCTCGCCGCGGATGAGGATCACGATAGCCTCGATCTGAAGCTGCAGCTGGCGGCACGGCGCCTGGCCAGTAACGTGGCCACGCATTTTGAAGCGGACTGGAACGCCGCCCTGCCGCAGAGCGCCGGCAGCTACCATTCCTTGTGGACCCAGGAGGAGCGGCAGCTCGACTTCACGCACAGCGTGGCGCAGATCCTGCGCCGCGTGCGCGCCTTCGGACCGATCGAGACGCTGGTGCGGGTGAACGGCGCACTCTTATATGTGCGCCGAGCGGTTGGTTGGTCTGAAGAGCACACCCTGAAGCCCGGCCAGGTGGTGCACGTCAATCATCAGGCCATGGTCTTCGCCGTGGCCGATGGCTACATCGGTCTTACCGAGTGGAGCCTGATCGATCCGGCAGCCCGCGCGGGCACTCCACCGCGCTAGTGCCCGTGGGCACCGGCCGCTCCCGAGTTAGAGGAGTCGGCCGGAGTACTGGAGATCGCTCAGGCGGTCGCGTTGACCAGCAGGCCCACGCTCTGCGTGTTGCCGGTCTGGTTCTGCAGGTTCTGCAGCAGCGTCTGCAGGAAGGTCTGCAGTGTCGGTGTCGCGCCGGTCGCCGAAGCCGAACTCGAGGCGCCCGTCGTCCCGGCGATCGTCTGCATCAGATTCTGGAACGATGTCTGCAGGTTGGTCGCGGTCGGCGCGGTGACGCCGATGGTCGGGCTGTTGACCGCCGAGGTTGCGCTGGTGGCGCCCGTAATTGCAGTCGTCGCGCTACTGCCGCCGGTAGTGCTGGTGGCTTCATCGTCCACTTCCTGCAGGAGTGAGGCGAGCTGGTTGGTGATGCCCCCATGACCGTGCCCATGGCCATGGCCGTGGTAACCGCGCGTTACAATGCCCGCGCCGGTGGTGTTAGCACTCGCGCCCGCAGTGGACGTGCTGGTACCGGTGGCCGCGACCGCTGTGTTGCTGGCCGTGTTGGCGGCAGTCGCGGCGCTCGCGGTGCCGGCCTGATGCAGGGACTGGATCAGCGAAGCCATGAAGCTCTGCAGCTCCTGGACCTGGGTCGAGGCGGCTGAGCTGCTGCTGCCGCTGACGCCGGTCGCGGAGCTTGCCGCGGTCGCGCCGGGCACCATCTTCTGCAGCGTCGAGGTGATGTCCTGCAGCAAACTGCCGCTGGTCGCACTCGAGGTACTGCCCGAGAGCGTGCTCGCGAAGTTGCTCGGGCTGCTGCCGCCGGAAGTGCCGGAATACAGGCCGGACAGAGAGTTCTGGCTCGCGAGCTGCTGCAGCCAGCTGGTGTCGTTGGAAACATTTGAGGTGATCACGGTCTTTGACTCCTAAGTCGTTATGCCTGAGGTGAACGTTGCGGCCCGAACGGCGGCAACGGAGCGGACTTCGGCCAGAACCTGCCGCCTTGCAGGCCGCTGGCGGCAAATCCTTGCCGGCTCAGGCGCACCAACCACGGCAATCGCGGCGGCTGCACGGGGATCGGGTGCCTTAACATCTGCATACACTCCATTGATTCCACTAAGCTTTTCAACATTGCTCACCGCCATATCCCCAAGGGACGCACGGCGGTGCCGCCTAGGTAAGGTGCAATTGCGATGCCATGAGTTGGAACCTGCGTCACAAATTCGAGTCTGGGTCCTCAAGTTTGTTCAAGAGTAGACTCCGCGCCTTCGCCGAAACTAACCGTGGCTTGCCGTGTTTAGGGATCAGGACCTGCGCCGCAGCGGGCAGGTCCGCCTGCGACTGCACGCTCCAGAATCCTCCGCAGGACTGGTGGGCATCTGCGGCCAGGACATGAACCGTTGAGGCTGAGCAATAACAAGGGGAATGAGACCATGTTGAAGATCGTCGCGGCGAGTTTCTCGCTGGTTCTGGCAGTGCCCGTATTGGCCGATGCGCCCTACGACTTTGACAAGACGCCGGGTCGGCTGCCCAAGGACATCATTCCGACCGACTACGAGCTGTCACTGGTCCCCGATATCGCCAACAAACAGATCAACGGCCACGAGTCGGTGCAGCTCAGCTTCCGCTCGGCGTCGGCCACGATCCAGTTTGATTCCGAGGATGAGACGGTGCGCGACGTGCGCTTCGATGGCAAACCAATCAGCAACGTGGTCACCGACAACGCCCGGCAGCTGACCACCGTGACGTTGCCAGCGCCGGCCGCTGCCGGCTCGCACACG
>JBEKOK010000352.1:0-3512 GCA_049521875.1 Steroidobacteraceae bacterium
AGTTCATCGACCGACAGCGAGCGTGTGCGCGCAACGGTCGAAGCGATGCCGCCGCCGGCGGCGGCGATCTCGGCATAGCTCGCACCTGCCGCCCGCTGCTCAAACTCGCTGGCGCGGTCACCGCCAAAAATCAGGTGCGTGTGGCAGTCGATCAGTCCGGGCAACAGGCAGCGGCCGCCGCCGGAGTGGATACGCCGTGCCAGGCGCTCCGGGGCCTGCGTCAGCTCGCGCCGCTCGCCGACCCAGGCAATCTGTTCGCCTTCGACGCCGATGGCTGCATCGGCTATCAGCCCATAGGCATCGGCGCCCGGCTCCAGGGTTGCCACAGCGACATCGATCCAGATACTGTCCCACACGGTGACTTGTCCGTTTCCCGCGTAAAGGGCGGCGGTTTCTTTATTATAAGAAGTGCGGCGGGGGAAACTGAGGTGCCGGTGCAATTATTTCTGGAACGGGCACTGTTGCCCGAGGGAATCGCCTGCAACGTGGCTGTCACAGTTGCGGATGGACGGATCCAGAGCGTTACGCCCCAGGCCGTTGCCGGCACAGTGCCTTTGACCCGCGGTCTTGCCTTGCCGGGCATGCCCAATGTGCACAGTCACGCCTTTCAGCGGGCACTTGCGGGCGGCACGGAGGTGGCGGGCCCCGGTCGCGATTCCTTCTGGACATGGCGCGATGCGATGTACCGCTTTCTTGATCGGCTCGAACCCGCCGACGTGGGCGCCATTTCAAGTTACGTGTACATGGAGATGCTCGAGGCGGGCTACACCTCGGTAGGCGAATTCCACTATCTGCACCATCAGCCCGATGGCAGTGCCTACGAGAATCCGGCCACGCTGGCGCTTGCAGTGCGTGCCGCTGCGAGCCAGACCGGGATTCGCCAGGTCCTGCTGCCAACGCTCTATCAGCATTCTGGCTTTGGTGAGAAGTCGCCCAGCGTGGCGCAGCGCCGCTTTATTCTCGGTACCGAGTCCTACCTTGCGCTGCATGCGCAACTGCGTAGTGGCGACAGTCAGATGCATCGCACGGGGATGGCCTTGCACAGTCTGCGCGCCGTCAGCGGCGGGGTCCTGCGCGAGGTGGTAGGCGCATTGCGCGCTCATGCGCCCCAGCTGCCGATACATATCCACATCGCCGAACAGCGGCGTGAGGTCGAGGACTGTGTCGCATTCAGCGGTAAGCGCCCGATTGAGTTGCTGATGTCTCTGGGTGTCGTCGATGAGCACTGGTGTCTGGTGCATGCGACACACGCCGACGCCGCGGAGCTGCGCATGATCAGCGAAGCTCGGGCGGTGGTCGGCTTCTGTCCAACCACAGAAGGAAACCTTGGCGATGGCCGTTTTCCGCTGGACGACCTGCTGGCCGGTGGCGGGCGCTTCGGCATTGGCAGTGACAGTCAGGTCTCGATCGATCCGGCCGAGGAGTTGCGACTGGCCGAGTACACGCTGCGGCTTTGGCGTGAGCGTCGCATGAGTTCCTTGAGCGGTGGCGCGACGCACGCGGGCACGTACCTTTACGAACAAGCGGCAAGCGGCGGCGCTCAGTCGCTCGGATTGGGCAGCGGTCAGCTGGTGAGCGGAGCGGTGGCTGATCTGGTGATCCTGGACACAGCTCGGGCCGCGATGGCCGGCGTCGCAGAGGCGGCGCTGATCGATGCGCATCTGTTTGCTCCGCGCGCCGGCGCAGTGCGCGACGTCATGGTCGGCGGCCGCTGGGTCGTGCAGGGTGGCCGCCATGGCCAGCGCACGGCACTTGAGGCCGCCTACCGGGATGCACTCGGCCGGGTCACGGCCCACTGACAGCAGCTCTATGCCGCGAGAGCCGCTGAACGCGCCAGCTGCGGAAGAATCCGAAACCCACGGCTTGCGCAAGTCGCTGGGAATACGGGATCTGGTGCCGATGCAGGTCCTGCTCGTGATCGGGGTCATGTGGCCGGGGATCGCGGCACGCCAGGGCGGCACGCATGTGGCTTTCTGGCTGCTTGCCGTGGCGCTGCTGTTTATTCCGGTCGCCGCAGTCATCAGCTACTGCGTCAAGATCTGGCCCCTGGAAGGCGGCGTTTACCAGTGGACCAAGCATGGCATTGGTCCCTTTGCGGGCTTCATCAGCGCCTGGAACTTCGGTTGCTGGGCACTGTTGCTGGTATCAAATCTGGGCATCACCACGGCTTCGAGCTTGAGCTACGCGTTCGGTCCCAGCGCTGCCTGGATGGCCGACAGCCGTTGGTTGATCACGGTGCTCAACGTCGGCCTGTTTGGCGGGATTCTCGCGGTGACCATTCCCGGGCTCCGGACCGGGCGATGGTTGGCGCACGCCGGCACGGCTATTACTGTCCTGGCGATTGCGCTGCTGATCGTGCTGATCTTTGTGCATCCGCACTCGAGCAGCCTGCACCCCCACCACTCCCCGCAAGCGCCGTTCAGCCTTGCATTCCCTACACTCACGCTGCTCAGTGTGAATCTGTTCAGCAAACTGGCCTTCAACGGACTTACCGGTCTTGAGCAGGTGGCGGTGTTCGCCGGTGAGACGCGCAACGCGGCGCACGCAATTTTAAGATCGGCCTGGATCGCAGCACCGGCAATTGCGCTGATGTACATCCTGATGAGTGGCGCGATGCTGGTCTACACGCCGGCCGCGGATATTGATTTGACCGCCCCAATGGCGCAGGCCTTTGCCGTTGCCTTCGGCACGAGCGCTGCTGCCGCGCACATTGACTGGGGCCTGGTGCTGGGAAAATTTACCATCATCGCGCTCGCGATTGGCGTCGCGGCCTCCTACGCAGTGGTCATCGCCGCAGCAAGCCGCCTGCCGATGGTCGCGGCCTGGGATCATCTGTTTCCCCGCTGGTTCACGCGCTTGCACCCAAAGTTTCGCACCCCCAGCCGCTCGATCGGGATGATGGTGCTGCTGTCGCTGGTGTGCGCACTGCTCGCATCGGCCGGCGCCGGCGCGCAGGAGGCCTGGCAGTTGCTGACTGTAGCTGGGAATGTCTGCTACGCGATCTATTACCTGCTGATGTTCGCCGTTCCGCTGGTGGTCGGGACTCGCTTCAGCCCGCGCCCCGACCTTAGGCCCAGTATTGCCTTGCGCTGCGCGTGCCTGAGCGGCATCGTGGTCACGGCGCTGTCTTTGCTGCTGGGCGTGGTGCCGATCATTGAAGTGGCGAGCCCGCTGAGCTTCGCGGTCAAGGTGACCCTCGCGGGTCTGGCAATCAACCTGCTCGGGGCGCTGATCTATATCCGCGGGACGCGCGCGCAGGCCAAGCTGCCAGCCTGAGCCGCTACCCAAGAGGTAGTGGGGTGGGGTTGAGGTCACCTGTATATACAGGTATAGTTCGGGCAGCGGGCGCCTGGCTGGCGCAGTAGAGCAGGGGCTGGATTGAACGCGTTGCCACAACCACTGTACGCACAGGTCAAGAACCACGTCCTGCGCCACATTCGCTCCGGGGCGTGGCGTCCTGGGGAGCGGGTGCCCTCCGAGCATGAGCTCGTGCGCGAACTGAATGTCTCGCG
>JBEKOK010000353.1:0-3508 GCA_049521875.1 Steroidobacteraceae bacterium
ATCACCGTATACATCGCGCGCGGGATGTTGAGCGCGCTGTAGATGATGCCGGAGTAGAAATCCACGTTTGGATAGAGCTTGCGTGAGATGAAATACTCATCTTTCAGCGCGATCTCCTCCAGACGCAGCGCCAGCTCGAACAGCGGGTTATCGCCACGGCCGAACTTCTCCAGCACGCGGTGGCACATCTCGCGGATGATCTTCGCGCGCGGGTCGAAATTCTTGTAGACCCGATGCCCGAAGCCCATCAGCTTGAAGTGGCTCGACTTGTCCTTGACCATCGCGAGGTACTTCGGGATGTTCTCGACGGTCCCGATCTGCTCGAGCATCGACAGCACCGCCTCGTTGGCACCGCCGTGCGCCGGACCCCACAGGGCCGCCACGCCGGCCGAGATGGCGGCATAAGGATTCGCACCGGTGCTGCCCGCCAGGCGCACGGTTGAGGTGCTGGCATTCTGCTCGTGGTCGGCATGCAGTATGAAGAGCAGGTCGAGGGCTTCGGCCGCCGTCGGATCGACCTCGTACGGCTCACACGGCACCGCGAAGAACATGTTGAGCATGTTGGCGCAGTAGCCCAGATCGTTGCGTGGGTAGATGAAGGGCTGGCCGGTTGAGTGCTTGTGGGCCGCAGCCGCGATCGTCGGCAGCTTGGCGACTATGCGATGCGAGAAGATCTCGCGGTGCCGCGGATCATTGATGTCCATCGAGTCGTGATAGAACGCCGACATCGAAGCGACCACCGCCGAGACCATCGCCATCGGATGGGCGTTGTGGTGGAAGCCGTTGAAGAATCGCAGCAGCGCCTCATGGATCATCGTGTGGTGCGTGATGCTGCCAACATAGGATTCCAGCTGCTGCTTGTTCGGCAGTTCGCCGTGAATCAGCAGGTAGGCGACCTCCATGAAGCTGCTCTTGGCCGCGAGCTGCTCGATCGGGTAGCCACGGTACAGCAGCACCCCGGCATCGCCATCGATATAGGTGATCTTGCTCTCGCAGCTGGCGGTGACGCCGAAGGCCGGATCAAAGGTGAAGACCCCGTGATCCTTGTTGATATTGCCGATATCCAGGACCGCCGGACCGATGGTGCCGGTCTTGACCGGAAGCTCAGAGCTCTTCCCGGAAGCCGGGTTCGTCAAGGTGAAGCTGCTGCTGGTCATGCGGCGAAGATTCCTTAAGGCAGGCTGCGGATCGCAAGCGGCGCAGGACGCGGCGCTCGACATCCAAGCCCAGCGTTACATGGACGCGCGACGGAATCAAGGCAGCCGCCCGGCCGCATGAAGCGCTCGAGCACATGAATCAGCGGGGAATAAAAAAGGTACTGCAGGCGCGGCGTGCCGCGCCTGCAGTACGTTTCAGGTTGCCGCAGCGCGGGGCGCGTACTTCTTGCGGAACTTGTCGACGCGGCCGGCAGTGTCGACCATCTTCTGCTTGCCGGTGTAGAACGGATGGCAGGCAGCGCACACGTCAACGCTCAGATCGTGGCCCAGCGTTGAGCGGGTCGCGAAGGTGTTCCCGCAGCTGCAGGTCACCGTGATGGCGGCGTAATCCGGGTGGGTTGAGGCTTTCATGATGGCCAACCTTGCGCTCAAGACGCTTCATGGAAAGGGTCCGAAAGGCCGGGCCCAATCAATAGGGGGCGCGCAGTCTAGCGATGCGGCCGGGTCCCGACAAGTCCCTATCCGTAGGGGCACTTATATTATCCACAAAATCTGTGGATAACTCTGTGGGCAACTGTCCTCCACGACGCCCCCGCAGTAGCAATATCTGCATTACTGTCGAATTGGACAAATAATGACCACCGTATTACAGCCTATAAAAACAAAGACTTATAGCCGGCATATCGAGCAAGAATTACGAAGTGAGACGTAAATCACTCTTTTTGCCCGGCACCATCAGCCTGCTGTGCATAACAGATCTGCCACCGCATCAAACGCGCTAAGCCTAGGCCGCATCAGGATATTTTAGGAAACCCGTGGTGCAGCGCGCGACCCACCCGCCGGCCGGGCGGGCAGGAACGCCGTCAGCAGATCGTTGAGAAACCGCAGGCCCAGTTCACTGGCACGCCAGCGACCGGCGCTTTGCTGCATCAGTCCGCGATTTTCTAGATCAGTGATCGTGGCCGCTACACGCGCGAACGGCTCACCGGTGCGCGCCTCGAACAGTTCCTGCTCGAAGCCGGCCGGCAGGCGCAGCGCGTTGAGCATGAATTCGAACGGCAGCTCCTCCGGTGCGACGCTTTGCGTAGGCACGGCTGCCAACGCGCCATGCGCCAGGTAGCGGCGCGGTTCGCGCTCGCGCACCGTGCGCAGAATGCGTTGCTGTATCGCATCGGTGTACTTGCCATGCGCACCGGCGCCGATGCCCAGGTAGTCGCCGAATCGCCAGTAGTTAAGATTGTGCCGGCACTGCGCGCCCTCGCGGGCGTAGGCGGAGATTTCATACTGGGCGTAGCCGGCCTCTGCCAGCTTCGCCTGGCACTCCTCCATCATCCCGGCACTCGTTTCTTCGCTCGGCAGGTTCGCTGGCGGCAGCGCGCCGAACACGGTGCCCGGCTCGAGCGTGAGCTGGTAGTGCGACAGATGTGCCGGCGCCAGCGCGATCGCCGTCTCGACATCGGCAAGCGCTGCGGCCAGATCCTGCCCCGGCAGCGCGTACATCAGATCCAGATTGAAATTGCCAAGGCCCGCGGCCTTGAGCTCCTCGACGGCCCGATGCGTGTCTTCGGGCGAATGAATGCGTCCGAGCCGCTGCAGCTGTTCGGCCGCAAAACTTTGCGCCCCAAGCGAGACGCGATTCACGCCGGCCGCGCGGTACTCGCTGAAACGGCCGCGCTCAATCGTGCCCGGGTTGGCCTCGAGCGTGATCTCGGCATCGGCACTGAGCGGCAGCAACGAGTCGATCGACTCAAGCAGTGCGCCAATCGCGCGCGGTGCAATCAGGCTCGGCGTGCCGCCGCCGAAGAACACACTGCTGACGGGCCGGCCTTGTGCCGCTCCGGACTGGGCCGCCAGGTCCTGGATGAGCGCCTCGAGGTAACTCGCCTCCGGCAGCGTGCCGTGCAGCGTATGAGAATTGAAATCACAGTACGGACACTTGCGCACGCACCACGGGAAATGCACGTAGAGCCCAAGCGGCGGTAGCGCCAGGGCGCCGGTGCTGCTAGTGCTTAAGGACATCGGGAAGTGCCTTCATCAAGGCCTGCAGCGCGCGGCCCCGATGTGAGATCGAGTTCTTGTCTGCGGCGCTCAACTGCGCAGCGCTGCCCGATCGATCGGCCGGCAGGAACAGTGGATCGTAACCAAAGCCGCCGGCGCCGAGCGGCGCCAGGGCGATGCGGCCCTCCCAGAGGCCTTCGGCCAGTAACGGGGCCGGATCCGCGGCGCTGCGCACCAGCGCGAGCACACAGCGGTAGCGCGCGGTGCGCAGCGGCGCTGGCACGCCCTTGAGGCGCTTGAGCAGCAGTGCATTGTTGTCGCCATCGCTGACATCCTCGCCCGCAAAGCGCGCC
>JBEKOK010000354.1:0-3493 GCA_049521875.1 Steroidobacteraceae bacterium
CCCCGCCAAGGATGTTCTGGCGCGGATCGTTACGATCCTGCACGCCGACCGACTCGGCCGTGTCCGACGTCAGCATCATGACCCCGGCGGCGCCATCACCGGACTTGGCGGCCGCGTCCCATTTGGACTCCTGGTAGCCGACCGCCGCGAGCAGGCGCCAGTCGAGTCCCGACGTGCTGGCGGCCTCCTCGAACCATGAACGCAAAGCTGGCAGGCGCGTGGCCAGGTCATCCTGATAGCGCCTGGCCTCCTCGTACTGAAATCCATGCGCGCGTTGCTCGGATTCGTGCTCGAGTCGCGCCAGCAGTCCCGAGCTTGCCGCCTCGGTCAGAAACGTATTGGCCGCATCACGCAGATCCAGAGCATCTCGACCCACCATCCATTCGATTGGCCGCGGATCAGGAAGTGTGAAGGAGACGATGATGTCGGGAAACAGATGCTGCGCGTATTCGTATTCGTTGGCATCAATAATTGCGAAGTCGGCATCGCCGCTGCTGACCCAGTCGAGCGGATCAGCCTGCTCGCGCGGCAACTCGGTCCAGGACAGGTACGGCGCCCCGCCACCGCGCATGTCGTGCAGAAGCTGAAGTTGCGCGCTGTCAGCGCGCACCACCAGCCGCGCACCCTTCAAGTCGGCTATGTTATTGGGCCGCGGCCTGCCGCGACGCTGCACGACCAGCTGGGGAATTTTCTGATAGGGGACGGTGGCTAGGCCCACGCGTTTCCACGCGTTGGTGGCGGTAATCTGCGCCGCGGCCAGATCGGCGCTGCCCTCGGCGAGCGTCTCGCGCATGACCGTGGCACTCCGCGCCTGCAGGATCACCAGCTGTACGCCAAGCTTGGCAGCGAAGGCCGACGCCAGGCGGTACTCATAACCCTCTGGCCCATGAGCCCCAAGGTAATAGGTCGTGGGGCGATTCAGCGTCACAATTGTGAGCTGCCCACGTTGACGTATGCCCTGCAGGACGGACAGCGGTGAGGGCGTGCAGGAATTCAGCAGCAGCGCGCCAGCGAGCACGGCGAGCGATAATCTCCGGCGATGGGCCGCCGGTTCGAGCCACGAATTTCGCATAGCACATCTCGCCGATTCGTCAACTCGGTTAGAATAGCAGTTTGCCGTGCTTGAGTTCCGGAGAGGTACCGAAGTGGTCATAACGGCGCCGACTCGAAATCGGATGGTCGGGTAATACCGGCACGTGGGTTCGAATCCCACCCTCTCCGCCACGCACGGTAAATCGAACTGTGCGGTGAATTGCCGCAGAAGCTGAATCCAGCCTGAATGAGTTGGACCACCAACGACGGGGGCGCGATCACAAGTCGAAGTGATAAAGGCGCGCGACCTTCACTTCATGGTGTCCGAGTGCGCCAGCTCGCAGTATGAGCAGCGCCAGCAGTACACCAATCGCGGGACCCACAAGATAAATCCAGAATTCGTGCCAAGCGCCCGAGACTACGGCCGGGCCAAAGCTGCGCGCAGGATTGGCGCTCGCGCCCGACAGCGGCGCCTCCCACCACACCAGCCACGCGAACAGTGGCGCCATGGTCCAAGGTGTCAGCTGGCGCGTGCTCCGATGCGCTGAGGTCACGAAAATTGCCAGGATCAGCGCCGCGGTGGCGATAACCTCCCCGCCGAGGGCCGCGAACGTGCCGACATTTTCACCAACGCTGGTTGCTCCAAACTGCACGCTCGCGCCGCGCGGGCCCCAAGCGAGCAGCGGACAGGCTCCGAGCAACGCGCCCGCAAACTGCGCGAGCCCATAGCCGAGCGCATCGCGCCAGCGCAACTTGCCACTTAGCCAGAATGCCAAGGTGACTGCGGGATTGATGTGCGCGCCGCTAATGAGCCCCACGGGCGACAGCGTGATCAGCGTACCCGTGGTGCCGAACAGTGCGCCAGCGATGGCACGTCGCACCGGGGCGGACAGCACCCACTGCGCGTCGGGCTTTGCGGCGCCAAAGCACAGGATGACGATCGAAAGACCGATGCTGACCAGCAGCGCGGTGCCAACCAGCTCCGCTAGGTATAGGCGTGGGTGCAGTCGCGTACGCGGGTACGGCGCTCCGTGCAGCGGCCGGTCAGAATTCTCCACTATCAGCCCACATGGGGGAGGGCGTGACCGACAGGCGCTCGGGAGAGTTCTACGCGATGATTTGTGCCTTCCCAGCCGGAAGCGTAATGGCGGGTAAAGTCCAGGTCCATGTAGCCGGCGAGTTCCGTGTGACTGAGCCGCACCCCCCAGAGACCGAAGGGCTGCAACGCCGCGACCTCGTCCCTTACAGCATGCCAGCCGTCAAATCCAAGATGCAGCGTGAAGGGCAGGCGATCCTCAATCAGTAGGTCACGACCGGCCTCGAGCTGCAGCACCGGGACGGCATCGCGCCAGTGCCAGGCGGCGGCCTGCGGGACTCTCGCGGTCGCGTAGCGGCTCGTTACGGAACGCAACTGTTCAATCGGCTGACCGCGGTCCCGAGCCACCAAAAGTTTGAGGAACTCGGCATGCGTCCACAGCAGCGGCATCGCACTGCCGGAAGGACGCCCCGGCGCGAGGCCAAGAGCCGGAATCGGATCTGCATCCCAGACCTGCTCGGGCAATAGTCCGCCGGTGCTGGCGCAGTTCCACATGGTACGCAGGTATTCAATGGGGTCTTCGCCAGCCTGCAACGCCAGATGTCCCCGTTCGCCAACCAGCAGCGGCCATCCACGTCCGATACCACTGCCATCGAATGGCCGGCCGTCGGCATGTTCACCGTAGCCATCGTCATTGTAGCGATGGTAGAGACCGCCGGACGGTGTCTGTACCTTGAGCACGTGATCGACAACCTTGATCGTATCCTGCACTCGCGGATCCTTTGCGCTGCGCAGTCCGAGTCGCACCAGATAGGAAAAGTCCAGACTCACGAGTGCCGCCGCCTGCAGCCATTCGCCATCGCGATTGCGCAGCAACACCTGGCCGCCCAAGTCGCTGTTCATCAGCGGTGGCGCGATGCGCACATAGTAGCCTGCGACGCCAAGCTCCTTGGCAAGCACCGTGCCCTGCACGTAGCACCAACCCTCGAGGCGCTCGTTCCAGTCATCCGCCAGCGACGCGGCATAGGCACGTTCGGACTCATCGAGCCAGGGTCCCGCTGCAATTAGTGCGCTGATGGCTATGGCCACTGTGAACGGACTGACACCCGGATTCTCTTCCCACCGGTCCTGGTCACTTGAAGGACCGTGACGTGCAATGAACCCTGCGGCAGCGCGCACCATTTGCGCAGCACGCGGCAGTTCAGTATCACTCAGTTCGCGCAGTTTTGCGGTGAGCAAAATCGGGAAAGCTGCCTCGTCCAGTTGAATGCCGGTCCAAAAGGGCTTGCCGTTGGGGAAGAAATTCTGCGGCCAGTGTCCGTCGGGCAGCTGATTGGCGGCCAGGTGACAAAGGATGCGACGCGCGTCCTCACTCTGGTTGGCAGCCAGTAGCGCAAAGGCGGTGAGCGTCGCATCACGCGGCCA
>JBEKOK010000355.1:0-3491 GCA_049521875.1 Steroidobacteraceae bacterium
TAGGGCAGCGCGGCAACCAGGGTGAATGGCCGCGGTAAATGCCAAGGGATTCGCAATCGATTGGACGGTATTTAAGGGGAGCTTTCCATGAATCGAATTACATTTGCAGTGAAGTCGGCGCTCGGTCTTGTCATGCTCGCGCCGGCCTCGATGGCGTTCGCGCAAACCGCAGCCGACTCGGGTCCGCTCGAGGAAGTCATTGTAACGGGCATCCGCAGGTCGCTCGATTTATCACTCGAAGAGAAACGCAAGTCCGCTGATCTGGTCGAAGTGATCACCGCCGAAGACATCGGCAAGATGCCGGACAAAAACATTGCCGACTCGCTGCAGCGGGTCCCGGGCTTGACGACCAGTTCGTCCGGCGCCACCGAAGGCGGCTTTGATGAAAATGACCGCGTCAGTATGCGCGGTACCAATCCCAGTCTCACGCAGACCCTGATCGATGGTCACAACGTCGCCGCCGGCGACTGGTTCGTGCTGGATCAGACCGGTACGGTGGGTCGCAGCGTCAGCTATACGTTGCTACCCTCGGAGCTGGTGAGTGAAGTGGTTGTACACAAGAGCTCGGAGGCGGACCTGGTGGAAGGCGGCGTCGCGGGTTCAGTCGATATCATCACGCGCAAGCCGCTGGACTTTCCCAAGCCCTTCACGCTTGAAGCCTCGCTGGGCGGAGTCTATGCGACCCTGCCCAAAAAGACCGATCCGCAGGCCAATGCTTTGGTGAACTGGACCGACTCTGACAAAGATTTCGGTGTGCTGCTGCAGGGCTTTTATGAGAAACGGCATCTTGAGCGCCAGGGCGCGGAGCTGCTCGGTTACGACACGATCGCTCCCGGCAGCGCCATAGCCACCGCCGACCCGAACCTCTCCGGTGTGCAGTACCCGACCGATATCGACGAGGCATTCTTCACCCAAACGCGTACACGTACCGGCGGCTTGCTGGATGTGCAGTGGAAGCCAAACAACGACCTGAGTTTCAATCTCTCGGCGTTGGTCTCCAACCTGCTGGCGTCGAACTACAACCGCAGCTATCTGCAGTGGGACACGCATTTCATTGGCTCGGGATCAGGGCAGGCGCCTGAGCCGGGCTATATCGTGAGCAATAACACGCTGGTATCGGCCACGTTTGCGCCCGTGCCGGGCACGGCGTATGGCATCTACGATCAGATCTCGCGACCGGACGAGAGCGAGGGCACTTACTTCATCAATCTCGACGGCAGCTGGCACGCCTCCGACAAGCTGACCTTTACCGGTCAAGTGGGCTATTCAGAAGGCAGCGGCAAGACTCCCGAGCAGAACGTGGCGGAAACCGAGCCTGGTGTCGGCAACGGCGCCAGCTATACGCTCCATGGCGTCGGCAGCGGCCCGAGCTGGAATCTCGGTGACACCAACAATACGACCCCGTTCCCAGGCGGCGTGCCTGTGGCTTTCGGCTGGATCTTTGGCGCACAGAACGTGGACGTGATCGACACCGAGGAGTGGCTCAAGCTCGACGGCACGTTCAAAATGAACGATGAGGGCTGGACGGATCTGAAGTTTGGCTTACGCACCGAAGGGCATGATCGCAATTCGATTGGCGCCACGGCGCAGGGCCCGACCTTTGGCGCAGGCGGCGGCACTTCTACCGGCATCTATCCAACGACCTGGCAGACCGTTCCGGCGAACTTCGATACCTTCGGCGGCAATGTGCCGACCGGCTGGTGGTACTGGACGCCGGCGCAGCTTGCCGAATACAACGGACCGGGCCATACGCAGCGCGGCACGCTCGCCCGCGCCTATCCGGACTACTGGTTTTCGCTAACGGAGAAGACCGATGCCCTCTACGGCCAGCTGGACTTTCACAGCGGCAAGGTCAGCGGAAACGTTGGCCTCCGTGCGGTCAGCACGCAGGAGAACATTGAGACCTGGGAGCAGGACAGCTCGGTGACTGCCACGACACCTGGCGCAGTGACCAGCTCGCTGTTCGGACCCTACGTGGCCCGTCGCACCGACAACACCTATTATGATGTGCTGCCGAGTGCGAACCTCAAGATCGAGCTGGAAGACGACCTGGTGGCGCGCTTCGCGGCCGCCGAAACCATGACGCGGCCGGACTACTCGGCACTCGCCACCGCCACGCAGCTCGGAGGCCCACCGACTGCACCGGCGGTAGGCAGCGGCACCACCGGTAACCCCAACTTGCATCCGGTGCGATCGGCGAATCTGGATGCCGGCCTCGAGTGGTACTTCATGCCGCACTCGCTGCTGTCAGCCACCGCGTTCTACATGGATCTGCAGAACTACATCAGCTACGGTTCGGAATCAAAGAACTTTACTGTCTTTGGCGCCGGCTGTCCCGCCTCAGGGTGCACATCACCATACGACCTCTCGATTCCCGTGGACGCTGGCGGCAGGGTCTACGGTGCGGAGTTCAACTGGGTGCAGGCGCTCGGTGACCATTTTGGCGTCGCCGCGAACTACACGTACGCCGATGGCAGGCAGACCTCTGGCCCGATCACCAATGGCGATGACCGGCTGGTCGGCACCTCCAAGAACACCTACAACCTGACCGGTTACTACGAGGTCCAGCATTTCAGTGCCCGCGTGGCCTACAACTACCGCTCGGCGTTCTACAGCGGCCTGGATCGAAGCACCGCCTTTACGCAGGATGACACCGCCTACTTATCCTCGTCGCTCGCTTACATCGTGAACCAGAACTTCTCAGTGACGCTGGATGGGCAGAACCTCAACAATCCGACCCTGAAGTATTACGCGCTCGACCCAACGCAGCCGCGCGCGTTCTACACCAACGGCCGGCAGTACTACCTGAATCTGCGCATGAAGTTCTGATCGGGGCGGCGCCCAGGCCCGCGTGTGTCAAGCTTCACCGTGTGCCGGTATTCTTTACCGGCCACGGTCGGCGGATGGAATGGTAGCAGTGCACGACGTGCGAGGAGCCTGGGGTAGCGGATGGACGGCGCGCGCGTGCACGGTGCGCGCCGCTCTATGCATGCTGCTGCTGAGCACTGGCCTGTCCCAGGCAGCGCCGACGGCTGGCGGCGCGGTCATCCCGATCCCGGCGAGCATCACGCTGGCCTCGGGTCATTACACAATTGATGCGGACACCCCACTGCGGATAGGCCCTGGCTCGCCGGATGCGGCGGCAGCGGCCCGCTATTTCGCGGGACTCGTTAAACGCTCGCGCGGTTGGTCACTTCCTGTGCACCGCGGAGGGCCGCAGCGCAGCGCGGTCCGCTTCGAACACTGCGAGGGACTGGCTGCCGAGGCCTACCGCCTCGAGGTCGCACCCGATGGGGTCAGGGTCTGTGCCACTACCGCGGCCGGCCTGTTCTACGGCGCGGTCACATTGTGGGAATTGCTGCCCGACGGCCCTGGTGCCGCCGCGGTGCAGGCGCAGTTGATCGAGGATCAGCCGGTGTATCCGTGGCGTGGCCTGATGCTCGATTCAGCGCGACACTTCCAGTCCCCGGCATTCATCAAATCAATGCTGG
>JBEKOK010000356.1:0-3437 GCA_049521875.1 Steroidobacteraceae bacterium
GGCAACCACCAGGTAGGGATCATCGCCATCGCGTCGTCGCACGCCCGGAGGCGCCACCACCTGGCTCGCAACGATGTTGTCGGTAACATCCAGCAGGCCGCGAATGTAGCTTTGATAGCACTCGCGCACTTCGCGCGCGCGCTCATCGGGGGTGGCGTTGGACCGGAGCCGTCGGGCGACGAAGCCACCCTTGGCACCGACTGGCACGATCAGCGTGTTCTTGACGTGCTGCGCCTTCATCAGGCCGAGCACCTCGGTTCTGAAGTCCTCAGCGCGCTCCGACCAGCGAATGCCACCGCGGGCAATCGGGCCGCGGCGCATGTGTACACCCTCGATACGCGGGCTGTGCACGAAGATCTCGAACGCCGGTCGCGGTTCAGGCAACCGCGGGATCAGCCGTGGATCGAGCTTGAGTGCCAGGCAGCGCCCGGCGGTCACCGCATCGTCCCGATAATAGTTGGTCCGCAGCGTGGCACGGATCAGTGCCAGGAAGGCGCGTAGGATCCGATCCTCATCCGGGCTGCGTACGGCGCCGATGGCCTTCAAGATGCGCTCTTCGCAACGTGCCGCCGCGCGTGCCGCTCCGGCATCGGTAGCAGTGGGGTTCAGGCAGCGATCAAAGAGCCGCCACAGCTCCCGCGTGATGGTGCCGTGCTGGTTGAGCGTGCGCGCCATGTAGGCGAGGCTGAAGGGTATGCCGGTCTGCAACAGGTAGCGGCAGTACGCGCGCAACACGTTGGCTTCGCGCACCTGCAATCCAGCGCTGATCAGCAGGCGGTTGAAGCCATCATTGTCCAGTTCGCCGGCGCGGACAGCGGCGAAGGCGGCGGTGAGCTGTGGCGCGAGCGCCGCAACATCGATGATCTGTCGTTCCTGCTGCTCAAGCTCAAAATCCTGAATCCATATTGAGGCCGCACCTGGCCAGCGCAGCTCGTAAGGGTGCTCGCCGATGATTCGCAGCCCAAAGTTCTCGAGGATCGGCAGCACTTCCGACACGGGCAGGGCATCGACCCGCCGCATGATGCGCAGGTGCACTCGCTCACCGGGCTGCGCGGCCGGGCGATACAACCGCAGCCACGTGGTGCCCTCAGCCTTGCCGAGTGCCTCCAGATCGTCAATGTCCTGCAGTGCCAGGGGTGCCATGACTTCCTGGCGGTAGGCATCGGGGAAAGCATCGGCGTAGTGCCGTTCGAGCGCCGCCGCGCGCTGTTCCTCGTGTGCCACGAGCAGCGCCTGGCGCAAGCGGTCGCGCCAGGTCACGAGCGCTTCGCTGATCTCGCGCTCCAGCCGTGCATGCTGAATGGTTGGGGAGAAATGCTCGTCGCAGCGGACGACGACGTGCAGTTGCGCAAGTGGCGAATCGGTTACCGTCAGCGAGGAGTCGAGCTGGCCGCCGCCCAGCTCGCGCTGGAGCAGCGCCTCGATGCGCCGACGCGCCTCGGCATCGCAGCGATCGCGCGGCAGAAACACCAGGCATGACCAGAAGCGGCGGAACTCATCGCGCCGCAGCACGAGGCGCACCTGCTGACGCTCCTGCAGCACCAGCACCGTGCGCGCACAGCGCACCAGGTCCCGATAGGAGGCCTGGAACAGCTCATCACGTGGCAGCGAATCGAGGATCTGCACCAAGCGCTTGCCATCGTGCGAAGTCGATGAGAACGGAAAGTGATCGATGACTCGCTGGACCTTCTGCCGGATCAGCGGCACCGTGCGTGGATCGGCCCGATAGGCGCTCGTCGTCCATAGACCGATGATGCGCGCCTCACCGGCCAGTTTACCGCGCTGATCGAAGAGCTTGAGCCCGACGTAGTCCAGGTACCCGGTACGGTGAATGGTTGAGCGAACGTTGGCCTTGGTCAGGACCAGCAGCTCGCGAGAATGCAGTGCGCGGCGAATATTGTCGGAAGGCACGCGCGTGCGGTGTCCGCCACGCGGACCTTTGCTATCGCGCAACAGCCCGAGACCACTGCCGGGCACCGGTTCAAGCTGGGGACCACCCTTGCCCTGCTGCAGCTCACTTTCCAGATAGCCGAGGAAGGTAAAGTGGTTATCCACCATGTAGCGCAGCAGTTCGGCGCTCTCCTGCACTATGGGCAACGGCAGCGGTGGCGGCTGTTGTTCCATACGCTCCAGCAGCTGGCCGACTACGGTGCGCATCTGCGCCCAGTCGGTGCACGCGCGGCGAACGCCATCAAGCGCGCGCGCGAGTTCGGCCTCGAGCTGCTTGCGCTCGCCCTCATCGGCAATCCGGTCAATCCACAGCTGCTGCCAGGATTCTGGAATCACGCGCGCGGCCGAGCCAGCCGGCCCAAAGCCGAGCAGCCGGCCGCTGGCATTACGTCGGGCACTGATGATCGGGTGCACAATCAGGCGCACGCCAATACCCGCAGTGGCCAGGTTCATCAGCAGCGTATCCACCAGGAACGGCATGTCATCGGTGATCACTTCGAGCACCGAATAGAGAGCGCGCGCGCCAGCGGCGGCCGGCGGACTGGTAATGCGCAGTAGCGTCTGGCCAGTGCGCCGCTGGCGACCATAGGCCAATTGGTCAAGGGCGTGAGCGCGGGCCGCGACGCTGATCTGCCGAAACTCCTCGCTCGGCATACTGCGGCGCCAGGCGCGCAACAAGGTGTTCAGCAGCGGATTGATGGCGCGCTGCTCGCCGGTTCGGGTATTCATTGAGGAAGTTCCAGATCGCGGATTATGGCGCCGAGGAAGCGCACGGCTTCACCGCCGGTTACGACGCGATGATCAAAGGTGAGCGACAGCGGCATGCGCTGGTGGATCTCGACGCGGCCGCCGATCGCGACGACATCCGAGCGCGCCCGGCCGGTACCCAGGATGGCCACCGCAGGCGGCACGACCACCGGCGTGGCGTAGCGGCCCGCCATCATGCCAAAGTTCGAGAGCATGAATGTGAAGCCGCGCAGTTCATCGCTCTTCACCGTGCGATTCACGGCCGCGGTCTTGAGCCGATCCAGTTCAGCGCGCAGCTGCTCGCTGCTGCGACGGCCCACATCGCGGATAACGGGAACCAGCAGACCGTCCGGAGTATCGACGGCGAGGCCGACATCGACATTGTCGAATACCCGGCGGCTATGGGAAGTCGCGTCATACCAGGCGTTGAGACCGGGCTCGAGCAGATGCGCCTTGGCAATCGCGCGCAGCACACGTACCGTGTAATCGATGCCGCTCTCCCACTGATGCAGATCGGCGTCGTCGAACACCGTGCACTCCATGACGCTGTCGCGCGCCATCGCCATGCTCTGCGACATTGCGCGGCGTAAGCTGCGCAGCGGCTGCACATCGCCATTATCGGTGACCGGCATTACCGGGCGCATGGTGCTGCCGTGCGGGGTCTCACCCTCGGCGGTCGGCAGTCCCGCCGCGATGACATCCTGCAGCGTGATCAGGCCACTGCGCCCACTACCACTGAG
>JBEKOK010000357.1:0-3433 GCA_049521875.1 Steroidobacteraceae bacterium
CGAAGATATCCCCGAAGACATCCCCGAAAATATCGCTGAAGGCATCCGCGCCGAAGCCGCCACGGCCGCCGCCCCGTGCCGCCGCCTCGACGCCGGCGTGCCCGTACTGATCGTAGGCGGCACGCTTGGCCTGGTCGGTCAGCACCTCGCAGGCTTCCTTCGCTTCCTTGAAGGACTCCTCCGCCTCCCGATCGTTGGGATTACGATCGGGGTGGTACTTCATTGCGAGGCGCCGATAAGCCTTCTTGATCTCGGCCTCAGTCGCAGTCTTCGGTACGTCGAGTACCTTGTAGTAATCGCGCTTGGCCATGCATCAAGCTTTAAGAGGCTTTGCGTCCCTTGTCCTTCACCTCTTCGAACTCGGCGTCCACGACGTCCTCGCCCTTGGGTCCCGTGCTGCCCTGTGCACCCGGGCCGCTGCCGGCACTGCCGGCGTGCGCCTCGGGGCCGCCCGGGCCGCCCGCACCACCCTGCTCCGCCTGATAGGCGCGCTGGGCAATGGCGGCCGAGGCCTGGGCGAGCGCCTCGGTCTTCTTCTCGATGACACCCTGGTCATCGCCCTTCAGGACCGAGCGCAGATCCGACATGGCGCTCTCGACTTTGGCGCGCTCGGCGCCGTCGACCTTGTCGCCAAGGCTCTGCAGCGACTTCTCGACGGCGTGAATCATGCCGTCGGCCTTGTTGCGCGTCTCGACCAGCTCGCGGAAGCGCTTGTCGTCGGCGGCATGCGCCTCGGCATCGCGCACCATGCGCTTGATCTCATCTTCGCTCAGGCCACTGGAGGCCTTGATGACGATCTTCTGCTCCTTGCCCGTGGCCTTGTCCTTGGCCGAGACATGCAGAATGCCGTTGGCATCGATGTCAAAAGTGACCTCGACCTGCGGCATGCCGCGCGGCGCGGGGGGAATATCTGCCAGGTCGAACTTGCCGAGGCTCTTGTTGTCCCCGGCGCGCTCGCGCTCGCCCTGCAGCACGTGAATGGTCACAGCCGTCTGGTTGTCATCGGCGGTCGAGAACGTGTTGGCAGCCTTGGTCGGAATCGTCGTGTTCTTGCCGATCAGCTTGGTCATGATGCCGCCCAGGGTCTCGATACCGAGCGAGAGCGGCGTGACATCGAGCAGCAGCACATCCTTGACCTCGCCGGCGAGCACACCGGCCTGCACCGCGGCACCAATGGCCACGGCCTCATCCGGATTCACATCGCGGCGCGGCTCCTTGCCAAAGAAGTCCTTGACGTACTTCTGCACCAGCGGCATGCGCGTCTGGCCACCGACCAGGATCACCTCGGCGATATCAGAGCTGCTGACGCCGGCATCCTTCATCGCCGTGCGGCACGGCCCGATCGTGCGCTGGACCAGATCATCGACCAGCGACTCGAGCTTGGCGCGCGTGAGCTTGACGCTCAGGTGCTTGGGGCCCGAAGCATCGGCGGTGATGTAGGGCAGGTTCACATCGGTCTGCTGGCTCGAGGAGAGTTCGATCTTGGCCTTCTCGGCCGCTTCCTTGAGGCGCTGCATCGCGAGCGGATCGCGGCGCACATCGACGCCCGATTCCTTCTGGAACTCATCGGCCAGGAAGTGAATGATCTTCATGTCGAAGTCTTCACCACCGAGGAAGGTGTCGCCGTTGGTGGAGAGCACTTCGAACTGCCGCTCGCCATCGACTGCCGCGATCTCGATGATCGAGACATCGAAGGTGCCGCCGCCCAGGTCATAGACGGCGATCTTGCGATCCCCGCCGGCCTTATCGAGGCCGTAGGCGAGCGCTGCCGCGGTCGGCTCGTTGATGATGCGCTTGACGTTCAGGCCCGCGATGCGGCCGGCATCCTTGGTCGCCTGGCGCTGCGAGTCGTTGAAATAGGCCGGGACCGTGATCACGGCCTCGGTGACTTCCTCACCGAGGTAATCCTCGGCGGTCTTCTTCATCTTCATCAGCACGCGCGCCGAGACTTCCGGCGGTGCCATCTTCTTGCCCTGGGCTTCGACCCAGGCATCGCCGTTATCGGCCTTGACGATCTTGTAGGAGACCATGTCAATGTCGCGCTGGACGACTTCGTCCTGGACCTTGCGACCGATCCGGCGCTTGACGGCAAAGAGCGTATTGGCGGCATTGGTGACCGCCTGGCGCTTGGCCGACTGGCCCACCAATACCTCATCGTCCTTCGTAAAGGCGACGATCGAGGGCGTGGTGCGATCACCTTCGCTGTTCTCGATGACGCGCGGCTTGCCGCCTTCCATCACGGCGACGCACGAGTTGGTGGTGCCAAGGTCGATGCCGATTACCTTACTCATAAGCTGAACTCCGGAAAAATCAGAACGATGTTAGTTACTTAAGTTGTGGACAGTCGTGTGCAAATTCAAGTGCCGGCGCCGGCTTCCGGCGCCCTGGAAACGATGACGCGCGCTGGCCGCAGCAGCCGGCCGTTCAACTGGTAGCCCGACTGCAGAACCTGCAGCACGGTGCCCTCCGGCACCTCGGCCGAGGGCTGCGCCAGCACCGCTTCGTGCAGCGCCGGATCAAAGGGTGCACCACTCGGATCGATGCGGACAATTGCCCCCTTGTCGAAGGCCTTGCCGAGCAGCTTCAGGGTCGCATCGACCCCCGCCAGCAAACCCGGGGCATCGGCGCTGCCGGACTGGAGCGCGAGCTCCAGGCTGTCGCGCACCGGCAGCAGTTCGCCGGCGAAGCGCTCGAGCGCAAAGCGATGCGCATTCTCAATGTCCCGCTGGGCGCGCTTGCGCACGTTCTCCAGCTCGGCGAGCGCCCGCAGCTGACCATCGCGATTCGCCTGCGCTTCGCTCTGGGCGGTCTGCAGAGCGCTCTCCAGCGCCGCGATCGCGGGATCGGAATTCGGATCATCGGCTGCTGCTGCTGCCGTAGAACTGGCTTCAGTATTCAACGCTAATCCTTTGATAAATATACAGTAACAGGCCCTGTACCGGCGACCCCGTGGCGCAAGTCGTGGCCCTATCTGCGCCCTATGTGGGGCTCAACGACGGGAATTCAAGGCCGCGCCGAGCAATTTGGCGGTGACATCCACGATCGGGATGACACGCTCGTAGGCCATGCGGGTCGGCCCGATGACCCCGAGCACGCCGGCCACGCCCTCGCCGGTGCTGTAGGGCGCGGTCACGATGCTGCAGTCATCGAGGATCTGAAAGCCGGACTCGTGGCCGATAAAGATCTGCACGCCATCAGCGCGCAGGCTGTGATCGAGCAGATTCAGGATGTCGCGCTTTTCGTTGAAGGCTTCGAACAGGCGCTTGAGCTTGTCGACACCGCCAAGCTCGGCAAGCCCCATCAGGTTGGTCTCGCCGGCAATCACGTACTGGATCCCGAGCTCCGAGCCCGGCTCTTCCTGGCCGGTGAACACCCGCTGGGCCACTGCGATCGCATCGAGCATTGCCTGATTCATGCTCTGATGCGTTTCTTT
>JBEKOK010000358.1:0-3424 GCA_049521875.1 Steroidobacteraceae bacterium
ACTCCTGCAGCCGCGTCTTCGGGTCCTTGAGCTCCTCGGGGGTCTCGAGCGAATCGAGCTGCACCGCCAGCACCCGCAGCAGCACCGCACGCGTGAGCTCGAGCCCCGCTTCCAGATACAGCGCCCCGGTCACCGCCTCGAGCGCATCGGCCAGAATCGACTCGCGCCGGAACCCGCCGGTCTTCAGCTCCCCGGCCCCGAGCTGCAGGATACCCCCAAGCTCCAGTTCCGCGGCAGTGGCGGCGAGCGAGGCGCCGCTGACCAGGCGCGCCCGCAGGCGGCTTAAGTCCCCTTCCGGGGCCTGCGGGAAGCGTTCGAACAGCTGCTGCGCGACCACCAGGTTCAGGACGCTGTCGCCGAGGAATTCGAGCCGCTCGTTATTGCGGCTGTCGGCGCTGCGATGGGTTACCGCCATCAGGAACAGCGCGGTGTCGACGGGCTCATAGCCGAGCCGCTCGCGCAGCCACGCGCTGACCCGCTCGACCGGCGTCATCCGGAGCGCGCCGGTCCCGTCAATTGAGCGTGACCTTCTTGTCGAAGCTGATCAGCAGCGAGACGTTGCCAAACAGCGAGACGGTCTCGTCATAGGCCGCCTCGGCCGCCCAGCCATCACCGTCGCGGCGCAGCTCGATGTCTTTTGGCTTGGGATTCTCGATACTCTCGACATCGAAGCGCTTCTCCAGCTGCTCCTTGAAGCGCGCCTTGTCGATTGGACCGGTCGAGCCCTTGAAGTCGGTTCCCACTTCGGTAATGGCCTTACTGACACGGAAATAGTTCAGGTAGATCGGCGTGATAACGATGCCGACGTAGACCATGACGGCCATCGGTGCCAGCAGCACGATCCAGCCGATGAAGGTCACACCACTTTGCCTGTTACGCATAGCCTGCTTACCTCGTACGTTGCATGGGCCTGTCAGCCGCTCACTCGATGCGATGGCCAATCCGGCTCCAGACCGGACCGCCGCTGCGATTCAAGTCCCAATTGAACCAGATTCGGGACGCTTTGCCGACCAGGTTCTGCTCCGGCACAAAACCCCACCAGCGGGAGTCCTCGCTGTTGTCCCGATTATCGCCAATCATCATGTACTTGCCGGCCGGCACGACGAACTCGTCGCTGTCGCCGCGATCGGTGGCGCCGCCCAGCTCCGGCTCGATGCACACGTAGCTGTGATCCATGTGCCGGTTGCAGGCCGGGGAGGCCTGGGCGCCGATGCTGTCCGGGGTGCGGCAGGAGAGGGTCTGGTGCGTATGCATGCCCAGGGTCTCGCTCATCAGGCGAAAGTTGCTGTAGCAGCCATCGTTGTAGCGACCGATGTCGTAGGCCGGCACCGGCTTGCCATTGATGATCAGCTGATCATCCTTGATCCGCACCGTATCCCCGGGCAGGCCGACGAGGCGCTTGATGTAATTGATCGCAGGGTCCGGCGGATAGCGGAACACGACGACATCGCCGCGCTGGGGCTCACCGATCGAGACCATCTTGGTGTTGAGCACCGGCACACGCAGGCCGTAGGCAAACTTGTTGACGACGATGAAATCCCCGTCGAGCAGGGTCGGCATCATCGAATCCGAAGGAATGCGAAACGGCTCGAAGATGAAGGCGCGGATCGCCAGCACCAGCGCCGCGACGGGCAGGAAGCTGCGCGCGTAGTCGACCGTGACCGGCAAGGGCACCGAGCCGGCATTCTTGCCCTGCAGGTCGGCGGCACGCTCGCGGCGCGGCGCCAGCACCCAGCGATCGAAGGCCCAGATCACGCCCGAGATCACGGTCACGAGCACCAGCACCAGGCTGAAATCGAGCCGCTCGGACTGCAGCAGGCGGATGATCCCGCAGATGATCAGCACCGGCACCATGTAGTACAGCCCGGTCACCCAGGCCGGGTCCGGAGCCACTTCGGGCAGCGCCTGCAGCCGGCGGCCGGGCCGCACGAACCAGTCATCGATGATCGCCAGCGCCGTCAGTGGCACGGCGAGCAAGGCCAGAATGTTTATAAAAGGCATCAGCGTCTGCAACATGGATAACAACTCTCCGTTATTGGAGCGGGCGCCACAAGCGCGGCGCGCCCTCGCTCATTTGCGTCCGACCTTCAGCACCGCCAGGAACGCTTCCTGGGGAATCTCGACCTGGCCGACCTGCTTCATGCGCTTCTTGCCCTCCTTTTGCTTCTCAAGGAGTTTGCGCTTGCGCGAGATGTCGCCACCGTAGCACTTGGCCAGCACGTTCTTGCGCAGCGCCTTGACCGTGGCGCGCGCGATCACATGCGAGCCGATCGCCGCCTGCACCGCCACCTCGAACATCTGGCGCGGGATCAGCTCCTGCATCTTGTCCACGAGCTCGCGGCCGCGCTGGTAGCTGCTGTCCCGGTGCACGATCAGCGCCAGCGCATCGACCTTGTCGCCGTTGATCAGGATATCGAGTTTTTGCAGCGGCGCGTTCTGGAAGTGGCTGAACTCATAGTCGAAGGAGGCGTAGCCGCGGCTGGCGGATTTCAGGCGGTCGAAGAAATCGAGCACCACCTCGGCCAGCGGCAGCTCGTACTGCAGCGCGACCTGGGTCGCCATGAACTGCATCTTGCGCTGTACGCCGCGCTTTTCCTCGCACAGGCCAAGCACCGAGCCGACATGGTCGGGGGGCACGAGGATGTTGGCGGTGATGATCGGTTCGCGGATCTCGGCGATCTTGTCCGGCGGCGGAAGCTTGGCGGGACTGTCGACATATTCAACGCTACCGTCGGTCAGCTCCACCTCGTAGATCACGGTCGGGGCACTGGTGATCAGCTCCAGGTGGTACTCGCGCTCGAGCCGCTCCTGGACGATGTCCATGTGCAGCAGCCCAAGGAAGCCGCAGCGAAAGCCAAAACCCAGGGCGGTCGAGACTTCCGGCTCATAGTGCAGCGCCGAGTCATTGAGCTTGAGCTTGGCGAGCGCGTCGCGGAAGTTCTCGTAGTCTTCGGAATTGATCGGGAATACACCGGCGAACACCCGCGGCTGCACCTGCTTGAAGCCCGGCAGCGGCGCCGCACAGGGCCGGCTCTCGAGCGTGATCGTATCGCCGACCGGCGCGCCATCGATTTCCTTGACGCCGGCGACGATGAAGCCGACCTCACCGGCGCTGAGCGTCTCGGCAGCGAGCGGCTTGGGGGTAAAGCGCCCGAGCCGGTCGACCTGATGGCTGCGGCCGGTCGACATCACGCGGATCTTATCGCCAACCTTCAGGCCGCCGTTGACGACCCGTACCAGCGAGACCACGCCCAGGTAGTTATCGAACCATGAGTCGATGATCAGCGCCTGCAACGGTGCCGCCGGATCACCTTTGGGGGGCGGGATGCGCTTGACGATCGCTTCGAGCAGCTCCGCCACGCCCTGCCCGGTCTTGGCACTGACCAGTTCGGCATCCTGGGCATCGATGCCGATGATCTCCTCG
>JBEKOK010000359.1:0-3419 GCA_049521875.1 Steroidobacteraceae bacterium
CTGGCGCCGACGTTCCTGGCGGCGTGCGCCTGCATGCGGTCTATCAGGATCGTGTGCTGCTCGATCGCGGTGGCGCGCTCGAAGCGCTCTACCTGCCGCACCTGTCCGGCGGCGCCGCGCCGAACCTGCCGGTCGCCACTACGCAGGCACCTGCGGGCCAGCGGCTGGCGGCCTTCGCCCGCAACAATGGCGGCCTGCTCAATGGGCTGGTGCGCGTTCAGCCGGTCTTCAATTCCGGCAAGTTAAGTGGCTATCGCCTCTTCCCCGGCACCGGTGGCGTGCCCGGCATGACGCGCCTCGGACTCAAGTCCGGCGATCTGGTGACCGCGGTCAATGGCACACCGCTGGATGATCCGAACCATGCCAATGAGGTCCTGCAGTCCCTGTCCAACGCCTCGAGCGCCACGGTCACGATCTCGCGCAATGGCGTCGAAGAGGAAGTGAACCTGAATCTCGAGAGCGTCGCGTCCGAAGCCGAGGCTGCAGCGGAGGCGGCCGCCGCGAGCCCTGAGACAATGAATAACGGACCCGGCGGTCGTATGGGATTTGGCCGCCCGGGCCCCGGTCATGGACCGAATCCGGCGCTCAATGGCGGCTCCCCGGGTAACGGCGATGCGTCGGCGGCTGGCGACACTGCGAGTGCGCCGGATGCCTCGCAGGCAGCTCCGCCGGCCATGCCGCCAAGCGCTGCACCTCCCAATCAGTGAAGTGAGACGCAGGCCTGATTCGCGGTGAACGAACCCCTGCTCGCAGGGTCTATCAGCCCGACGAGGCTGCGGGTTGCTGGGGTGTGCGTCACCCCGGATCCATGTGATTTAACAACAGCAGGACATCAACGACTCATGCGCATGCAATTGCCACCCCTACGTCGCCACAGCTGGGTCTTTGCGATCCTGGCGGGCGCGGGCTGCGCCCTGCTGGGCGCTGCGCAGGCGGCCCAGCCCAACGGTGCAACGAGCTCGCACACGCCCGGCGGCGCGATGATTACGCCGAACTTCAAGGAAGCCGACATCAACCAGGTGATCGAGGCCGTGGAACTGGCCACCGGCAAGACCTTCATCGTTGATCCGCGCGTCAAGGGCAACGTCACGCTGCTGTCACAAACGCCGATGACGCCCGATCAGTTCTACCAGGCGTTCCTCTCGATTCTGCAGGTCTATGGCTTCGTCGCGGTGCCTTCGGGAAAGATCATCAAGATCATCCCCGACACCAACATGAACCGCATGCCCGGCAACGACCTGCCCGAGGCGGTCAGCGGCAGCTCCGATGAAGTGGTCACGCAGGTCATTGCAGTCAAGAACGTCCAGGCCAGCCAGCTGCCCGCGATACTGCGGCCGCTGATGCCGACCACGGCAACGATTTCGGTCGTGAACGGCTCGAACATGCTGATCATCTCGGATCGGGCCAGTAACGTGCGCCGCATCGAACGCATCATCGAGCGCATTGATCAGACCAGCAACACCGATATCGAAGTCATCAAGCTGATCAACGCGAACGCCTCCGACACGCTCAAGACGCTCACCGCACTGGTCCCCGCTGCGGCTACCGATGCCAGCGGCACGCCGCTCAAGGTCGTGGCCGATGAACGCTCCAACAGCATTCTGATCAGCGGAGATCCGGCGGCGCGCCTGCGCATCCGGACGCTGATCGCGACGCTCGATACGCCGATCGAAGGCGGCGGCGAAACACGTGTGCGCTATCTGCGCTATGCGGCGGCCGAGGACATGGCGGCCAAGCTCAAGGGCCAGGGCTCGAGCAGCAGCTCGAGTGCGGCGCGGCCCGCGACCAGCAGCGGGCTGGGCTCGAGCAGCACAGGCAGCGGCAGCAGCAGTCCGTTCGGCTCGGTCTCGACCACGACCAGCAGCAACAACTTCAGCGTCAACGGCAGCAGCAACTCGGGTTCCTCCTACAGCTCCTCGGGCGGTGGCGCCGGCACCGTGAACATCGCCGGCGGCCAGGCCACGATCTGGGCCGACAAGGAAACCAATGCGCTGATCATCACCGCCAATGCGCGCGTGATGAAGGCACTCGATGAGATCATCGACAAGCTCGACATCCGCCGCGCGCAGGTGCTGGTGGAAGCGATCATCGCCGAGGTCGATGTCGACAAGACCTCAGACCTGGGCGTGAACTGGATCGTCAGCGGCGGCGCCAACGCACCGGCCGTCGGTGGCTTCGTCAATCCGATCGGCGGTACCTCGATCGTCGATCTGTACAACAGTTATCTCGGCGTCAGCAGCGGCACCGCGACGACCACGACCGGCGGCATCACCGCGCCGCTGGGCGCGACGATCGGCATCGGCAACCTCTCCTCCACCGGCGTGAGCTTCGGCGCGATCCTGCGTGCGCTGCAGGGCGATGCACGCACCAACATCATCGGCACCCCCTCGGTCGTCACGCAGAACAACCAGGAAGCGAAGATGGAGGTGGGCCAGGAGGTCCCCTTCGTCACCGGCCAGTACACCAGCACGGTCGGCACCAGCAGCGCCTTCCAGACCGTGCAGCGCGAGGAAGTGGGCACGATTCTCGATGTCACCCCGCAGATCAACCAGGGTGATGCGGTGCTGCTGAAGATCGATCTGGAGAGCTCGAGCCTCTCGACCAGCGCCGGCGATGCCGGAAGTCTGATCACCAACAAGCGCACGATCTCGACCAGCGTGCTGATCCGCGACGGCGGAACGCTGGTGCTCGGCGGCCTGATCCAGGATTCGACCACCAACACGCAGAACTCGGTGCCGCTGCTCGGCAAGATTCCGATCATTGGCGAGCTGTTCCACGTGCGCAATACCAGCAAGACCAAGACCGACTTCCTGATCTTCCTGCAGCCGCACATCCTGCGCGATGATCGGGCGGCGGCCATCGAAACCGACGCCAAGTACAACTATGTGCGCGAGGAGCAGCGTCGGCTCAACAAGGACCAGGATGCCCATCTTCCGCTGCTGCCCTTCCAGCCCGCCGACGTGCTGCCCGACATCCACAACGGGGCCACGCAGGGCGGAATACTCGGTGCGGGCGATATCGGCAATCCGGGCTTGCCCCAGGACAACACCACCAAGGCCGGCCCGGAAGGCTCGGCGGGCGCGGCCGTCACGCCGCTTGCTCCGAGCCCGCCTGCCCCATCGACATCCCCGGATGTGACCACGGCGCCCGCCCCGGCGCCCACC
This sequence comes from Steroidobacteraceae bacterium, assembly GCA_049521875.1. GTDB lineage: Bacteria > Pseudomonadota > Gammaproteobacteria > Steroidobacterales > Steroidobacteraceae > FEN-1191. The sequence continues at coordinate 3,165 of JBEKOK010000359.1, forward strand.
GCAACCGACAGCGCCCCGGGGGCCACGCAGTGAGCGAGGTAGCGGAGAAGGTTCCCGCGCAGGTCCAGAACGGCACGCGCCTGCCCTTCACCTTTGCGCGCCGGCACGGGGTGCTGGTGCGCGGCGTCATCGAGGGTGCTGCCGATTGCGTGTATCGCATTCCGGCCTCCGCGATGGCGCTCGCCGAGACGCGGCGCTACCTGCAGCTGCCGCTCAAGCTCACCGCGGTCGAGAGCGAAGTGTTCGATGAGCTGC
>JBEKOK010000360.1:0-3383 GCA_049521875.1 Steroidobacteraceae bacterium
CAGCATGAAGCGATCGTGCAGCTCGGTGCCCCAGCGCGCCAGGCGTGCCGGCTGATAGGGCGTGCGCCAGAAGCGCGCCACCAGCGAGCGCAGCAGCAGCTGCTGCGCGAGGCTCATCTGATAATGCGGTGGCATCTCGAAGGCCCGCAGCTCGAGCAGCCCCAGCCGCCCGGTCGCGCTGTCGGGCGAGTAGAGCTTGTCGATGCAAAATTCCGAGCGGTGCGTATTGCCGGTGACATCGATCAGCAGGTTCCTGAACAGCCGGTCGGTGAGCCACGCGGGCACCTCGGAGCCTGGCGTCGGCAGCTGCTGAATCGCGATCTCAAGTTCGTAGAGCGAGTCGTTGCGCGCCTCATCGACGCGCGGGGCCTGCGAGGTCGGCCCGATGAACATCCCCGAGAACAGGAACGAGAGCGAGGGATGGTTGTGCCAGTAGCTGACCAGGCTCGCCAGCAGGTCGGGACGGCGCAGGAAGGGCGAATCGGCGCTGGTCGCCCCGCCCAGCACGAAGTGGTTGCCACCCCCGGTGCCAGAGTGCCGGCCATCAAGCATGAACTTCTCGGTCGAGAGGCGTGAGAGCCGCGCCTGCTCGTACAGAAACTCGGTACCGGCCGCGAGCTCCTTCCAGTGGCTGGCCGGCTGGATGTTCACTTCGATGACACCCGGATCAGGTGTCACGCTGAAGCTGGTCAGCCGCGGGTCACCAGCCGGCGGACGATAGCCTTCCAGCAGCACCGGCTGATCGAGTGCGATCGCCGTGGACTCGATGGCCGCGACCAGCTCCAGGTAATCCTCGGAGCGCTCGAGTGGTGGCATGAACAGGTAGAGCACGCCGTTGCGCGGCTCGGCGCACAGCGCCGAGCGGGTGAGGCCATAGGCCGACTCGCCGTGGCGTGGCGCGAGGCCCGCAATCGCATCAGCACCGCCGCGTGGTCCGCTCGCCGAGCGCAGATCGGCATGGGCGCGCTGCTGGCGTAGCTCCGCCGCTTCGCGCAACGCTGGGAACCGCTGCAGCGGATCGGCGCTGTGCACGAACGGGAAGTCGGTCGCGCGGACCCACGGCAATGAATCGAGCGGCAGGCGATAGCCGATTGGAGAATCCCCCGGCAGCAAGTAGCAGCGTTCATCGCGCAGGAACCACGGACCGCTCTGCCAGCGTTCGCCGCGCGGATCGCGCGCGATCGGCAGCACATGACCGATGACCTGCTCGAGCCCCTGGCTGAACAGGCGCGCCAGCCGCGCCCGCTCCATCGGGTTTTCGAGGCGTGAGTCAAAGGGATCGACGTTCCCCGGCAGGCGGCGTTCGCGCCACAGGTAATAAAAGACATCCTCGAAGGCCGGGAACACGCCCTCTTGCTTCAGGGCCAGACGCGCGGCCACGCCGCGCAGGAACTCGCCGGCTGCTTCGGCAGTCGCGCCGTAGTCGCGCCGCTCATCAGCAATCAGTGCGCGCTCGCGCCAGATCGGTTGCCCATCGCGCCGCCAATAGCAGTTCAGCGACCAGCGCGGCAGCTGCTCGCCCGGATACCATTTGCCCTGTCCGAAGTGCACCAGCCCCTGCGGTGCGTAGCGCTCGCGCAGACGGTGGAACAGATCCGCCGCCAGCAGCCGTTTGGTGGGTCCCAGTGCCGCAATATTCCATTCGGCGCCATCCGGATCATCGATCGAGACAAAGGTCGGTTCGCCGCCCATCGTCAGGCGCACATCCTCGGCCTGCAATCGTGCGTCCACGGCGGCGCCACAGGCTTCGATCGCGCGCCACTGCGCTTCGCTGTAGGGCTTGGTGACGCGCGGAGCTTCCCAGATACGATCAACGCGCATCGTGTGCGTGAATTCAACTTCGGACTTGTCGACCGCGCCGCTGATCGGCGCCGCGGCCGAGGGCTCGGGGGTACAGGCCAGCGGGATGTGGCCCTCGCCGGCCAGCAGCCCGGAGGTCGGATCGAGGCCGACCCAGCCTGCGCCAGGCAGATAAACTTCGCACCAGGCGTGCAGGTCGGTGAAGTCCGCCGGCGGACCTGAAGGACCATCGAGTGATTTGACATCCGCCACCAGCTGGATCAGATAGCCGGAGACAAAGCGCGCGGCGACGCCCAGATGCCGCATGACCTGCACCAGCAGCCACGAGGAATCGCGGCACGAGCCTGAACCCAGGCTCAAGGTCTGCTCCGGGCTCTGCACGCCCGGTTCCATGCGAATCAGGTAGCGCACGTCGGTGGCCACACGGCGGTTCACATCGACCAGGAAATCATTGGTCGGCATCGCCTTGCGCGGGAAGCCCTTCATGTAGGCATCGAAGCGCGCGCCCTGTGGCGCCAGGCGCAGGTAGGGCGCGAGTTCAATGGCTTCTTCAGGCTCATAAGTGAACGGCGTCTTCTCAGCGTACGGCGCCAGGAAGAAATCAAAGGGATTGAGTACCGACATCTCGGCGACCAGATCCACCTCGACGCGGAACTCCCGGGTCGGCTCCTGAAACACCAGCCGCGCCATGTAGTTGGCCTGCGGATCCTGCTGCCAGTTGATGAAGTGCTGCGAGGGCGTGACCTTGAGGCTGTAAGAAAGAATGCGCGTGCGGCAATGGGGCGCCGGTCGCAGGCGCACCAGCTGCGGACCGAGCGTAACCAGCCGGTCGTAGCGGTATTCAGAGACGTGATTCAAAGCGACATGGATCGACACGCAACGCTCCTCAAGGGGTAAAACCCGAACTTCTGGCAAGTTGAATGATGCCGCAACTGGCAGGCAAACGGGGGAAACGCCTCGTGCGGGTGCAGAACGCTGCGACCCGCTCCCCGCCCCGGTGCAATCAGGCGCATAGCGGTGTCCGGAGGCAAATGAGCAATTCGCTGCAAGCTCAAGCGCTTAGCTCATACTCGGGGCGTGAACCGGCGCGGGTGGCTAAGCCAAGATCTGCTGTCATCGCCCAGCGTGGTAGGTTTATTTGACGCCCCCACGGAGCTTCCTGTGAAATCCAACCGCAATGATTAGAAAACACCTGGTCTCCAGCCGAACAAGTGGTGAAGCCGGCTTCAGGTGGCGGGCCGCTGAAGTGACCCGACTCGAGGGCTTTACCGACGCGGTCTTCGCCTTCGCCGTCACGCTGCTGGTGGTATCTCTGGAAGTGCCGAAGACCTACCCGGAACTTGCTGCGGCCATGCACGGTTTCATGGCCTTCGGCGCCTGCTTCGCGTTGCTGGTAATCGTGTGGTACGAGCACTACCGCTTCTTTCGCCGTTATGCCCTGGAAAATCCGTGGGCGGTCTTCCTCAACTGCGCGCTGCTGTTCTTCGTGCTGTTCTACGTCTACCCGCTCAAGTTTCTATTCAGCGCGATGTTCAATCACGCCGAAATGGCAGAATCCGAGGCACGCTCGTTATTCACGATAT
>JBEKOK010000361.1:0-3376 GCA_049521875.1 Steroidobacteraceae bacterium
GGCGCGTCTCAATTGGCCGCCTCATTAAAATGATTGGAGTGCTGGAGTCCGAATGGCCACTACAGGTCAACTAATCCGCCAACCACGTCGGTTGCCAGCGGAGAAAACCAAGGTGCCGGCGTTGGGCGCTTCGCCGCAAAAGCGCGGCGTGTGCACGCGGGTCTACACCACCACGCCGAAGAAACCCAACTCCGCGCTGCGCAAGGTCGCCCGCGTACGCCTGACCAACGGCTACGAGGTTTCGAGCTACATCGGCGGCGAAGGCCACAATCTGCAGGAGCACTCGGTGGTGCTGATCCGCGGTGGCCGTGTCAAGGATCTGCCGGGCGTGCGCTATCACACGGTGCGCGGCACGCTCGATTGCGCCGGTGTGGGCAACCGCAAGCAGGGCCGCTCGAAATACGGCGCCAAGCGCCCGAAGAAATAGCGAGGTACAAGCATGTCACGTCGCGCCGCGGCGCCGAGCCGCACCATTTTGCCGGACCCGAAATTCAACAGCGACATGCTGGCGAAGTTCATGAACGTCGTCATGCAGAGCGGCAAGAAATCCGCTGCTGAGCACATACTCTATGGCGCCATCGAGCGCATCACCGAGAAGACCGGCCGTCCGCCGGCCGAGGCACTCGAGCTGTTGTCGCAGGCGCTGGACAACGTCAAGCCGGTGGTCGAAGTGAAGTCGCGCCGCGTCGGCGGGGCGACCTACCAAGTGCCGGTCGAGGTTCGCTCCAGTCGCCGCCAGACCCTGGCGATGCGCTGGGTGATCGAGGCCGCGCGCGATCGCACTGAGAAATCCATGGCGTTCCGGCTCGCGCATGAGCTGCTCGACGCGGCCGAGAACCGCGGTGCGGCGGTGCGCAAGCGCGAGGACACGCATCGCATGGCCGAGGCCAATAAGGCCTTCGCGCACTACCGCTGGTAAGCGCAGAGCTGCAGGACGACATCGTGCCACGCGCGACGCCCATCGAGTTCTACCGGAACATCGGCATCTCGGCGCATATCGACGCCGGTAAGACGACGACGACCGAGCGCATCCTGTTCTACACCGGTGTCTCGCACAAGATCGGCGAAGTGCACGATGGCGCGGCGGTGATGGACTACATGGAGCAGGAGCAGGAGCGCGGCATCACGATCACCTCGGCCGCGACCACGTGCTTCTGGAAGGGGATGGAGAAGAACTTCCCCGAGCATCGCATCAATATCATCGATACGCCGGGGCACGTGGACTTCACGATCGAAGTCGAGCGCTCGCTGCGCGTGCTCGATAGCGCGGTGGCATTGTTCGACTCGGTGGCCGGCGTGCAGCCGCAGTCCGAGACGGTCTGGCGGCAGATGAACCGCTATCGTGTGCCGCGCATCGCCTTCATCAACAAGATGGATCGCGCCGGGGCGAATTTCCTGCGCTGCGTGGAAATGATCCGCACGCGCCTGCGCGCCAATCCGGTGCCGATCCAGCTGCCGGTCGGCGCAGAGGAAGATTTCGAGGGCGTGGTCGACCTCATCAAGATGAAGGCGATCTACTGGGACATGGAAACCCAGGGCATGAAGTTCGAATACCGCGATGTGCCGCCAGCGATGTTGGCGCAATGCGAAGAGTACCGCGCCAAGATGATCGAGGCGGCAGCCGAAGGCGATGAGCAGTTATTGACCAAGTACCTCGAGGGCGAGCCACTGACCGACGCGGAGATCAAGCGCGGTCTGAAGGCGCGCTCGCTCAAGAATGAGGTGGTGCTGTGCATGTGCGGCACGGCGTTCAAGAACAAGGGCGTGCAGGCGCTGCTCGACGCAGTCATAGAGTTCATGCCCTCACCGAACGAGATGCCGGCGACACCGGGCATAGACGCGCACGGTGAGCCCATCACACGCCATGCGGATGATGACGAGCCCTTCGCGGCCCTCGCATTCAAGATCCTGAACGATCCCTTTGTCGGCAATCTGACCTTCTTTCGCGTCTATTCGGGCACGCTCAATTCCGGCGACACGGTCTACGTGCCGACCAAGGACAGGAAGGAGCGCATCGGCCGGCTCCTGCAGATGCACGCGAATGAGCGCAGCGAGATCAAGGAAGTGCGCGCCGGGGACATCGCCGCGGCCGTAGGCCTCAAGGACGTGATCACCGGCGACACGCTCTGCGATCTGGACGATGTCATCACACTCGAGAAGATGGTGATCCCGGTGCCGGTCATCTCGGTGGCCGTGGAACCCAAGACCAAGGCGGATCAGGAGAAGATGGGCATGGCGCTGCAGCGGCTGGCCAAAGAGGACCCGTCGTTCCGCGTCTCGACCGATGAGGAGTCCGGCCAGACCATCATCTCCGGCATGGGCGAGCTGCACCTGGAAATTATCGTCGATCGCATGAAGCGCGAGTTCAAGGTCGAGGCCAACGTCGGCAAGCCCCAGGTGGCCTATCGTGAGACGATCCGCGGGCGCGTGGAGTCCGAGGGCAAGCACGTCAAGCAGTCCGGCGGCCGTGGCCAGTATGGGCACGTATGGCTCAAGCTCGAGCCCAACGAGACCGGCAAGGGCGTGGAGTTCATCAACGGCGTCACCGGCGGCTCGGTGCCGCGCGAATTCATTCCCGCAGTTGAGAAGGGCGTCAACGAGGCGGTCAGCACCGGTGTCATCGCCGGCTATCCGGTCGTTGATGTGAAGGTCACGCTGTTCGACGGCTCGTATCACGATGTCGATTCGGACGAGATCTCGTTCCGCATGGCGGCGATCTTCGGTTTCAAGGATGGATTCCGGCGCGCCAAGCCCGTCATTCTCGAGCCGATCATGAAGGTCGAGGTAGTCACGCCCGAGGAGTACATGGGCGATGTGATCGGCGACCTGAATCGCCGCCGCGGCCAGATCATGGGTATGGACGACACACCCGCGGGCAAGACCGTGACGGCCGAGGTGCCCTTGTCAGAGATGTTTGGCTATGCGACTACGGTGCGCTCGATGAGCCAGGGCCGCGCCACTTTCACGATGGAGTTTGCGAAGTACATGGAAGTGCCATCGAATATCGCCGAGACCATCATCAAGAAATAGCGCGGGATCCAAGCAAAATGTTTGACCTTAAGATTGATGGATACCATGAGTTTTATTTTTGTAATGAAAATAAAACTCATGGTATCCATCAAGCTCCAGATGACACAGCTTGCTTGATGGCCGCTCTATGGTGTGACGTTGAGTTCGGGTATTCATTGGTTTCAGTGATTCAGGGGTTTTAAGACATGTCGAAAGAAAAATTTGAGCGCAACAAGCCGCACGTAAACGTAGGCACGATCGGGCATGTGGATCATGGCAAGACGACGCTGACGGCGGCGCTCACGAAGGTGATGGCCGAGACGCACGGTGGGACCTTCATGGCCTACGATCAGATCGACAAGGCCCC
>JBEKOK010000362.1:0-3318 GCA_049521875.1 Steroidobacteraceae bacterium
ATAGCGCGCCGTGTCGCGGGTGAGCAGCGCCAGTTTTTCAATAGCGGCATGCGCGCCGATGTAGAAGTCTGGAAGCGGAGTGTTCTTCAGCCCGCCACGCCGGCGATAGGTCAGGAAACACTTGCCAGCCAGGAACCCGGCTTCCCACGGCAGAGGCTCTCTGGTGTAGGACGCACTTGGTAAGGCAGCATTCAACGCTTCGATAGTCGTGAAGCCGATCGACACCTCGGCGTAGATGATGGGATTGATGATCAACGTCGTATGGTCGGCGCATTGCGCGAGCGCATGTCCTGACCATTCGGCCCACCTCGCATCATTGGTGGCAATATCCAGCAGGATATTGCTGTCGACCAGAACGCCGCGGCAGTTGCGCAGCCGCGCCGCCATGTTGGTAAAAACCGGAATCACTTGTTTTTCCGGCTGCCGCGGCCGTCTTCGCGTGTCAGAGCCATGATTTCATCGGTTGACAGTCGAGCGTCCGCCGTGCCGCGAAGCGCCTTGAGCGCGTTCTGCCCCCGGACGCCTCCGTCAGGGGTCCGTCTGACCTTTCGAATCCGGGCGTGATCTCCTGTGACCTCAAACTCCACCTCAGTGTGAGGCAGCAGACCCAAGCGGTTGCGGACTTCCAACGGAATGGTGACTTGGCCCTTGCTAGTGATTTGCATGAGTATTACTCCTACTGGTAAGTGTAATGACAGGCCGCGCCGAGCGCAAGATACTGAAGAATCGATCTTCCCAAAAGACGCAAACTTCCCAAAAGACGCAAATCCAGGAGATGAAAAACTGGTGGAACATGGCTTCGAGCATGCTTAGCTATGATCCTGCATTCGGCATTTGAACTGTTGAAACCTCTGCAACGATAGACTGGTAGCGGTTTATATCGTGATGGGGGTGCCACCCGATGGGTGAGTCGTCCGGGACAGAGATTTGCGTTCAAGATGCGGGGTTGGAGTCGTTTTCCGTGGAAACGCCCGGTGGGCGCATCCATATCGGCTGGGACTATGAAGCCAGCGCGACGCCGAACGCACAACTGGCCTTCTTCGCAGAGTTTCTTGCCACTGCCGGGGTCTACGAGCCCTGGATCGAAAGTTGCCCGCTGCGCTACGCCAACAGCAGCGGCGGAGATCAGCATAAGCGGGACGCATTGGGCACCTGGTTGCTGTCCATTCTGGCGGGCCACCATCGCTATGCCCACATCACGGCGCTACGCAGTGACGGGGTCAGTCCACAGATCCTGGGCATGAGCAAGATCGTTAGCGAGGACGCGCTGCGCAGGGCGCTGGCGCGCTTGAGCCCGGACCGGAGCCGGGATTGGCTCAGGCCGCAGCTTCTGGCCAGCGTCGAGGCGGCTCTGAAGACGCCGTGGATACTGGACATCGACACCACCATCAAGACGCTGTTCGGCAAGCAGAGCGGCGCGGATGTAAGTTACAACCCGCACAAGCCGGGACGTCCCAGCCACGCCTTGCACACATACTTTGTGAGTCATCTGCGCATGGTTCTCGATGTCGTGGTCAGTCCTGGCAAAGAGCACGCGGCGGCCCATGCGCGCCCTGGACTGAAGGATATTCTGAACAACTTAAGCCGGGAGCAACTACCCGCATTGGTGCGTGGAGACTGCGGATTTGGCAACGAACCGTTTATCGCCGAGTTAGAAACACGCGGCCAGCCGTATCTGTTCAAGCTGCGCCAGACCAGCGGCGTAAAGAAGATGCTCAGCCGTCAGTTCGCGCGCAAGGACTGGACCACGCCCGGCCCTTCGGATCAGGGCTGGAGCGCGGTGGAAGACACCTTGAAGCTGATGGGGTGGGATAAGTCTCGGCGTGTAGTGATCCTGCGGCGGGCAGCCAGGTCCGCTGTGGCGCTGACTCGCAAGGCGGCCGAGGGGCAGATGGAGTTACTGCTTCCTGATCAGGATGTGGAACTGTGGGAGTACGCCGTGCTGGTGACCAACAGCGGCTATCGGCTGGAGTCCATGGCGCAGTTATACCGCGACCGGGCCGACGCCGAAAACGGCTTCGACGAGTTGAAGAACCAGTGGGGTTGGGGCGGCTTTACCACCCAGGACATCGAACGCTGCCAGACCAGCGCTCGCGCCGTGGCGCTGATTTACAACTGGTGGAGCTGGTACTGCCGCGCCGCCAAACCGGAAGCGCGCATGGAGGCCATCACCAGCCGTGCCCTGCTGCTGGCCTCGGTGGGCCGAGCCACCAAGCATGCCGGCAAAACGACACTCTATCTGACGCCGATGCACGCTTCCAGGGCCGCCCTGATGCTGTTGATCGCCAATATCCGTGCGGCTCTTGGCCACGTAAGGAAAGTTGCGGAGCAGTCGCCCTCGGCGGACAGGTGGAAGACCCTGCTGGACTATATCGCGGCCAGAATCATCCCGCGCCGAGCGAGAAAACCCCTCGAAACTGGCGCACTTTTGTTAGGTAACTGCTGTTTTTAGGATGATCGTGTTTGCAACTCTTCGCGGTTGGGTCTTCGAAGAGATCTCTCCGTTTCTGATCCCCAACTCAACCACCTCGGTCAGGCGCTTCTTCCAGTCTGCAAGCCCTTCCTTCACGAGTGATCGCAGCACAGGATTGCCATCGTCCGCGTCAATGGCTGTGTTCATCAGCGGGCATCCTCCAGGCACTGCCGCTGGCGTCTCCACGAATCGCTTCACCAGCGAACGCAAATGGTCCACCGCTCCGTGAGAGCGGTCCAGCTTTTCTGCGCGCAGCTTCACAGCCTTTGCAAGTGCATAACGAAACGACTCGGCCGCGAGTTCCTCCTTGCTTCGAAAGTGCCGGTAGAGTCCACCTTTTTCCAGACCCATCGCCTCCATCACGTCCTGCATCGAACTGCCGGCGAAACCTTGCTTGTTAAAGATCACTGCCGCTTTCCCGAATGGAGCGTTGTAAAAGCACCGCGGAAGGCGTGGTCTATCTTTACTAGGGATCATTCTTAGAGGCCGGGTAGGCTTCCAGCACCCCGCCTCGGATCTCGCTTAGAATCACCGATGCAATGCCCCGCCCTGCTGTTCCAGGCTCATTCAGCATAAAATGGGTTCCACACTGCGCAAGGCAAACATCGACTTATGCGATCTTTCAAAATGACAGCGTGTCTTCGGCTTGTTGTGGCCCTAGGTGGGGTTGTGATTTATGGCTGCCAACTCCATGCCCAGCAGCCTTTTCTTAGCGAGACGCAATGGGCTGCGATGCGCGATGAGGCCAGCGGGATGGCGCCGTATGAAAACCTGCGCAGCTTGTCGCGGCTGCACCGGGTTCCAGCGACACCGGAGTTTGAACAGGCGGCAGCGTTCATGCTGAT
>JBEKOK010000363.1:0-3809 GCA_049521875.1 Steroidobacteraceae bacterium
ACACTTATGGGCGAGGTGCAGCCCTGCAGTTGAGTAACGAGCAGGCGCTGGCCGGCCACGACAATCACTTCACCGCCGGCGCAGCCCTTGACTATGCACAGGCGGATTTTTACACCGGCACGCAAATCGGCCTGATCAACTCGCAGTTGCTGGTGCTGCCCTCGACGCTGATTGTGGATACGACCGAAGCCGAACAGAATGCCGCGCTTGCTGCCGGCAACCAGACGATCAATGCCACGCCGGTGAGCCTGCACGCAATCAACAAGGATGTGGGTGTCTACGCCACCGACACCTTCGATCTGACAGCCGCGCTTGCGGTCACGGCCAGCGCCCGCTACAACGTCGCGAACATCGATCTGCACGATCAGCTGGGCAGCAATCTCACCGGCGACAATCGCTATTCGCACTTCAACCCGGGCCTGGGCGCCACCTACAAGTTAAACGCGGGCGCGACGGGCTATGCGGGATTCTCCGAGAACACGCGCACGCCCACCGCGAGCGAGATCGAATGCTCGCGCCAGGTGCGCTCGCAGACCACGGAGTTTGGCGTGCGGGGCAAGTGGCCAGCCGGCAGCGGCAGCGGTGCCGAGCTCGCCTGGAACCTGGGCGCATTTCGCACGCAGCTGCACGATGACATCTATGGCATCGCCACTTCCGTCAGCAGCGGATATTTCCAGAACATCGGCGACACGCAGCGCCAGGGGTTGGAAGCGGGACTCAATTACCAGAGCGCGCGCTGGTCGGCGTATGCCAATTACAGCTACATCGAGGCCACATTCCAATCGGCGCTGACGGTGCCCTCACCGTCCAATCCCTTCCAGGATAGCAGCGGCGACATCCAGGTAGAGCCTGGGGATCAGCTGCCGGGTATTCCGCGCCATCGATTGAAGCTCGGCACCGATTACCGCTTCGGGCCCGCGCTGAATGTCGGGGCCGAGCTGATTCTCGTCAGCACGCAGTACTACTTTGGCGATGAATCGAATCAGCTTGCGCCGATGCCCGGCTATCAGGTGCTGAACCTGCATGCGATGTATCAGATCAGCCCTCAGGTCCAGCTGTTCGCGACCGTGGATAATCTGTTCAATTCAAGGTACTCGACCTACGGCATCCTAAGCGACCCGACCGGCATCGGTGCACCCGGGATCCCGCCCGGCAGCACGACCAACGAGCCGGGGGTGAACAACCGCTTCGAAAGTCCCGCCGCACCGTTCGCGATCTTCGGCGGTATCCGCATCCACCTCAACTAGTCGGAGTCGGAGCCGGATCCTCTGCCTTGAACGAAGCATCGGATCCCATGCTGAGGATGCCCTGGACCAGGCGCGAGGCGGCAGCGGCGCCGTTGTCCATGAAGATCACCTTGCCCTGGCCGTGATCGGCGACGTACTTGAGTGCATCGGTGTATTCGAGGAACAGCAGGAAGTCGGAGGTGACGCCGGCCGCCTTGAGGCTCTCGGCCGCTTCCTTCATGCCCTCGGCGATGTTCTTGCGAAACAGTGCCAGGCCCTCACCGCGCAGCGCCGAGGCCTTCTTCTCCGCCTCGGCACCGATCGTCTTGTAGGCCGCTTCGGCCTCGGCATCCTTGGTGCGCTTGACCAGCAGCGCCGCGCCCTCGTTGGCGGCGGCCGCCAGCAGATTCTTCGAAGAGACCACACGCGCCATCGAATCGATGATTTCCTTGTCGAAGGTCATGTCGGTGATCTGGATGTCGCGCACGACATATCCCCAGTTGAGCACCACCTCATCCAGATTCTTCTTGGTGTGATCGACAATCTCGGCGCGCATGCCGAGGATGTCCGACTGCTTCGTGGTCGCGACAAACTGGCGGATCGAGCCGTCAATGGTTCGCTGCAGGGCCAGCTGGAACTCCTGCACGCTCGCGAAGCTGAACACCGCCTTCTTGATCGCTTCCTCATCTGAACCGGCCACGGCATACAGCACCATGGTCGCAAATTTCACATTGGCCTGATCCTGCGTAATCGCCTGGAACTCGAGCTGCAGCGCGCGATTCTGCAGCGAGAGGCGATAGTCGACCTTCTCCCACGGCAGCTTGAAGTTCAGGCCCTCGCGCATGACGCGGTGGTACTTGCCAAAGACCGTGACCACGCCGACGGTCGCCTGCGCCACCGTGCGTGCCATCGAGAACACGAGGTAGATCGCAATGATGATCAGGACAATTATGACTGGACTTGGGAGGAAGTCGGGCATGTGAAGCGCCTTCGGAGTTATTAGCTGAATGTTCGGTAGCGTACCGTCCTGGTGAGCTTGGCTCCGGATTATACGCGCTGATCGCCACGATACGGATGAACGTTGCGAGTCAGCGCACCACGTTGCCGCCGGTGGCTACTGCATGTGCTGGCCGCCGTTGATCGCGATGTTGGCGCCGGTGACAAAGGCGGCCTCTTCGCTGGCCAGGTAGGCCACCAGGCCGGCCACTTCCTCGGGCTTGCCGAGCCGCCCCATCGGAATCTGCGGGATGATCTTGGTATCCAGTACGTCCTTGGGGATCGCGGTCACCATCTTGGTGCCGATGTAGCCGGGCGAGATCGTGTTGACCGTCACGCCCTTGCGCGCGACCTCCAGCGCCAGTGCCTTGGAGAAGCCATGCATGCCGGCCTTGGCCGCCGAATAGTTGGTCTGCCCGAACGCGCCCTTCTGGCCGTTGACCGAGGAGATGTTCACGATGCGGCCCCAGCCGCGATCCACCATGCCATCACACACCTGGCGGGTCATGTTGAAGCACGAGTCAAGATTAGTGTGCACGACCGCATCCCAGTTGATCTTGTCCATCTTGCGGAAGGTCATGTCGCGCGTGATGCCGGCGTTGTTGACCAGCACGTCGACCGGGCCGAGTTCCTTGCCGATCTTGGCTACGCAGGCAACGCACGAGTCCCATTCGGTCACATCGCAGGCATAGGCATAAAAACTGTAGCCATGATCATCCTTCATGCCCTTGAGCCACTCGACCGACTTGCTGTTGCCCGGTGAATACGTGGTCGCGACTGTGTAGCCGAGCTTCGCCAGCTTGATGCAGATGGCTTCGCCCAAACCGCCCATGCCACCGGTGACCAGTGCAATTCTCTTTGTCGTTGTCATGCTGTACCCACCCTCGATTTGAAAGCTTGTTATTAAATGACCGCCCCGTAAGAATTTCAGCTCCCGGCCTTAGCGCTCGAGCGCCATCGCCACGCCCATGCCGCCGCCGATGCACAGGCTCGCCAGCCCCTTCTTGGCATCGCGACGGATCATCTCATGCAGCAGCGTGACCAGGATGCGGGCGCCCGAAGCACCGATCGGATGGCCGATCGCGATCGCGCCGCCATTGACGTTGACCTTGCCGGTGTCCCAGCCGAGATCTTTGTTGACCGCGCAAGCTTGCGCCGCGAACGCCTCGTTGGCCTCGACGAGGTCGAGATCGCCGGCATTCCATCCGGCCTTCTTCAGCGCCGCGCGCGACGCCGGAATCGGTCCGGTCCCCATGATCTTCGGATCGACGCCGGCTTGGGCCCACGACACGATGCGCGCCAATGGCGTTTTGCCGAGTTTTGCCGCTTCGCTCGCCTTCATCAGAACCAGGGCGGCGGCGCCGTCGTTGATGCCCGACGCATTGCCCGCGGTGACCGTGCCCTCTTTGTCGAAGGCCGGGCGCAGCCTGCCGAGCGAGTCGAGCGTGGTGCCGTGCTTGGGATATTCATCGGCATCGACGATCACGTCACCCTTGCGGCTCTTGATCGTCACCGGCGTGATCTCGTCCTTGAACTTTCCGGCCTTCTGCGCGGCTTCCGCCTTGTTCTGCGAGGCGACGGCGAACT
>JBEKOK010000364.1:0-3272 GCA_049521875.1 Steroidobacteraceae bacterium
ATACCGTTCAGGTAACGGTCTGTCAGTAACCCTTGCGCCAGAGGCGAGAAAACGATGCAGCCGATGCCTTCTTGCTCGAGAACGTCAAGCAGACCATTTTCGACCCAGCGATTGAACATCGAGTAGGAGGGCTGATGCAGAACGAAAGGGGTCTTGAGTTCGCGCAACAGGGCGGTCGCCCGTCGGGTTTGTGCCGGCTCGTACGAGGAGATACCGGCATACAGGGCCCGGCCGCTGCGAACAGCGCTGTCAAGCGCCAGCATCGTCTCCTCTAGGGGTGTCTCCGGATCAAAGCGATGGGAATAGAAGACATCCACATAGTCGAGCCCCATGCGCTTCAGGCTCTGATCGAGGCTTGCCAGCAGGTACTTACGCGATCCCCACTCGCCGTACGGTCCAGGCCACATGCGATAGCCCGCTTTCGTCGAAATGATCAACTCGTCGCGGTAGGCAGCCAAATCACCCGCCAGAATGCGGCCAAAGTTCTGTTCGGCTGAGCCTGGGGGTGGTCCGTAGTTGTTAGCCAGATCAAAATGTGTAACGCCTGCATCGAAGGCTTTTAGGATCATCTCACGCGCATTCTCTGGCGAGCGATCGCCGCCAAAGTTCTGCCAGAGGCCGAGTGAGATTCGCGGTAGCTGCAGGCCGCTGCGTCCGCAGCGGGCATAGGTCATTTGTCCGTAGCGATCCGGCGAGGCTTGGTGCATTTGAGATTCCATCTGCTCGTTGGGTCAATGATGCCAAGGCGCAAAGCATAACCCCAACGGCGGCAACGTTGCCCCAGCAGTGCAAACGGAGAAGTGACTCTGATCGACCGTAGAGGCCATTAGATGGGCGAGTACGGGCAGAGAGACTGCACAAGCCGCCGCCCGGCAGCCGAACAGCCGTCTCAGTGGGCAATGGGGGGCCTACGGGTTCTGGAGGCCTGCCAACCGAGCCATGCTCGATGCTGGCATCGAAACCGCGTGTTACGCGACTTCTACCAGATCGCTATCTGAAGCTGGCCCCGCGGCGCGGGCCAATAAGTCTTTGCGCCTCTGTGCGGCGAGCGGCAGCTCGTCGGCCTCCGCGGATATCCGGAACACGCCGACAATCTTGTTGAGGTGCGTCGCCTGGCTCGCGACGCTGCCCGCGACGGCAGTGATCTGATCGACCATTGAAGCGTTCTTCTGGGTCATGGTGTCGACATGCCTGACCGCGCCATTGACCTGATCCAGGCCCCGAGCCTGTTCCTGGCTGGCTCCCGCGATGTCGCCAATGATGGTCGCTACTTTCTTGACCGAGGCCACGATGTCGTGCAGGCGGCTTCCGGTCTCATCGACCAGGGCTGAGCCTTCCTTGACCTGTGCGACGCTTGCCTTGATGAGCGATTTGATTTCATGGGCCGCCGTTGCGCTTCGCTGGGCGAGACTTCGAACTTCAGAAGCTACAACAGCAAAGCCACGCCCCTCGTTGCCGGCACGGGCTGCCTCAACGGCCGCATTGAGCGCCAAGAGGTTGGTCTGGAAGGCAATGCCGTCAATCACACCGATGATGTCGGCAATCTGCGCGCTGGTGGCGCTGATGCCGCTCATCGCGGCAATTGCCCGGTTGACCGCGGCGCCGCCGTCTTCGGCCAATTGACGCGCGTCGGTTGCAACCTGAGTAGCCTGACGCGCACTGTCGGCATTCTGTTTTACCGTGTCAGTCATCTCCTTCATGCTGCTGGCGGTCTCCTCAAGGCTCGCCGCCTGACTCGAAGTACGTTCGCTCAGCTGAGTGACTGCGCCGTCCATATCGTGGGAGGCATCGGCTACAGAGCTTGAGGAATTTCGTACGTCCCGGATTAGCGTTCCAAGCTTGTGCTGCAGGCTGGCGATATCGCGCAGCAGGCTGCCCGAATCGTCGGCTCGAAGCGAGATCTTCTGGGTGAAGTCGCCAACGGCAATCTGACGCACAACCTCGACCGCATGTTCTGGCTCGCCGCCCAGAGCGCGGAACACGCTCCCGATGAGTATCCAGGATCCCAGCGCAAGACCCAGAAGCGTGATTGCTGCAGCCACCACGGAGATTTTCAGCGTGCGCTGCACTCCAGTCGCGCCGGCGCTCAGTAGCCGGCTGAAATCGGCGACGGAGGCATCATATTTCTCATTGAGCAACTTGCTCAGCAGCTCGTTGTGCTGCTGCATCTCGCGAATTGCCGCGGCCGGGTCTCCGCTGCCCTGACCAAGCATCAGGTTTGTGGCGGCTATCGCCGGATTGTAGTAACCATCAAAGGCGGCGCGAACTGTCTCCTCCAGATCTTTGCCCTGTGCGCCGAGGGTGCCAATCCGATCGAGACTGGTCTGCGCCGCTTTGTAATGGTCACGCGCCTTATCCAGGACTGACTTGTCGCCCTCGGCTACCGCCTGCTGCAAGGCGTCGCTGATGGCACTATGCTCGCTTTTCAAAGATCGTAGCGACTCAACCAGCGGGTATTGAACGCTCTCCACCCGCTGCAAGTCGGACGACGCAGTCGTCGTGACTTGAGAGTTCACCGCGATCCCGATGCTGACGATCACCGCGGTCATAATCGGGAGTAGCCAGATTCTTTGTTTGAAGCGCATAGCTCTGAATCAATTCAGCGACAGTACAACCTTGACCGAGCCATCGACGTCCGCCTTGTCGATGTATCCCACCGTCTTGGGATCTGCGGCGACCGCCTTCTTCACAGCCGCGGAATCGGCAACTTCCTTAGGAGGCTGCCCTTGACCTGTGAACACAATGCGGGACCAAACGGCCTTGACCTGGGCCGGATCGCGGTCGGTAGCCTTCTTATAGAAGGCTTCGCGTGCCGCATTACCCTCGGGCAAATCAAGAGGCTTCAGATCGGTGCTACGGCCCAGATAGATATTTGCCACCTGATCCTTCGTGAGAGCTGCCGCTGCCGGTGACATGACGACCACAGTCTCACCGGCGTTGGCGAGTGTCGAAGCCACAGTTGCCAGGGCCGCGGCCCAGAAGATGACTTTTAGTTTCTTGCTCATGGTATGTCCCTTAGAACACAAAGTCCGCGCCGAGACTGTAGACATTGATACGTTCGCTAGAGGTTTCGTTGGGCGCAAGCCAGTAGGTCTCGTTGCCGGCCTGGGCGCGTGATACCTCTGCCTTGAGCGCAACGTTGCGTACGACGTCATAGCGCAGGCTGGCCGAGAAAGTGCCGAAGTATCCCTTCGGCTCGACCAGCGATGTGGCGGGGTCGAATACGCCGTAGGTCAGCAACGGAGTGAACTTTCCGAAGCGCCATCCGCCCG
>JBEKOK010000365.1:0-3270 GCA_049521875.1 Steroidobacteraceae bacterium
CACCTGAAAGCCAGACTTGAGATGCGCGTTCAGTGAGCCCGGATTATCGCGCGCGATATCGGTGATCAGATAGTCGTACTGCCCGGCAAGCGTCTGGCGATAGTGCTGATACATGCGCTTGACCAGACCCGTGCGGCGGTGGCTGCGTGCGACACACAGCTGCCCCATTACCACATAGCGGGCGCCCTTAAGTAAGCGACCCTTGTAGGTCGTACGGTCGATCACGTTGGCCATATCGCCCAGCAGATCATGATCAGCGCAGATGCTGGCATCAGCGACCAGGGCGTAACCAACGACCGCATCGCCATCCACGGCTATGATCGATGGACCGGCAGCATGCATGCGCTCAAGAAATTCGAGCGTGTATTCGGCCGAGACAAATCCCTGGGCGCATATCTCCTCGGCCGTAAGATTGCGCTTCAGATTGGCCGTCTGCAGATCCTTGATGCCTTGGAGCTGAGCCCGCGTGCTGACGCGGGTAATCACGACACTCATGATCCGCTGACAGCCCCTGCCCTTGTCGGCGCCGATTCGCTCTGCCCGATCCCACAGCGTTGCATTAGTGCGATACCGCAGCCGCTTGGATGAGCTGGGTGCATTCATCAAGTCGCTCAGAATACTGCTCGAGCGCCGCGCCAGTCAGCTGCGCATAGCGGTTCACATCCGCCCAGCGCTCATCTTCGATGGCTTCCCGCACGCCGGGGAGTGTCTTGGCGCCGTAGCCAGTCATGCGCCCCGGCGCGTAGATCAGATTCTTGTACCATTCGCGCCCTGGAAGGCCCACTTCCGGGGCGAGCAGTTGATTGATATCTCGCAGCCGCTCGAACAGGTGCTGGCGGGCCTCGGGCGATAGCCGGTCACCCGATTCACGCAGCGCCCGATCAAAATCGCCGGCCGATCGCGTCAGATGGTCGGTCGCATTCTCGAGCGGCGCAAAGTCGAAGCGAGGCACTGCCTTGCGTGGCAAAGCTGCCCCGCTGGTCAATGTCGGATCATCCGCGAGGCGGTAAGCATCCGCAGCAATCAGCTTGGCCTGTGTTGCCGCGGTCTCACGCCGGCTATCGGCCAGCTCCTTGAGCTCAGCGACGTAGCCCGCCACGTTCACGGCGAAGTCCTCGAAGTGCTCGAGTGGCAGCTCGGTGTCGGCCAGCGCGATCACCACATGCCCAACGGTTTTGGCAAGTAGTGCATCGTAAGCAAAGCCCGGATCCACAAAGCGACTGTGGTGCTCCCAGGTGTCGTACGCTGAGTGATAGATGCCGCGGGGATCGCCTTCATCGCCGAAACCGAAATCCAGCGCCGCCAGACCCAGGTGCTGCTGGAACGGCGAGTAGTCAGAGCCTGATCCCATGGCGTTGATCGGCAACGTTTGCTCCGGGTCCTCAGCGCGCTTGGCAGCGGCCTTCTCGTCTTCGCTGGCACCAGGTTCACTGCCTTTCACCTCGATATCGGCCCGACGGCGCGCTTGCACCGTCGCGCTGGTCTCGGGGTCGGTTAACCTCGCGGTAACCGCATCTACCAAGGTCTGATAGCTGGGCGTGCCATCCACATCCAGCTTCCCGCGCGCGTTGGTGTCGCTATTCAAGTAGATCAAGGCCTTGCGTTTGAGCTCATCGGCATGCGTCTCAACCCACTCAGTGGAACCCACCAGCATGGGCTCCTCGGCATCCCAGCTCAGGTACACCAACGTGCGTTTGGGGCGCCAGCCCGTTGCAGCCAGCGCGCCGAAAGCCTTGGCCTCGGCCAGCAGTGCCACCTGCCCACTTTCTGGATCGCTCGCACCATAGACCCAGCCATCATGGTGATTGCCGCGCAGAATCCACTGATCCGGATAGGTCGAGCCCTTGAGCATCGCGACCACATCGTAGATGGTCTTCAGTCCCCACTCGGACTTGACCTGCAGGTGTACGAGGCCCGCGTTGCCACCTACGCGGTAGGTAATCGGCAGTGCGCCACGCCAGCTCTTGGGGACCACGCGGCCGTCGAGTGCGGCCAGGAAGTGCGCGGCGTCGCTGTACGAAATAGGCAATGTCGGAATGCGCACGATGGTCGGCGCGTCGGCGATGGCCAGGCGCGGCGCCGATTCGGTCGCGCCGATGCCCGGCGTCAGCGGATCGCCAGGAAACAGCGTCATATCCGCGACCGAGCCCCGCTGAATGCCGCCGGCAGGGCGCTCCGGCCCCTTCGGATAGGCGTCGTTGAGGGCGTAACCATCATCGGCTGGATCCGAATAGATCACGCAGCCCACTGCGCCGTGCTCGAGTGCCAGACGCGGCTTCAATCCGCGCCAGCCGCCGCCGTAGCGGGCGATGACAATTTTGCCCTTGACTGACACACCCAGGCGCGCAAGCACCCGATAGTCAGCCTCCATACCGTAGTTCACATACACGAGCGGCGCACTTACATCGCCGTCACCCTGGTAGGCCACATAGGCTGGCAGACCTTCCTTGTTGTGCAACGTGGTCTTGTCACCGGCAATTGGCGGTTCGGTGAGCGTTGCCTTGAACGGCTGCGCGCCGAGCAGCGTCAGCGATTCGCTGAGCGGCGTCGGATACAGCACGCGGAAAGTTTCGATGTGCGCATCCCAGCCCCAATCCTCAAACTGCTTGAGGATCCATTCGGCATTCACTTTGTCGTGCGGTGATCCGACATGGTTGGGTTCACTGGCGAGCCTGTGCATCCACTCGCTGAGCTCGGAAGGCTTGATCAGCGCATCGAAGCGCGCCTCGAGTGTAGATGATGCGGGTGCCGACGCCGGCCACTCGCTGCTCGCGGCGTAGGTCAGCGCGGCCGCCAGCAGACCCAGTGAACACGCAGCCAATCGCTGAAAACGCATAGGAAGCCTCCGTGATCGAAATCGGACGCATAACGCGCTGCTCAAACCGCGGCAAGCTGCGGCTCGCGCCTCGAGATTCAGCGCGGGGGACGGGTAATACCCGGTGCCGCCCAGCCGTCATAATGCCCGCCCATCGCCAGCGCGAGCGCTTTGAAGCGATTCGAGAACGCCTGCATGTCCGGCACCGATATCCGCAGCGACTTACGCGCATGCAGCGTGTAGGCGTTGCCAATATCCGGGCTCATCGGCCGAAAATCGACCGTGAAGCCTTCCGTTTCAAGCGCTCCGAGCAGGCGCCGGCAGGCGGCCTCATCCGGCAGGTCGAAGAAGAAATCGATTTCATGCGGACTGAAGGGGTCACCGCCCTGGGAACGCAGGTGCTTGACCAGCCGCTCATCCCAATCCTCGCGCTGCTGGGCACGCAGCGCACGCAC
>JBEKOK010000366.1:0-3230 GCA_049521875.1 Steroidobacteraceae bacterium
CAGGGATATTCACTGAGGTAGTAAAACTCCAAATTTGGTTTTTCGCAAGCCAGCAGCAATTATTATATTAAATACGTATCTCATTGTTTATGAAGATATATGTATCTGGACTACCATCGCTAGGCGTACCTACTGTAGTATTGCTACAGAGATTTTGAAGGTTCTTGTGATTTGTTTCCCGCTCAGTCGCGCGCCCTGCGCGCAGCTTTTGGGCGTTCGCCAATCGCGACACTCGAGCCAACTGCGCATCAGGAGACAGCGTGCAAATACAGGCTTTGAATCTGGCTCTCGCTCTGTTCAGGGGTCGCGATGAGCATTGAGCAAGAACCATCGCTCGCCAGCGGGCCGCGCGAGTGGCGCTTTGATACTGCCGAAGCGCAGGCGAATGCACTGGCCGCCGCCGTGACTGAAGTGCTTACGGATGCGCTGCACCTGCGCGCCCAGGCGAGCCTCGTGGTATCTGGCGGCAAGACGCCGGCACGCATGTTTGCCCAACTCGCCACTGCACCTCTCGATTGGTCAAGAGTCCACGTGACGCTGGCGGATGAACGCTGGGTCGAACCCACGAGTGACTCGAGCAATGAGCATCTGGTGCGGACTACGTTGCTTGCAGGGGCAGCAGACAAGGCAGTGTTCGTGGGTCTGAAGAGCTCGGCGCCCGATGCTCGGGCTGGGCTGACTGAAGCCTGGCGGCGTTGCGCGGCGATGCCACAGCCGTTTGATCAGGTCTTGCTGGGTATTGGCGATGACGGGCATTTCGCCTCGCTGTTTCCGGGCGCGACAGGCCTTGCCGATGCACTTGATGAGCACGCGGAGCCTGCTTGCGTCGCGATCACGCCACTCGATGCGCCATTCCCGCGGATCAGCCTGAACTTCGCGGCGCTGCTGCAGGCCCGATGCATTCGCATACAGATTTGTGGCGCCGGCAAATGGGAGGTCTACCAGCGCGCGCTTGAGCCCGGGCCGTTTTCGGAGATGCCGATCCGAGCGGTATTGCGCCAGCGAAAGGTGCCCGTCGACGTGTACTGGAGTCCCTGATCCCGTGGTTGCCTCAACGGACGGAAGGCCGAACGCAACGTCTGCTACCAGCGCAACCCGCCCGGATCCCAACGTATTGACGGCACCTGGCGGCAGTTGGCTGCGCCATGTGGCAGCGACGCGCGAGCAATTGAGCGGTGCCGAGCAGCGTGTGGCGGCACTGGTGCTCGCCCAGCCTCATGCACTCCTAAACCAGTCCATCGGCACCGTCGCGCGCCTCGCCGGCGTCAGCGAGCCTACGGTGATCCGCTGTTGCCGTTCGCTGGGTTGCGCCGGATTCAGCGACTTCAAGATGCGCCTTGCGCAGAGCCTCGCCACAGGCCAGGCCTTCGTCCATTCGGATGTCGGTCCCGGGGACTCCATCGCGGAACTGGCTGCCAAGGTATTCAACAAAGCTGCCGGCACTTTGTTGCAGGTCCGCGGCCAACTCGATCCGGCACGTCTGGAGCGCGCGGTCGATCTGCTGGCTGCGGCCCGCCGGGTGGAATGCTATGGGCTTGGGAGCTCGGGCATTGTGGCAGCAGATGCCCAGCACAAGCTGTTCCGGCTGGGGCTCCCTTCAGCCGCTTATTCGGATGCCCACGTGCATGGCATGGCGGCGACGATGCTGCGCCCCGGCGACGTCGTGCTGGCTATTTCAGCCAGCGGCCGCACCGTGGACCTGCTCTCCAGTGTGGCCCTGGCGCGCGAATCGGGCGCTGATGTCATAGGGATCACGGCGCTGGGCTCCCCTCTGGCGCACGAGTGCACCGTAGGCCTCGAAATCGTCGTCGACGAGGACACGGATATCTACACGCCCATGACGACGCGCCTTGCCCAGTTGGCCGTCATTGATGTGCTCACCATTGGTGTTGCACTGCGACAGGGACCCGACCTTCTGGTGCGGCTGCAACGCGCGAAGGAGAGTCTCCGGAGCAAACGCGTGCGGGGCTTCGAATAGGGTTTCGGCCGCACCCGAACAGTGCAAGCCGGACACCGATTGAGTCTCCGGGCCCCGGCCAGGCCCGAAGCAGCCCATCCGGGCCCGGAAATGCGACTCTGAACGCATCCGGTGGCCAATCAGGCTGTTAGCTTGCCCTAATCTGAATCCTTCCTGCACGGAGCCGCGTGAAGATCCTGCCGTCACGACCCGAGGAGACTGCCCCGGCTGAGTCCGAGCGCGCCTCCACGCCGCCAAGTGCCGAGCAGACAGGCCGTTTTCTGGCGCTGGCAACGCTCCTCGATGAGGTGCCGCTGGCGCAGGACGGACTGACCCGTGACCAGGAATACAGCCGCATGTTGCGCACGCTGCTGGGACACCTGCGCGGCATGGTGTACCGCTGCCTCAACGATGCCGACTGGACCATCGAATTTGTCAGTGCCGGATGTCTTGAGGTGACCGGCTACACGCCAGTCGATCTGCTGCTCAATAACCGCATCAGTTTCGAGCAGATGATCCATCCGGAAGACCGGTTGTGGCTGCGCGAAGCGACGCGGGATGCCCTGGAGCGTCGCGCCGTCATCGATGTCGAGTATCGGCTGGTGCGCGCCGATGGGACAATTCTCTGGGTCTGGGACCGCAGTGTTGGCGTCACGGATGTCGATGGCCGGATCGTGGCAATCGAAGGACTGGTACAGGATGTCACTGAGCGTAAGCGGACGTTCCAGGCCTTGCAGGACGCAGAGCGTCGCTATCGCAGCGTGTTCGAGAATGCCATCGAGGGCATCTTCCGCACGTCGGCGACCGGAAAGTACCTGGTCGTCAACCCCGCGATGGCCCACATGTACGGCTACGACTCCCCCGATGAGCTGACGCAGATGGTGCGCAACATCGGTGCCCAGGTCTATGTCGATCCCCAGCGCCGGCAGGAATTTGCACGGGTCATGCGCGAGCAGGGCATGGTCGTGGGATTTGAATCCGAGGTCCGGCGCCGTGATGGGACGACGATCTGGATCTCCGAGAACGCGCGCGCCGTCGAGGACGAAGCCGGCAACGTGCTCTATTACGAAGGGACGGCCGAGGATGTCACCGAGCGCAAGCGCTACCAGGCCCGCATCGAATGGCAGGCCAATTATGACACGCTGACCGGGCTCGCAAACCGCTCGCTGCTGCACGATCGGCTGGAGCGGGCGATTCTGAGCGCGACCAGCTACCACGATCAGATCGCGGTGGTATTCGTTGATCTGGATCGCTTCAAGCTGATCAACGACAC
>JBEKOK010000367.1:0-3230 GCA_049521875.1 Steroidobacteraceae bacterium
GTGGTACGATTGACTTTGGCGATACCACTCGGAGAATCCGGATGCCCATGCGAGCAGCCGCCGCCCGCCACGACCGCGTACAGGGCGTCATCTAGGAATGCGACGTCAGCCACCCCGATGAGATCTCCCTGGGAGTCTTGCGTCGACGGGAAACCGCTCGCGACCGTCGCCACCTTGCCGCTGCTGCTGATTTTGGAAATCCTTCCTGTGGAGCCCCCCGTATAGGGACCCACTGGCCCCGGTACCTGCGCGCACTTGCCGGCGGTGCTAGTGGTTCCTCCTTTTCCCGCTTCGGCTACATACAAATATCCGTCAGGACCAAATCGCAGGCCGCGCGGTGCCTCGAGGCCCGTGGCGTAGACCTTAAATCCGCTGGGTTGCTGTGCCTGTGCTGATACCGAGACAAAAGTCAGCACGGCGGCAGCAGTCAAAAGAATCGGTGATAGGTTCGTTAAATTCATGATTTTCTTCCCCTTTGTTCAAAGTTCCATGTTTGAGGTCTGGAATTGGCGCCGCTTGGAGGCCGGTGCCCGTTGAAGGGCACACGAGCTATTCGCCACTGATACAGTGGGGTAAGAGTGCGACTCGCTCGCTTCGGGTACCACCATTTGCGAGCGGCTGGGGTTTTGCGGTAGTAAGCTGCGTGAGAATCCTAAACACTCGAGCGAAGACGGTTCGATAGCGCCTGCGTCGCACAATCGGGGAGATCCATGGGGCCATTACCGCAGGAGAACGCGGAAGTCATCGTCCGTCACCGCCTTCCCGTCCGGCTTTGGCATTGGATCTCCGTGCTCGCAATCGTCGGCCTTCTCTTCACCGGCTTTTGCATTCTGAACGTCCATCCACGGTTGTACTGGGGAGAGGTGGGCAACGCCTATACGCCGGCGCTTTTCGCGCTCGACAGCAGCGATCCAGGGGGTCCGCGGCCGACGACTCACCCCGCCCCGGCCGTACTGGTCGTCGGCAACCGGCGGTTCGACGTCACGGGTCGCTTGGGAGTGGTGGCCGATGCCGGTGGCGACGGACTTTATTTCCTCATCGCGAACACGCCGGAAAGCTGGCAATTCGGCGCCATGCGAGCATGGCACTTCACGATTGCCTGGATACTGGTACTTGGTTGGATGAGCTACGCAATCTATTTGATCGCATCCGGGCAGCTCCGCTCCCGACTGCTCCCACGCCTCTCCCAACTGCGGCCCAGGGCAATCGCCAATGACGTGCTCAACCACCTGAGATTTCACCGGGCCACGGGAGAGGAAGCGAAGAGCTACAATTTGCTGCAGAAGCTTTCTTACTTATTGGTGGTCTTCGTCCTGTTGCCGCTCATGGTCCTCACAGGCCTTACCATGTCGAACGCCATCACCGCCCGATTTCCGGAGCTCTACTCGTTGTTGGGTGGTCGGGAATCCGCGCGTACGATTCACTTTTTATGCGCATTCGCGCTGGTGCTCTTTGCAGTAATCCACGTAATTCAGCTATTCGTCGCGGGCTTCTTGAACGAGATGCGCTCGATGATCACCGGTCGATTCACGATACGCGGGTCGAGGCTGCCATGAGCAATAAAGTCACACGACGCACGGTGGTGACGGCCGCATCCCTGGGCGCGTTGGGTCTCGCGGGAGCGGTGGCACTGCGAGGGGCGCGAATCAAGGACGATATCCTGTCCGCCTCCGAGCAGTTAACGCTGCGTACCCAGCGATTGTTGTTGGGTCGTCGTACCCTGGCGAGAGAGTTTTCTGCCCGCGACGTATCGCCGGTGTTCCCGGTCAATGGAACGCACGTGCCGCCGGGTGCCGCCTATCAGGAACTCGTCGCCTCGGGTTTTCGCGACTGGACTTTGAAGGTCTACGGGCTGGTAAAGCACCCGCTCTCCTTGAGCCTCGGACAGATCGCACTGCTCGAATCTCGCACACAGACCACGATGCATTGCTGCGACGAGGGCTGGAACGCCATCGCGACTTGGACGGGTGTGCCTCTCTCGCGTGTGCTCGCGCTTGCGGAGCCCTTGACCCGCGCAGCTTACGTGGTCTTCCATTGCCTCGACAGAAGAGAAGATGGTGAACTCTACTACGAGAGCATCGACCTGTCCGATGCCAATCATCCTCAAACCATTCTCGCCTATCGAATGAACGAACGACCCTTGCCGGTAGGGAACGGAGCTCCCTTGCGTCTGCGTGTCGAGACCCAGATCGGCTACAAGAATGCTAAATATATCGATCGCATCGAGCTCGTAGATCGACTGGACGGGCTAGGCAAGGGCCACGGTGGATGGTGGGAGGACTTCGATGGCGCGGTTTGGTATGCCGCGCAATGAGGGTGGATCTCCGTGAGCGCGCGCCTACAAGTAGCCGCGCTAATTTCCGGCTGATAATGCTATGACTTGAGCTCAAGCTCGGGTTTTCTACGCTACCAGCGAGAGGCCATTCCAATGAGTTCTGAACGCCCTGAGGAATTCTCCAAGCCACCGGTAAGCAGAGGCCGGGAAACATCCGTCGATGGGCCGGACAGCGAAACCGCCGGCCAGCACCATGAAGCTACGATTGTGGTACGTGGTGAGACCATTCGCGATCAGGAACCAAAGTCCCCGCCCAAGGAGAAGGAGAAGTCTCCGCGCAAGGAGGTCTCGGAGGCCAAAATCAAAATGCAGAGTCGTCTGCCCGCCCTGGGTGACGATGCTGACGTCGGGGTTCAGAAAGAACATCTTGTCATCAGAGACGGCAAAGCGGATCTGGCATTTACCGGAACGCTGCTCGCCTCCGCCGCACCGCCCTCGGCTCCCCAGGGGCAGTGGCAGGAGTATCGGATTTATGAGACGAATGGCGGAAAGCATGTGTTTTCAAAGGTGGGCCGGAGCGTGATCGCGGAACAGCAGGATACTCACGAGGCGGAAGTATTTGATCCCTCTCCATCTTCGGTGCCGTCGAAGCTGCTGAGAAGCGCGCGCGATCTCACCCACTCGCATCCGATGACATGGACGGATGCCGCGGTTGCTTTTTTTGGGTACGACCCGCTTGCCAAGGCTCTATATCGAAAGCTCAGTGGTCAATTCGAGGAACACATAAGTTAAGAGGCTCTGCCGACCGGTCTAAGACTGCAATCCCGGCTCGCTGGCGGAGTTCCGCTCCGGTTCCAGCGCCTTGAATGTTACGCAGCCGCTTGAACCGTTTCTCGCGCGGTACATGGCGGTCTTCGCATTACTTATCAATTGCTCCGCAGTACTGCCGTTTTCC
>JBEKOK010000368.1:0-3222 GCA_049521875.1 Steroidobacteraceae bacterium
GAGCTGTCACTGTGGGAGAAGCGAGCCGCCAAGATCATGACGCTTTCCGGGGGCATGAAGCGACG
Organism: Steroidobacteraceae bacterium; assembly: GCA_049521875.1. Lineage (GTDB taxonomy): Bacteria > Pseudomonadota > Gammaproteobacteria > Steroidobacterales > Steroidobacteraceae > FEN-1191. The sequence continues at coordinate 66 of JBEKOK010000368.1, forward strand.
CGTGCTGATCGCCAAGGCACTCTCGCACGAGCCCTCGATTTTGTTCCTCGACGAGCCTACCGCCGGCGTGGACGTGGAGCTGAGGCGCGAGATGTGGCAGATGGTGCGGCGGCTGCGCGCCAGCGGCGTCACGATCATCCTGACCACGCACTACATCGAGGAGGCCGAGGAGATGGCCGACCGCGTCGGAGTGATCAGCAAGGGCGAGCTGATCCTGGTGGAAGACAAGGCCGCCCTGATGCGCAAGCTCGGCAAAAAGCAGCTCACGCTGCAGCTGCAGCAGCCGCTGGCGCAGGTGCCGGCGGGTCTTGCAGAATACCCGCTCGAGCTTGCCGATGGGGGTCACGCGCTGGTGCTGACCTTCGATGCGCACCAGCGCGAAACCGGTATCCCGAACCTGCTCAAGCGTCTTGGTGAGCTCAACATCGACGTGAAGGATCTGCATACCAGTGAAAGCTCGCTCGAGGATATTTTCGTCAGCCTGGTGAGCGAGCGCACATGAACGTGCATGCGATCCGGGCGATCTACCACTTCGAGATGGCGCGTACCTTCCGCACGCTGATGCAGAGCATCGCCTCGCCGGTGCTGTCGACATCGCTGTACTTCGTGGTATTCGGCGCCGCCATCGGTGGGCGCATGGGAGCGGTGGACGGAGTCGGCTACGGAGCGTTCATCGTGCCGGGTCTGGTCATGCTGTCCATCCTGAGCGAAAGCGTGTCGAACGCCTCCCTGGGCATCTACCTGCCCAAGTGGTCGGGGACGATTTTCGAGCTGCTGTCGGCGCCGGTCTCCTACGTAGAGGTGCTTATCGGCTACGTCGGTGCGGCCGCCACCAAATCGGTAATGCTTGGGATCCTCATCCTCGTTACGGCGCGGATTTTCGTGCCCTACAGCATTGCTCACCCTCTCTGGATGGTGAGCTTTCTGATTCTCACAGCGGTTACCTTCAGCATGTTCGGTTTCATCATCGGCCTGTGCGCGGAGAGTTTCGAGCAGCTGCAGATCGTGCCGCTCATGGTGCTGACGCCGCTCACCTTCTTGGGAGGCGCCTTTTACTCGATCAGCATGCTGCCGGGGGTGTGGCAGAAGGTGGCGCTGTTCAACCCCGTGGTCTATCTGATCAGCGGCTTTCGCTGGAGCTTTTTTGGCACCTCTGACGTCAACGTCGTGGCGAGTACCGCAGCGACGCTGGTGTTCCTCGTCCTGTGCCTGGTGGCGGTAGCCTGGATTTTCAGGACCGGCTACAAACTCAAGAACTGAACGCAGGGAGCTTGATACATGGGTGCATTGTCCAGCAAGACGGCTCTGGTGACCGGTAGCTCGCGCGGCATCGGGCGGGCAACGGTGCTCGCTCTGGCAGGGGAGGGAGCGCACGTCCTGGTGCACTACGGCAGCAACGAGCAGGCCGCCAGCTCAGTGGTCGAGGAGATTCGCGCTGCCGGTGGCCGCGCCGACAAGATTGCCGCGGATCTGCGCGCCGCGGACGGCGCGCATACGCTCGCCGCCCGCGCTCGCCCGCTCATCGGTGAGCGTCTCGACATACTGGTGGCCAACGCCGGCATCTCGAAGTCAGCGACCATCGAGGCAACCACGCCGGAAGTTTTCGACGCGATCTTCGCCGTGAATGTGCGGGCGCCGTATTTCCTGGTACAGCAGCTGCTGCCGCTGCTGGGCAGCGGCAGCAGTGTCGTGCTGCTGTCCTCACTGGCGGCGCGCGCCTCGGTGGGGACACTGTCGGCATATGCCGCGAGCAAGGGGCGATCGAAACTCTGGTGAAGCATTTTGCGGCGGAACTGGGTGGGCGCGGGATCCGGGTCAATGCGATCGCCCCGGGTGTCGTCGATACGGACATGTCCAACTTCGCCCGTACCGATAGCGGTCGCGATTACACCCTCGCCCTGCAGGCTCTCAAGCGCATGGCACAGCCCGACGACATCGCAGCCGCCGTGCTGTTCCTGGCCGCGGATGCCGCTCGCTGGGTGACCGGCGCGACCTTGCGTGTCGATGGCGGCTCGAAGCTCTGAAGTCAGCGGCGCGCGAAGTCTTCCAGCACGTGCAGCAGCGGCGCACTGCTGACATGTACCGGCCCGGTGAAGGGGTGGTCAATCGTGACGATCACGAACAGGCCCAGAAAGACGATGACTGCCAGGATGCCCGTCATCAGTACCTGGGCCCGCAGATTCTCGGTGCCAAAAAAGAACGTGAACGCCACGGTCAGGATCCCGCCGATGGCGAGCGCTGTCCACAACACGCCCGGAACGATTCCGACCGACAGGTGTAGCCGGGCACGGCGCGCCTTGGTGATGGTGTCGAGCTGATTGAACAGCTCGAGCGTGATGGCCGCCTGCTGTGGCTCATTCGGCGTCAGATTCAGCGCCGAGGTATACAGCGTGTCGAGGGCGCGGGTGACGTCCGCGCTCTCCTCCTCTCTTGCCATGAGAGGCCAATCGTGCGTAATGGCCAGTCGCAGGTAGTTGCTGACGGCTTCGCGTGTCGCCTCCGCGTCAGGCTGATTACCGGCGGCCAGCCGATAGATCGTCGCCGCAGCTCCGGCTTCCTGTACGACAGCCACTTCTGCTTCCGTATACCGTTCCCAGACAACGATCACGGCGAAGGCGAGCAGCACCGCGTAGATCACTCCCACCACTGCAAACTTGAAGCCGGCGACCTCGTTGTTGGTGGTCAGCTTCTCCAGCCCCACGCGGCCGCGAATCAGCACCAGACACCCACAGGCGATGGCGGCCGGAAACACGACCAGCAGCAGCGCTGAAATCCACAACGGGCAACCGGACAGGAAGAGTGACAACGGTCATACCCTGCGACCTGTGAGGCGCGCAGCATGCCAGTTTTCGGGCAGCGGCACGAGCGCGCGCTGACGCGGCGCGTCAGGCGCGGGCCGGGGCCGCAGGGCCGTCAGCCGAACAGACCCAGCAGACCGATGATGATCAGATAGATCGCGACGATGTAGTTCAGCAGCCGCGGCATCACGAGAATCAGGATGCCGGCGATCAGTGCGACGATCGGCCCTATCGTCAGATGGATGTTCACTTACAACCTCTCAATCCAACTGCGCAACCTTGAGGACTCAGTGTAGCGCAGTGAACGGAGGCGGCTGGGCGCGCCGCCGCCCAGGATCTCGGGCTGTGACGTGGCGGCG
>JBEKOK010000369.1:0-3212 GCA_049521875.1 Steroidobacteraceae bacterium
GCATATATCGCGGTCCCCGAGTAAGTTTCCGCTGAAATACCCTTGTTGCTGGAGCTATAGGAATACAGGCCGATTCCGGTGCCGCTGTAGGTATACGCGCCATAACTAGAGCCGCTATAGCCATAGAGACCGTAGCCGCTCGAACTCTCGCCGTACAGACCATAGCCGGCAGAGCTGTAACCCCACACCCCCAGCTCGGTGCCGTACCCATACACTCCCGCGTAGGCCGAGTACCCTTCCACACCATAGGAATTGCCCTCGCCTTCCACGCCCACGCCGTAGCCGGTAGTCACTTGGTTTTGAGCGAGGATGGCAGGTTCATCGTTGTCCGCTTTCGTGATGGTGGCGTGCAAGGCCGAACCGGTGCCATTGGTGGTGGCGATCAGCGCAGCCTGTCCACTCGACGCGTTGACGATGGCGAACCTGCCGGCGGGAGCTTTGGTGCCAACGTTTTGGCCAGTGACGCCCGGGCCTCCGCCGTTCGTCTGGCCGAACAGGGCGCTGACCGCATTGTTGGAGTTGGTAATGTTCGCTTCCACGGCCTTGTTGGTGCCACTGTCGTTGACGAGCAGCGCGGGTGACGTGCCGGAATACGTGAGAGTCACCGGCGGGCTTAGGGTGGTGGAGTTTGCGACGGGAACCGAAGAACTGGTGAAACTTGAGCTCGCGCCGAAGCCCACGGTCGCCGTTGCTGTCGTCGGCAATTCGGGGGCGGCCTGCGCCGCGACTTCATGAGCGACTGGCTTCTCGTGTTTCGGCGGCTGTACCGGTTCCAATGGTACGTTAGCTTCGATGACGGGGGGAACCGGGGCTTCGACGCCGAGCGCGCCCGATCCGGCCAATACTGCCGCGATGGCGCATATGAGATTCATGCTCTTTTGAGTTTTCATCCGTGCCTCCAACGTGATTGCGTTATTAGAATTACGTCATGCGACGAATCGTGCATGAGCCGGGCTGTCCGCGCCGACTCTGTATCCTGAGTCATCAGTTAAAGAATCGCGGAATCGTAGGAAATCCCGACAGGAGCGCGGAAGATAAATGCGCGCGCACTGGGTGACCGCGAATCGCCATATGGCCCGCACGTATATCAGCGAAAACGCAGATTGTAAGGCCACGCGCCACGGCATCGACTGGAGTTGACCCGCCTTGGTGGACACCTCATGGTTAGATTGCGACGCGGTACAGTCCCCTTTACCGAGCGTCAAGAGACGCTTTTGTCAGCGCTATTCAGATATCCCACAATGGAGGTGCCCTTCGACCGATCCACGGATGCCTTCAGGGATTGCTGCCGAGGCCGCAATATGAGCACAGAAAGCAACAAGCGAATGGTTCAGCGCTACTTTGAGGCCGTCGCCAAAATGGATGAGGCCGCCATACGGGCTTGCCTGTCGGACGACTTCCAGTTTCGGAGCATGCAACGGCAGCCTGCCTGGTTGCGGATGCAATGGAATGCCGACCAGTTCGTGGCGGCGCCAAGATTCATGTCCTCCCTGATGAAGAATCCATTGCAATTCAAGGCACTGGACACGACGGCCGAAGGAGATCGGGTATGCGTGGAAGCCGAATCGTACGGAGAAATGAAGAACGGCAAGATCTACGACAATGCCTATCACTTTGTCTTCAAGTTCCGTGACGGCAAGATTTCGGAGGTCCGAGAGTACAGCTGCAGTTATCTGGCCAACGACGTCTTCAGTGAATATCAGCCGGGCTTTAAAGCGGAGTGACCTGCCGGTATAGCTGAAAGTTGAGAGGATGGCCCGAAGCATCGTCCCGGGAGGGCCTTTAGATCCTTAGCTCATGGTCCGCGGCGAACGCGTGCGCCAGGTGATCGACAAACAATCGGATGCGCCCGGGCAAGTGGCGCCTGGCGAGGTATGGTGCGTGGATCGGTAGCCCGGGCAGCGGCCAGGAGTTGAGAATCTCGCGCAGCTGGCCCGACGCCGGCGCTCCTGTGAACAGGAACGCGGGCGCCATGGCGATGCCGAGCCCGTTGAGCGCCATGCTCATCACTACCTCGGGCGAGTTGCCACGGACCCTGCCAAATACTTTCACCGGCATACCTTCGAAGGGCCACGTCGCGCCGGTCGCCAGCAGCGTGTAGAGCACGCAGTGATGGACGCGCAGTTCGGCGGGACTGTCGGGGGTGCCATGTGCTTCCAGGTAACGCGGCGCGGCAACGCAGATGCGTCGCGCGGTGCCAATCCGCTTGGTGTGTAGCCCGGAATCGGCCACTTCGCCGATGCGAATGGCGACATCGATCCCGTCCTCCACCAGGTCGACGAATCGGTCATGAACGGAAAATTCCAGTCCGGGCTGCGGATATTGGCTTAAGAACGTCGCTGCATGCGGCAGCAGTTTCATGCGAGCAAAGACCGGTGGGCACGCCACCCGCAGCGTTCCCTGTGGCTGGCCACCGCCCTTGAGCTGCGATTCGACTTCGCTGACCTCCTCAACGATGCGGCGCGCTTCGGCGTAGAGCCGCTCACCCTCCTCCGTCATCGATAACTTGCGCGTGGAGCGCCGCAACAGGCGCACGCCAAGCTGTGCCTCGAGTGCGGCGATCTGTTTGCTCACCCGCGGCTGGGAGGTGGACAGCTCCTTCGCCACGGCCGAAAAGCTGCCAGTCTCGATCACAATCTTTGCGCCCACCGACGAAGCCTTTAAGAAACTTCCCACTGGCGCGTGGGATGCGTTGCTCAAGGACACGGCAAAGCTTAAGGCCGTCTTGAGTTACCACGTGATCACAGGCCATGTGCTGGCGCAGGACCTAAAATCAGGCGATGTGATGACCGTGCAGGGTACTCCCTTGGCGGCCGTGGTGTCCTCGTCGGAGGTTCAGGTCAACGGAGCACACGTCAGGCAGCGTGATATGACTGCATCGAATGGCGTCATCCACGGCATCGACGCGTTCATTATGCCGAAGAACTGGCAATTGCTCGCAGCCGCCGCTTAAAACATCGGTTGATCGGCACTTGAGGTGCACCGAAAGGCCCTACGCAGGGCCTTTGTTTAACCTGCCTGGCGCCGCTTAATTTTCGCATTCCCCGAGCGGGCAGCTACTGCCCGCCCTTCCTGCCGTGATGACGAATGTAACCGTGGAGCAAGCGCTCAACTTGGGTGACGAAGACACTTGGCGGCGTTGTTCTCTACGAGTCCTAAACCCCCAGGAAATGGCTACTCTCCTGAATCCCACACACGCGGGACTTGGGGGC
>JBEKOK010000370.1:0-3179 GCA_049521875.1 Steroidobacteraceae bacterium
TCCCGCCGACTTCATCGAAGGTCATCAGCATTGGCTGGCCAGGTTCTGGCATAGAGAGATTCAGGCAGTTGACAACGACCACCTTGAGTCCGAGGAGCTTCGATTGACTGACGTAGGCAGTCTCCCATGCGCCACCCTGCTTGCTGCTGCGAGCGAAGTAGTCGGCAATGAAGAGCGCGAGCGGCGAACCATCGGCATCGGTCACTTCAAATATCCGCACCGTGGGGTCGTAGACCGGCAAGTCAGTGCGTTCAGTAAAATTGATGCCATAGAGTTCGTGGGCCGCATAAAACAACCCCTCTTTCATGACACGTTCGAGCTCAAAGTAGGGTCTGACGTCGGCGTCGGTAAAACCGAAGCGTTTAGCCTGAACCTGTTGCGCGTAGAACGTCCAGTCCCAGGGTTCGAGATCGAACCCAGCGCTGCCCGAGGCCGCGGCCTGTGCATTGATCAGTGCCTGATTATCAGCGGCCTCCGAGCGAGCCGCCGCTATAGCAGGCGGCACAATCTGGGTCAGCAGGCTGCTGACGGCCGCAGGCGTCCTGGCCCCTTGTTCCTCGAGCTGGTAGGCCGCGTACGAGGGATAGCCCAGCAGCTGCGCCCGCTGGGCCCGCAAGCGGACGATCTGCGCCACGTTCCCCGTGTTGTCATCGACACCCCCATTTCCGCGCCCTATCGAGGCGCGATAGACGCGTTCGCGTAGCGCACGATTCTTCAGGGTGGACAGGACCGGCTGCACCGTCGCGTGCTGGAGTGCAATCAACCAGCGCCCGCTCAGCTGCCGCGCCTGGGCTGCCGCCGCCGCGCTGCTGATGTCCTCGGGCGAGAGTCCATCGAGCTCGGCCACGTTATCAACGATCACCGCACCATCCTTGGCGGCCTTGTGTTCGGTTTCCTCAAACCGCGTCGTCGCCGCGGCAATTTGCTGATCGAGTTGACTTAACTGCTGCCGCTTCATGCCGACCAGCGCCGCGCCAGCGTGCACGTAGCTCTGGTGGTAACGCTCCAGCAGCTGCAGGGACTCAGCATCCAGACCGAGCGCCGCCCGCTGATGGTAGAGCGCGTCGATACGGGCGAAGAGCTTCTGATTGAAATAGATCGCATCCAGATGTGCAGCGCGCTTTGGCGCATAGTGTTCCTGCAGCTTATCGATGACCGGATCGTCTATAGCCGTGTAGTAGTTGTCGAAAACCTTCTCAACGCGGTCGAGCATGCGCCCGCTGCGCTCCAGCGCCACGAGCGTGTTCTCAAAGGTCGGCGGTGCCGGATTGTTGGCAATGGCGGCGACCTCGCGGCGCTGCTGCGCCATGCCGGCCTCGAACGCAGGCGCGAAGTCGCTGTCTTTGATGGCGGCGAAATCAGGCATCTGAAACGGCAAGGTGCTGGGTGCCGCGAATGGGTTGACTCTGATGGATGCGCCGGCTGGCTGTGTAGTTGCACCCGACGAAATCCCGGCATGGGCGCTCAGTATCAGTGCGGTGGCCAGCACCGCATTCAGGTATTTACTCATCGCGACCTCAGCCGTCAGTGCCGCAGACAGCACGCGCCCACGGATACTCGCCGGCGATTTACGGTCGCAAGACTAAGCGCTTTTGGCTTGTGCGATGCGCAATCCGCGCGGCTGTCGCCCTCTCTCAATGGGTCGGCACACTTCGTGGCGGTGCGTTCTTCACGTACTTGTCAAACCAGCGCACCATCTCGTAGATCAGCTGCTCCTGGGATTCCAGCGCCGTATACCAGTGCGGCTCGTGGGGCAGCACGACCAGGCGTGTCGTGCCGCCATTGCCCCGAATGGCCTCGTACAGCAGCGTCGACTGGATCGGCGTGGTGCCTGGGTTGGCATCTTCGGCGCCGTGAATGATGAGCAGCGGGTTCTTGATTTTGTCCGCGGAGAAAATCGGCGATACAGCCTGATACACCTGCGGCGCTTCCCACAGCGAGCGACGCTCGTTCTGGAAGCCGAAGGCGGTCATCGTCTTATTGTAGGACCCGCTGGTTGCAACCCCGGCCCGGAACAAATCCGAATGAGCGATCAGATTGGCCGTCATCAGAGCACCATGACTGTGTCCGGTGACTCCGATGCGATCCGGATCGGCCACGCCGAGGCGCACGCCTTCATCGACCGCTGCCTGGGCATCGGCCAGCAGCTGCTCCAGGTAGGTGTCATAAGCCTTCTTCGGATCGCCAACGATCGGGAACGAGGCATTGTCGAGGATGGCGTAGCCGGCCAGCAGCAACAGGCGATAGTCGCGTAGCCGCGTGAATGTCTCCTCAGAGCCCGAGACCTGCGCGGCTTGCGAAGCGCCCGCGTAGTCGGTCGGATAGGCATAGAGAATCGTCGGCACACGCGTCCCTTCCTGGTATCCGGGAGGCGTGTAGAGCGTGAAGGACAGATCCAGGCCGTCGGCGCGCTTGTAGTGAACCAGTCGCTTCTTGATCGCGCGCACTTGCGGCGTCGGATCTGCAACATGGGTTACTGCAATCGCCGTCGAGCTCACGCTGGCCTCGCCGGCCGCGGCATCGATCGGCGCCCCGAGTGTGCGCACGAAGGCATTGGGCGGATCGCTCGGTGATTGATGCCAGGTCAGGAACGAGCGCGAGTCCGCTCCGACGAAGCCGAGAAAGCGCTCGTACGCGTCGCGGTCGCTGCGAAACAGCCGCTCGGATTTGAGCGTCTTGAGATTCAGGCGATCCAGAAACGGCCGGTCGCCGACCGGCGAAGCTCCTACGCCCTGAAGATAGAGAGCATCGCCTTCGGTGCGAATCACCAGCGCGCCGTTGGCCAGCGTGCGGTGCACCGGGTTACCCGGGTCGGCATACCGCTCATCGCTCGAGCGATCCCACAGCAGCGTCGGCTTGGCCTGCGGCAGATCGATGTCGCTGATGAATGTCCGCAGCCAGTGCCGATTACTGTCGTATTCAGTCAGCAGTGCGAGACCCGGCTCAGCGCTCCAGTCAAAGCCTTCAAAGCGCTGCTCGGTGCGGGCGATTTCAACCGGCGGCGCCGTGAAGGGCGCTTTGAGCAGCATGATCTTGTCGCGGGCCGGCACCGAGACTTTCCAGTCGCCGCCATCGAGCGCTTCGGCCCACACCAGCGTCGCCGGATCGGTCGCCCGCCAGTCAAAGTCCCGTGGCCCCAGTGGCACGCCGCGCACCGGCACCCGATCAGCCAGCGGGCG
>JBEKOK010000371.1:0-3170 GCA_049521875.1 Steroidobacteraceae bacterium
TCGGCGGCCGCCGATCGAGAATCCACTGTGCCACCACCTTGCCGACGCCACCGTTGGCGGCAATGCCGACCGAGTTGAACCCGGTCGCGACGAACAGATCCTTCACTTCCGGGGTCTCGCCGATGTAGTAGCGATCATCCGGCGTGAAGCTCTCCGGGCCGTTGAAGAACAGCTGGATGCCAGCCTCGGCCAGCACCGGCACGCGGCGCACGGCCGCGTTGAGGATCGGCTCGAAGTGCCCGATATCCTCGGGCAGCGTGTCGAAACAGAAACTCTCGGGAATACCGTTCATGCCCCAGGGCTTGGCGACCGGCTCAAAGCACCCGAGCAGAATTTTGCCGGCATCTTCCTTGTAGTAAGCGCATTCATCCTGGACGCGCAGCACCGGCAGGCCCGAGGGCAGGTTCGGGATCGGCTCGGTCACGATGTAGAAATGCTCCGCCGCGTGCAGCGGGACCGTCACCCCGCAGCTTGCGGCGAGCGCGTGCGACCACATGCCGGCGCACAGCACCACCGTGTCGGCGCGGATATCGCCGTGCTCCGTCATCACGCCCGTGGCGCGCCCGTGCTCGATGCGAATGCCGGTCACCGGTGTGTTCTCGAAGAATTTGGCGCCGCGGCTCTTGGCGCCTTTGGCGAGCGCCTGCGTGGTGTCGATCGGATTGGTCTGGCCATCGGCCGGCAGGAAGATCCCGCCGACCAGATCCTCGACATACAGCAGCGGCCAGCGCTCGCGGATCGCTCCGGGCGTCAGCACTTCGACTTCGAGCCCGAAGCACTTGCCCATCGAGGCGCCGCGCTTGAGTTCCTCGAAACGCGCCGGCGTTTTGGCGGTGCTGATCGAGCCATTCTGCTTAAAACCCGTGGCTTGTCCGGTCTCGGCCTCGAGCGAGCGATACAGACTGGCGGTGTACTTGGCCAGCTCCGTCAGGTTGCGCGTCGCGCGCAGCTGGCCGACGAGGCCCGCGGCATGCCAGGTCGTGCCGCAGGTGAGCTGGCGGCGCTCGAGCAGCACCACGTCGGTGACGCCGATCTTGGTCAGGTGGTAGGCGATCGAGCAGCCGGCAATGCCACCTCCCACTATGACTACGCTTGCATGAGCCGGAACTGCCATCGAACCCCAATCCTTCCACTGACGGCCACCGCAAGCGGCCTGCTTTGCATCGAATTGCCCTGGCGGGAGTTTGCCACGCCGGTACGCGAGCGCGTACCGGGATCCCTGATCTACCCGGCGACGCGCTGGATCGCGCTGATCGTATCGGCGCTCACCGCCGGCTCCATCGCCGAACGCGGCAGCTTGATCGGGAATCTGCGGCGGATCTCGGCATCGATCGCGGCGGAGACGTGGCTTGGGTAATGGCTGGCGAGAATCTCGCGTACCTTGATCGCCGCGCGCTGCTGGATCGCAAGACCCCCTTGTTCGTTCCACTCGTTCGGGCTCTTGCGATCCCCGACCTCCGGGTACAGATACTCGGTATGCATCAGCTGCAGCGTCTGCGCCGAGCCCAGGTAGTGGCCCGGGCCATTCAGGCACACATCGCGGATCGTATCGAACGACAGGCGCTCTTCGCTGACTTCGATGCCCTTGATCGTGCGCTGGGCGGCGCCGATGATGTCGTTGTCGATCAGCAGGCTCTCGAGCGAAAAGCCCAACAGACTCGCATGCATGCCGGCTGACTCATAGATCAGATTGGCGCCGGCGTTGCCGACCAGCGCATGGTTCAGCGCTTTCTCGGCACCGGCCTGGCCATCGGGCAGTTTCGAGTCGGTCATGCCCGAGGCGGTGCCACCGGTCAGATCATAGAAATGCGCCATCTGCGCGGCCGCGGCCGACAGCAGCGCCTGCTCGGGACTGCCGCCAGACATCGCGCCGGTGCGCAGATCCGAGACGAAGCACCAAGTGCCGAAGATCGCCGGGTGGCCGGGCTTCATCGCATTGACATACACGAGACCGGCCAGCACCTCGGCCACTTCCTGCGCGAGCGCGCCGGCGAGTGCCGCTGGCGCGGTGGCACCGGCCTGGCCAGCCGAGAGCAGCAGGATCGGCATGCCACCGGCCACCGCCACCTCCATGCAGCGGCAGGCGTCGGTCGCGAACTTCATCGGCGGCACGACGAAGCAGTTGGACTGGCTGACGAACGGGCGCTCGCGCCACTTGTCCTCGCCGCCGGCGATCGCGTGCAGCATCTGGAGTGATGCCTCGACGTGCTGCGGTTGCACCCAGCTGCTGCCGACATGCTTGGTGGTACTCATCACCGAGGCGTAGCAGGTGTTGAAGTCCATCTCGAACGGATCGGGGATGTCGCGCGGCACGACCGCGCGCTGGAAGAAATGGATGTTGTCCATGACATCGACGATGCGGCCGATGTCGTACAGATCCTTGATCAGCGAGTCGCGATAGCCGACCTCGGGATCCACGATATTGACCGCCGCCCCGGCGGTGCCGAAGTAGACCTTCTTGCCCCAGGGCTCCAGATCATGGCGCGGATCCTGGCCATGGAGCACAAAGTGACGCGCGGCCTTGGCCAGCGTGTCCTCGACCAGCGCGCGCGGAAACAGCAGTCGGTTGTGATCACTGACGGTGCAGCCGGCGCGCGTCAGGATTTCGATGCCGGTGTCAGGTGCATCCGCGAGACCGACCTCGGCCAGCAGTCGCAGCGCTGTCTGGTGTACCTGCTGGACATCGGAGTCGCTCAAGGGCCGGTAACGACCACTTTCCATCCCGGAGCGGACCGGGCGCAAATTGGCGGGCAGCCCGCCATCGCGCAGCGCGCGGCGCGCAAGGCGCCCCGAGGGACGCCGACCAGCCTTCAGAATGTCATCCACGTGCAGACTCCCGGATCACTAAGGGGTGCAAGCCACCGTAAAGCCTCGCATGGCGCAGCGCGTTCGGCGGAAGAGAATTTCTACCAATGCGAAAATTTTCTGCCACGAGCGCTCAGCAGCTCCTCTTGCACCGCATTATGTCCGTTGCGGGCGCCTTGGGCTCACACCTACATCACCTATATATAGAGACCGTGCCTGTCGCGACCTTGCGCTCAAGGCCGCAGCCGCCGCGGGATGCCGGTCGACTGCAGGATGCGACTTGAAATCTCCTCGACCGAGCACTGGGTGGCATCAAGGAATGGCACCCCGTAGCGCTGGAACAGCTGTTCGGCAGCGCGCAGTTC
>JBEKOK010000372.1:0-3146 GCA_049521875.1 Steroidobacteraceae bacterium
CGAGGTTCATGCCGCGCCGGGTTTGCATGGCGGACTAACCCGCTGTGCTCTCTTCCTCGCTGACCGGGGCATCCTCCATCTCGCCGACCGCACCGCCGACGTCCATGAAGCTGCGCCGGCCGGTCTCATCGAGCTTGCGCCGCCGGTGGGCATGAGCCGCGAAGCCCGTGCCGGCCGGAATCAGGCGCCCGACGATGACGTTCTCCTTGAGCCCGCGCAGATCGTCTTTCAGGCCCCGCACCGCCGCCTCGGTCAGTACCCGCGTCGTCTCCTGGAACGATGCCGCCGATATGAACGACTCGGTCGCCAGCGATGCCTTGGTGATGCCGAGCAACACGGGCTGCAATTGCGCCGCCTGCTTGCCATCGCTTTCGACACGATCGTTGATGTCGAGCGCCCGTGAGCGATCGATCTGCTCGCCGCGCAGCAGCGTGGTCTCCCCGATCGTCACCACCTCGGTCTTGCGCAGCATCTGGCGGATGATCACCTCGATGTGCTTGTCATTGATCTTGACGCCCTGCAGGCGGTAGACGTCCTGGATCTCGCGCACCAGATAGTTCGCGAGCGCCTCGACGCCCTGCAGCCGCAAAATGTCATGCGGATTGGGCTCGCCGTCCGCGATGACCTCGCCGCGCTCGACCGTCTCGCCCTCGAATACGTTGAGCTGGCGCCATTTCGGAATCAGCTCCTCGTACTTCTCGCCGTCATCGCTGGTGATGACCAGTCGCCGCTTGCCCTTGGTCTCCTTGCCAAAGCTGACCGTACCGCTCTTCTCCGCGAGGATCGCAGGATCCTTGGGCTTGCGTGCCTCGAACAGATCCGCGACGCGCGGCAGACCGCCGGTGATATCGCGGGTCTTCGAGGACTCCTGCGGAATGCGCGCGATGATGTCGCCGATTGACACCTTGGCGCCATCCTCGAGATTGATCAGCGCGCCGGCCGGCAATGTGTAGACCGCGGGAATCGCCGTATTGGCGAATGTGACTTCCTTGCCCCTGGAATTGAGCAACTTGATCGTGGGCTTGAGGTCCTTGCCGCCGCGCTGCTTCGCATCCATGACCACGGTAGAGGACAGTCCGGTGACCTCATCAACCTGCGAGGTGACCGTCATGCCGTCGACGAAGTCCTGAAACTTGATGAAACCGGCGACCTCGGTCACGACCGGGTGCGTATGCGGATCCCAGGTCGCCACCACCTGGCCGCCCTTGACCACGGCGCCTTCCTTCGCAGTGATGGTCGCGCCGTAGGGGATCTTGTAGCGCTCGCGCTCGCGCCCGAACTCATCGACCACACCGATCTCGCCCGAGCGCGATACGGCCACCAGGTGACCCTTCTCGTGCTCCACGGTCTTGATGTGATGAAAGCGCAATGTGCCCTTGTTGCGGATCTCGACGCTGCTGGCGGCCGCGGCCCGTGAGGCCGCGCCACCGATATGAAACGTACGCATCGTCAACTGCGTGCCGGGCTCCCCGATCGATTGTGCGGCGATCACGCCGACGGCCTCGCCGATGTTGATCAGCCGGCCGCGCGCGAGGTCGCGCCCGTAGCACTTGCCGCACACCCCGTAGCGTGTCTCGCAGGTGATCGGCGAGCGCACGTTGATCTGATCGACGCCTTCCTGCTCGAGCAGACGCACCAGGTGCTCATCGAGTAAGGTGCCGGCGGCAACCAGCACCGTCTCCTTGCCCGGCCGATGTACGTCGGTCGCGGTCACACGGCCGAGCACGCGCTCGCCCAGACCCTCGACCACATCGCCACCTTCGACCAGTGGCGCCATCACCAGCCCGTTCGTGGTACCGCAATCCTCCTCGGTCAGCACCAGGTCCTGCGCCACATCGACCAGTCGGCGTGTGAGATAGCCGGAGTTCGCGGTCTTCAGCGCCGTATCGGCCAGACCCTTGCGCGCGCCGTGCGTGGAGATGAAGTACTGCAATACGTTGAGCCCTTCGCGGAAATTCGCCGTGATCGGCGTCTCGATGATCGAGCCATCGGGCTTGGCCATCAGGCCGCGCATGCCGGCGAGCTGCCGGATCTGCGCCGCCGAGCCGCGCGCCCCGGAATCAGCCATCATGAAGATCGAATTGAAGGACTTCTGCTTGTGCTTGGCGCCGCGGCTATCGGTCGCATCCTCGGTGCCGAGCTTCTCCATCATGGCCTTGGCGACCTGATCGTTCGCGCGCGACCAGATATCGACCACCTTGTTATAGCGCTCGCCGTTGGTCACGAGACCCGAGGCATACTGATCCTGGATCTCCTTGACCTCGCGATCAGCCGCCGCGACCAGCTTGGTCTTCTGTTCGGGTATCACGATATCGTCGATGCCGAAGGACACCGCCGATCGGGTCGCGTAATGAAAGCCCATGTACATGAGCTGGTCGGCGAAAATGACGGTTTCCTTCAAGCCGAGCACGCGATAGCAGGCATTGATGCAGGCCGAGATCGCCTTCTTGGTCATGTCCTGGTTGATGATGTCGAAGCTCAGCCCGCGGGGCAGAATCTCCGAGAGCAATGCACGACCGACCGTGGTGGACACCAGTCGGCGACGCGCGCTGAGCTCTCCATCCTGCTGCACGTATTCCTGCAGGCGCACCTTGACCTTGGCCTGCAGATCGACCGTGCGGCTCTCGTAGGCGCGGTGCGCCTCCTGCACATCGGTGAAGAACATGCCTTCGCCGGTCGCGCCGACGCGCTCGCGCGTCAGGTAATACAGCCCGAGCACCACGTCCTGCGAGGGCACGATGATCGGATCGCCATTGGCGGGCGAGAGGATGTTGTTCGAGGACATCATCAGGGCGCGTGCTTCCAGCTGCGCTTCGAGCGACAGCGGTACGTGCACGGCCATCTGGTCGCCGTCGAAGTCGGCGTTGAACGCCGTGCAGACCAGCGGATGCAGCTGGATGGCCTTACCCTCGATGAGCACCGGCTCGAACGCTTGGATGCCCAGGCGGTGCAGGGTCGGGGCGCGATTCAGGAGCACGGGGTGCTCGCGGATCACTTCCTCGAGAATGTCCCAAACCTCGGGTCCCTCGCGCTCCACCAGCCGCTTCGCGGCCTTGATGGTCGAGGCCTCGCCGCGCAGCTGCAGCTTCGAGAAGATGAAGGGCTTGAACAGCTCGAGCGCCATCTTCTTCGGCAATCCGCACTGG
>JBEKOK010000373.1:0-3136 GCA_049521875.1 Steroidobacteraceae bacterium
GAGGCTCATTTTGGCAAAGGTCTTGTCGCGCAGGATTCCGGCATTGTTCACCAGGATATCGATGCGACCCCAGCGCTTGAAGCTCTCGTCGGCAATCTCCTGCATGCGCTTCGCATCGGTGACGGATCCAAGGGCCGCATGGGCCTGGCCGCCGGCCGCCACGATTTCGTGCGCCACGGCATCGGCCCCAGATCCCAGATCATTCACGATCACGCGCGCACCACGCTGGGCCAGCAGCAGTGCATGCGAGCGGCCGAGGCCGCCACCGGCACCGGTCACGATCGCCACCCGCCCTTTGAGATTAATCACTGCTACCTCCCGCCGCATAGAATGTTATGCCGGTGCCCGGGGCACCGAAACGGTATTTGAGCATAGATCGAGAACTGGCGATGAAAGTGAAACTCCGAGATAGGCGCCACTCGGCTCAGCGGCAAAGCCTGGTCCAGAATCCGAGCACCCGAGCGAAGCGTTCGGCGTGGGTCTCTCCTCGCTGCTTCTTCCAAAGAGGATTCAGGAGCGCTACTGTACGCGGCGGCTGTGCCGAGTGCCTGGCCGAGGTCGTTGAGCCGCAGCTGGCCGGTCCTTGGATCGAGCGCCCAATTATGAACTCGCAGAAGCTCAGTTGAAATAATGAGTCGCTGCCTGACACTTAGTGTCCGGGTAATAACCTGTGCTGCCAGATCGTCCTTATAGGCCATCGCGACTGCTGCCGCTGATCGGCGCCATCGCACTGGGAGCGCTCTGTTCCCAGGCCCAATCGCGCCCCAAGGTACCCGCGCCGATTCAGCGGCTGGATGGCTCGACGATATCCGCACAAGAGGCCAATGCATTCGCGGCCAAGACCCTCGCCGCGATGCAGGTGACCGGCGCAGAACTGGCAGTCATCAATCACGGTGAGCTTGTCTGGAGCCTGGCCTACGGGCAGCGCCGCAAGGATCGGGCGCTGCCCATGGATCTGATGACAACCACCTGGGCGGCCTCCATCACCAAGAGTGTCTTTGCAACCTACGTCATGGAGCTGGTGGAGCGCGGAGAGTTCAGTCTCGATGAGCCCATTGCCAGCCAGCTGGAAAAACCGCTCAATGAGTACGAAGCGTACCGCGACATCGCCTCCGAGCTGGTCAACGATCCGCTCTGGCCGACGGTGACCGCCAGGATGCTGCTGTCGCATTCCTCGGGCTTAAGCAACTTTGCCTTTGTTGAACCGGATAAGAAGATGCACCTTCATTTCAGACCCGGGACAGATTTTCTGTATTCCGGTGAAGGCATCAATCTTGTGCAGTTCGTTATCCAGCAGCACAAGCACCAGCCGCTTGATGAATTAATGCAGCAGGCGGTTTTTGCGCCGCTGGGCATGACGCGCACCGGGATGATCTATCGTTCAGAATTCGCGGCCGACGTTGCCGATCGCTTCGATTTGAACGGGCAGTTTCTCTCCCAGACCAAGCGATTCCCCGTCCGTGCGGCCGGCTCAATGAGCACGAGCGCCGAGGACCTGGCCACATTTGCGGCGGCACTACTGGAGGGAAGAATTCTCAAGCCTGCAACGCGGGCGGAAATGCTGCGCCCGGTAGTGAGTATCCGCTCCTTGCATGAATTTCCGCTGCCTGCGGATGAGCGTGCAGGCCCGGAGGCGCAAGCTGTAGGCCTGGCCTACGGCGTTGGCTGGGGTCTGCTGACGAAGACTCGCTACGGCCCGGCTTTTTTTAAGGAGGGGCACGGCGACGGCGCACAGAACTACATTATCTGCTTCGAGAGACAGAGCTCCTGCATGATCATCCTGACCAATAGCGACAATGGCGAGCTGGCCTTTCGTGCGCTCCTTGAAAAGATATTGGGCGATACGGTAACCCCGTGGGAATGGGAGGGTTACACACAGAGCTACATAGAGCAGAGTCGCGCCAACCCGTAGATTGAATTCAAAGCGTGCGGATCGCAGCTGCAAATCCGCATGAGGTGAGGCGAGCTAATGCGCACTCGCTACGGAGCCCTCAAAACCACCGTGTTCCCGGATGAAGTTCGCCAGCAATACACCGAGCCGTCGATGGTCGGCGAGACTCGGGTGGTAGTTGCAGCCGCTGCGCTCCAGTGCCGGGATTGGCAGCACGAAGATGCGTCGATCCCCGCCCGCT
This sequence comes from Steroidobacteraceae bacterium, assembly GCA_049521875.1. GTDB lineage: Bacteria > Pseudomonadota > Gammaproteobacteria > Steroidobacterales > Steroidobacteraceae > FEN-1191. Next base: position 2,133 of record JBEKOK010000373.1, read on the forward strand.
CGCTGCGCTTCGACCTGAGCGGTAAATATCTCATTGCTAGGATTGTTTGACGACGGATCTGTCTCGACGATGATCAGTGCCTCGGGACCAAGACTGCTGCGCAGGCCGGTGAGCAGCTCGCGGTACGCCGCGTTGAAGAGCACGCGCAGCGAGGCGTCCGTCCACGGTTCGTCGCTTCCCGGCGGCGTCGCCAGATCGTTGGAGCCGATGGCCAGCAGCGCGACCTGGGGGTGCCAGTGTGCATCGGCGTAGAGCGAGGCAGGATCCGACTGCAACGTGCGCGCAGCGTAGGTGCCGTAGTTGGTGCCGCGCCAGATGCCGCGCCAGTTTCGTACCAGACCTATGCCGTCCATCGCATTGAGCTGCCAGTCCGCGTGCAGGCTGCGCGCGGCCAGTACCGCGTAGCTCTGGCTGGCGTCGGTCAACGGCAGCACATTGTCCGGGCAGTCCACCGAGGTTGATAAATCACCATACGCGGTGGCCAGCGAATCCCCGAGCACCAGCAGTTGCCGCGCCGGCGGCGCGTGCATTCTCAGCCAGCGGCCGTCGGTATCGAGTGCGAAGCCGTAAAGGGATTCGGCCGCGCGCGGTGTCGCTCCCATGCGAATCAGTTCGATCGCATGCGGGCCTGGTGCGAGCCCGCGATACCAGGTGGTCCGGCGTGTTGGCGTGGCGGGCACAGGGACCTGTACCTGTCCGTCAATCTCGACGTGGTAGCCGGCCAGATCCTGGCTGTCGACGCCGATACTCGTTCCGGAGAATGCAGTGCGCCACGCAACTGCCGGCCACGTCACCTGCCATCCGTCGGCCGTGCGCTGGGTTCGCCCGCTGGTCTGTACCTCTGCGCGCAGGAGTCCGGGACTGACGCCGTAATACTGCGGCGCGCAGGCTGCCAGCAGCAGACCGATCGCTACGCAACCGAACCGAACAGCCGGGTCCATGTGCATTCTCCGGTGGGCCACATCGAACAGACGGCGGCCGCTGGGATGACGAGTCTGATGCCA
>JBEKOK010000374.1:0-3123 GCA_049521875.1 Steroidobacteraceae bacterium
GTGGTACGCCTGACCACCACCGGCAGTGATATACCAGTCGCCGGCATGGGCGATGAGTGAACCTGAACCGAGGGCAGTGGCAACAGCAGCGGTGATCAGTTTGTTATTCATGCGTTCATCCCTTGAACTATGGCGTTTAGGAGTACGGTTCATACGGCCGACAGCGCCCGCCGGGCGCGATACACTGATTCGGTAGCATAGGCCTATTGAAGGCCGACTGCAAAATACGTGCGATGTTTTGGCGCACGGCGGAAAATATAAATTGTTACGCTTGCCCGCAGGGACGCCGGCATTTTTGAGCGGCGCTTTCCTGTGGCCACGGCCAGGACCCAGGTCTCGCACAATGCAAGAGTTCATCCAGCAGCTGTTCTCGGATCCGCAGATGCTGCGCATGGGTCATGCCCAGCGCGGTGCCGATCTGAACCTCGGGCTCGGGTGGATTTATTATGGCCTGGCGCGGCTGATTCGCCCGCAAACTGCGGTCGTGATCGGATCCTACCGCGGCTTCGTGCCGGCAATCATGGCCCGCGCGCTGGCCGACAACAGCGAACAGGGGCAGGTCGTGTTCATCGATCCCTCGTATGCCGACGATTTCTGGCAGGATCCGGCGCGCGTGCAACAGCATTTCGCGGGCCTCGGCGCCACCAACGTCCGACACTATCGGCAGACCACGCAGGAGTTTGCCGCGAGCACTGACTATGCGGCGCTCGGTTCGGTTGGGCTGCTGATGGTGGATGGCTATCACTCGGCCGAGCAGGCGCGCTTTGACTACCTCACATTCCTGCCGAAGCTGTCCGCTGACAGCGCGGTCATTTTCCACGACACGCTGCGTGAGCGCACCAGTACATTCTACGGTCCGGAGCGTGCCTATCAGCATACGGTATGCCGCCTGATGGAGCGCTTGCGCGGTCTCGCGGGCCTGGAAGTGTTATCGCTCCCCTTTGGTGCCGGCGCCACGCTGGTGCGTGGCCGGCCCGCATCGGCCGAGCTGCTTGATGGCGCTTTTTCCTGAAGTCTTGGGTCTCCCTCCCGGCGCTGCGAGATCATCTGCATGAGTGACGACAACCGCATGAGCGCGAATCACGGACTGGGAGCGACCCGACTGGCGCCGATCCTTCCCGGCTGGGACGCGCAGGCCACCACGCACGGCCGGCTGCTGATCGGATTGCTGCCCGGCGACGGCATCGGACCCGAAGTGGTGGGCGCCGCGCGCCGCGTGCTGGCGGAAATCGAGCGGCATGAGGCCTATCGCTTCGAAATCCGCGAGGCGCCGGTTGGCGAATCCGGATTGAGCCCGGCGATGACCGGATACTTCGCGGAGATTTTTGCTGATGGCGGCGCAGTGCTGTGCGGCGCCAAGGGTGGGCGCTTTGTGTATGAACTACGGGCGCACTTTGATCTGTACTGCAAATTCGTACCGATCCGGCCGCAACCGGCGCTGCGGGGCATTGGCGTACTGCGGCCCGAAACCACCGATCAGGTTGATGTGCTGATCATCCGCGAGAATACCGCGGGCCTCTATCTTGGCGAATACGGGTTCGATATCCGTGACGGCCAGCGCCGCGCCTTCCATGGCTTCGAATACAGCGAATCCCAGGTGGCGCGCATCATCCAGGTGGCTGTCGGCGCCGCGCAGCGCCGCCGTGGTCATCTGTGCGTTGTGACCAAGCCCGGCGGCGTACCCTCGATCAGTGCGCTGTGGGCCGAACAGGCGGGTCTCGGGGCCAACGGCAGTGGCGTTGAGCTGCGGTTTCTGGAAGTCGACACCGCCGCCTACCAGCTGCTCGCAGACGCCCGTGCCTTTGATGTGGTGGTCGCCCCCAATATGTTTGGTGACGTGCTGGCCGATGGTGCGACGCTGCTACTGGGATCCCGCGGGATGTCCTGCTCGGCAAATCTCGGTGACGGCGGGCGCGGTGTCTATCAGACCGGACATGGTGCAGCTTACGATCTTGCCGGTACCGATCGGGCCAATCCACTCGGACAGATCCACGCGCTCGCGCTATTGCTGCGCGAGAGCTTCGGCCTCGAGAATCTGGCCCTGCAGCTGCAGGCGGCGATCGAGGACACGCTTGCAGCGGGCTGGCGCACGCCGGATATCGCAGCGCCCGGCTCGCGCGTCGTCGGCACGCAGCAGCTGGCAGAGCACGTGGCTGCAACCCTCGGCGCCCGCCTTGCGCCGGCGCGCCTGCGGCTGTCACCAGTGCGCTCCCTGCCTGCCAGCCGATGAGAGATGTCGCGCTCCTGCTGATTGACCTGCAGCACGACTTTCTCGGGCGCGCGGATCTTGAGCCGCCAGCCGATCAGCTGGTCGCAGCGATTGGTGATTTCCTGGGAGCGATTCGCCGCCATGGCATCGCCGTCGTGCATGTGCAGACACTCGTGACCGCATCGGGCGCCGATCGCATGCCGCATTGGATCGCTGCCGATTATCGCGGCTGCATTGAGGGCAGCGCCGGTGCCCAGCCGCCGGCCGCGCTGCTGGCGTTGCCAGGTGAAGCACGGGTGCGCAAACGCTTCTTCAGCGCCTTTGCCGATCCGGCACTGGAAAGTCTGCTCGAGTCGCTCAAAGTGCGCACGCTGATCCTGGCCGGCGTTCATCTGCACGGCTGTGTGCGCGCCACCGCCTTTGATGCCTATGAGCGTGGCTACCGCGTATGGATTGGCGAAGACCTGGTGGGCTCCTACGATCCGCTGCAGGCTGCGGCCGCGCGCGCCTATCTCGTGGGGCGGGCAGCTGAGCTGCAACCGGCGGCGGTATTGCTTCAGCGTCTGGGGCTCGTGACTGCGGCGAATGCGGCGCAGGAGACTCGGGTTCCGGCCGCCTGCATTGATCATCGCTGGCTGCCGGCCGCAACTCGCGAGTTCACAAGTCATCGCGATCCGTGCGCGACGGCGCGCATCCTGGCCGAGGTTCCGCACGCCGACAGCACGCAGGTGCAGACTGCTGTCGCTGCAGCAGTGCGCGCGCAATGTGCCTGGGCGCACCTGGCTCCAGAGCAGCGACTGGAGGCGCTGGCACGTCTGGCGAGGATTCTTGGGGAGCGACGCGCGGCGTTCGAGGCTCTGCTGGTCACCGAGATTGGCAAGCCGCTGCGCGATGCACGCGAAGAAATCGCGCGG
>JBEKOK010000375.1:0-3105 GCA_049521875.1 Steroidobacteraceae bacterium
CAACGTCTGGCCGATTTGCAGCACCTGCTCGGCTTCGATGTCGGAGGCCGCGCGGTGGCAACCGTCACATTGCACTCTGAGCAGGGGAAAACTCACGCCCAGCTGCATCTCGATGCGCCTGACTTCGCGGCTGGTTCACTGGTTGGGAATGTGCAGCTGACCGCGGAGGGCGTGCCCAATGCGTTAGGATTCGATCTGGGCCTACAGCTACCCAAGCTGCATGGCGCGGCGGCAAGCTTGTCTGCACAGGGCTTGCTGAATCTCGACGCGCGCAAGATCGTCTTGATGAAGGCGGCTGCGGAATATCGCGGCCAGGAGGCCCTATTGCGCGCCCCAGCGCAGATTTCTTTCGCGGACGGTGTATCCATCGACGGGCTTCAGGTGGGAGTACAGCAAGCCCTACTCCTGCTCAAAGGGGAACTCTCGCCGGAGCTTGATATAACTGCCTCGCTGCGCCAGATTCAGTCCCCGCTGGTGAATGCGTTCGCACCGGGATTGCTGGCCTCCGGGACAATCGAGGCCCAGGCGCATCTGCAGGGCAGCATGGCTGCACCGACGGGGGAGGTCCGGCTTACTGCGACAGGTCTGGCACTCTCAGACAATGCGGCCTATGGACTGCCGCCGCTCGACGCCCGAGTAACCGCGCAATTGAGGGGCACTGGTGCAAGCGTAGATGCGCAGCTTGTGGCTGGCGCGCGCTCTCGCCTCACCGTGGTCGGCCAAGCGCCACTAGGTGCCGCGGGTCCCTTAGATTTGAAGATCGACGGCAACCTTGACGTGGGAATGATCAACCCGCTGCTTGAGGCTCGGGGCCAGCGCGCAACCGGCGAACTCCATGTCGATGCCACGCTCAGCGGCAGCGTGACGGAGCCGCAAATAGGCGGCGCACTGGATTTGACTAAGGGAGATCTACGGGACTATGTGCGCGGGGTGAGCCTTACCAATATCACCGCCTCCGTCATCGGCAACCAAGGCACTTTACAGATCAAGAGCCTGACGGCGACCGCTGCACCGGGGACCGTCTCGATAGTCGGCACCGTGGGCGTTCTGCAGCCAGGGCTGCCGCTGGATCTGGACATCGCAGCCGAGCATGCCCAACCCATTGCAAGCAAGTTAGTGACCGCGAATCTCAATGCGAAATTGCATGTAAGCGGAAAGGCGCGCGAGCGGCTAGATATCGCGGGCACGGTAGATTTAGGGCGCACGCTAATCGGAATACCGAATCGCCTGCCACCCAATGTGGCGGTGCTCGACGTGCATAGGCGCGGCGCAGCGGCGCCCGCGAAGCCTGACAAACCGTTGGTGATAGGACTGGACGTGGCTGTGAATGCGCCGCAAGAATTTCTCGTACAGGGCCGCGGATTGGACGCTGAGATGGGCGGCGACTTGCATCTCAGCGGCACGACGGACGCCCCCCTGGTGGCGGGAGGCTTTGATTTGCAGCGCGGAAGCGTTTCCGTTGGGGGCAGCAAGCTTAGCTTTACCTCCGGTCGAGTCAGCTTCAACGGCGCCGGGCTGAAAAACAAAATTGATCCAAGCTTGGATTTCACCGCGCAATCGACCGTAGGGGGGGTAACTGCGATTCTGCACATCACCGGTCTGGCAGATGCTCCCCAGTTTGAATTCACCAGCACGCCGGCTCAGCCGCCGGACGAAATCATGGCGCTGCTTCTATTCGGCACTCCTGCCGCTCAACTTTCGGCGCTGCAGCTCGCGCAGGTCGGCGCGACGCTTGCGATCATGAGCGGTGTTGGCGGAGACGGCGGACTCAATCCCCTCGTCAAGCTGCAGCAAAGTTTCGGATTGGATCGCTTGAATGTCGGCGCCGCAGCCACGACGACCCCCGGAACTGAAAGTTCCGGCGCCAGCATCGAGGCAGGACGCTACATTTCCAAGCGCATTTACATCGAGGCGAAGCAAAGTACTACTGGTACCAGCCAACTGCAGGCGGATGTAGATTTGACCAAGCACCTGAAGCTGCAGACACGGTTGGGAAACGGCACTGCCTCAGTGCAGGGAACGACGCCTGAGAACGACCCCGGCAGCAGTGTGGGTTTGACGTATCAAATCGAATATTAGAGTCAAACGTTGCTGCGTTCTTGCCCGGAGTCTAATCGGATGGCGCAACCGCTCATTGCGCCGCCCGACCCGTATCGGCGGCACAGGCGTAGCAGCTGGCGAAGCAGCTTGGTCGCGCGATTGTAAACTTTGCTGCGAGCGGCGATCCGGCCAGCCCGGGCGTGAGTGGCCGGCCTTCGATGCACAACGCCTGGCGACGATGGTTTTCACGCCACATCCTCGCGTGGAGAATGATCCGATTGGCAACGTTCGGCGCTGGCTATCTTAGAAGCGCGCCGCCTCGATGATTCGGAGCTGCCCGGCTGCGGACCGGCGCCATCAGAACGGTAATCCGACATAGTTTTCCGCAAAGGCCTTCGAGGCGGCTGCCGATCCTTCCAGGTACTCCAGCTCCGCCATTTGCAGGCGGTACGCGAAGGAGTCGTCCGAGAATTTGTGCATCACTGACGTAAACCACCAGGAGAACCGGGTCGCCTTCCACACCCGCGCCAGCGCGCGCGCCGAGTACTCCTCGAGCAAGGTGTCGCCACCGCCTCGATAAAACTCCGCGAACCCTTGATACAGCACGCGCACGTCTGCGGCGGCCAGGTTAAGCCCTTTGGCCCCGGTCGGCGGGACGATATGTGCCGCATCGCCGACCAGGAACAGGCGTCCAAAGCGCAGCGGTTCAGCTACGAAGCTGCGCAAGGGCGCGATACTCTTCTCGATCGAAGGTCCAGCCTCCATCCGGCGCGCGTGGGCTTCCGGCAGCCGTGCCCGCAGTTCATCCCAGAATCGTGAATCGGGCCACTGCTCGATCCGATCCTCGGGCGTGCACTGAATGTAGTAGCGACTGCGCGTCAGCGAACGCATGCTGCAGAGCGCAAAGCCACGTGCGTGGTTGGCGTAGAGCAGTTCATCGCTCACCGGCGCAGTCTCCGAGAGCACGCCGAGCCAGCCGAAGGGATAGACACGCTCGTGCGTCGTGAGCGCCTCGGCGGGTACGCTGCGGCGACTGATGCCGTGATAGCCATCGCACCCGGCGAT
>JBEKOK010000376.1:0-3100 GCA_049521875.1 Steroidobacteraceae bacterium
ACGCGCATCTCAAGTCTGGCGTTCAGGTGATCAGCACGCTAAGTTACGCAGGGGTCGAGTGGGATCTGGTGCTTTGGGATTGGATAGGCACCTAGAGCTCTTCATTCCGAACAACGCCGCCGATTGGGCTGCGCCGCCAGCAGTGCGCATTGGGCGCAACGTCTGTGCTAGGTGCGCCGCTCGCCCTGGCGCGCGACCGCCTCCGCTGCCGCGCGCACCGCTTCGGCATCGCCGAGGTAGCCGCTGCTGATTGGTTTCAGTTGTGTATCGAGCTCGTAGACGAGTGGCACGCCGGTGGGAATATTCAGCTCGACGATCTCGGACTCGCTCAGGCCGTCGAGCATCTTGATCAGCGCTCGCAGGCTGTTGCCGTGCGCGACGATCATCACCTGTCGCCCGGCCCGAAGTTCCGGCGCCAGACGTTGCTCCCAGTAGGGCAGCACGCGCGCCAGCGTGTCTTTCAGCGATTCGGTCGCCGGCAGATCCTGCGGGGCAATCCCGGCATAGCGCCGATCAAAGCGCGGATGGCGCTGGTCATCGAGCGCCAGCGGTGGGGGCGGAATGTCATAGCTGCGCCGCCAGATCTTGACCTGCGCATCGCCATGCAGGGCGGCGGTCTGGGCCTTGTTCAGGCCCTGCAGTGCCCCGTAATGACGCTCATTCAGGCGCCAGTGGCGCTCCACCGGCAGCCACAGCAGATCCATCTGATCGAGCATCAGCCACTGGGTTCGGATGGCGCGCTTGAGCACCGAGGTAAACACGAGATCCGGTACCAGACCGGCGCGTGCGAGTTCGCGCCCGGCCTGGGACGCCTCCTCGCGTCCAAGCTCGGACAGATCTACATCGGTCCACCCGGTGAACAGATTCTCGACGTTCCAGGTGCTCTGGCCATGACGCACCAGAATCAGTTTTCCAGACACAGCGGCTCCTTGAATATTGTGTGGCGCCGGCGCTGACGAGGCGACGCCCCGGCCCTTATATCATCGCTCATGCGAAGCCCGACAGGGGTGGTGCGGGCGCGTGTTCAAACCAGCAGTTTGAGTGCCTCAACGCCGGCCATCAGCGCGGCCAGGTCGGTGGTGGGCAGCGCACGCAATTCCCGCAGCGTTTGCTGCCACTGCGTGCCGGCGATGCCGCGCCGGCGAATCCAGTCCGGCAGGTTCCCGGTCCGCACCACGCGCTGTTCAAGCAACTTGGCGCACAGGCGCTGATGCGTTGCCCGGCTGGCGGCAAACAGCCGCTCGCGTGCGACCACCTGCCATGGACCGCTGGTGCGCAGCTGCTCGATCGCCTGGTGCAGCCAGTCGGCCCCAAGGGCAGTCCCAAGATCGAAGTAACTGCGTGCCACCTCACCAAGGTTGCGCCGGCCGCGCTCGGCGAGTGCGCACAGATCCGGCGCCACACGCAGGGCAGGCAGGGCGGCCAGGTGACTCGCTAGCGTCACGGGAAGCCCGGCCTGCTGATAATGAGCACGCAGTGTGTTGTAACGCTCCCGCTCAAGGCCCGACAGGCAACCGGGCAGTGCCGCAGCAAGTTCGCGGAACGCCGGCTCGAGGCGCGCGACAGCGGCGCCGATGTCGGCGATCTCCGGCGCATCGGGCGCCAGCAGCCGGCGTGTAAGGTATTCCAGATAGTCGCGACTGGCCAGCAGGGCTTCATATTGATGTTCAGCGGCCACGCGGTTATCCAGCCCTTCGATTGCGGTCCACAGGCCGCGCAGGCCGGCGCTGTCGCGCGCAATCGTGTAGGCACGTGCCATGCTAGCGGTGCCCGCGCCGGTCTGCGTCGCGATGCGCAGCGGAAAGCCTGGATCCATGCGATTGAGGATGCTGTTTGCGGTCGTTGTCGCAATCAGCTCCGAACGCAGTCGGTGATGATTGATCGCCACGGCAAAGCGCTTGCGGAAACGCTCCGGAAAATAACGCATCAGTTCGTTCGACAGGTAAGGGTCGGCCGCGATATCCGCCTCGATCAGCGCATGGTTCAGGCCGATCTTGCCGTAGGCCAGAAGCACCGCGAGTTCCGGGCGCGTCAGTCCCTGGCCGCGCGCCTGGCGCTCCTCGATCTGTGCATCCGAAGGCAGGAACTCAATCTCGCGATCCAGTTCCGCATGCTGCTGCAGTGAGCGCATCAGCTGCATCTGCTCGGGTAATTCAAGCACCGCGCGCCGCTCAAGCAAGCTCAAGGCCTGACTTTGCAGGTAGTTATTTCGCAGCACGTGCGTGGCGATCTCGTCAGTAACCGAGGCCAGCAATCTGCGCCGCGGCTCGCCGGTGAGGCGGCTGCCACCGGGCGAGGCCAGCATGATCTTGATATTGACTTCTTCATCCGAGGTGTTCACTCCGGCAGAGTTATCGACGAAATCGGTGTTGATCCGTCCGCCGCCGCGGGCGTACTCGATGCGGCCGCGCTGCGACAGGCCAAGGTTGCCGCCTTCGCCAACCACGCGTGCCCGCAGCTCGTGGCCGTCGATGCGCACGGCATCGTTGGCACGATCACCGATTTCTCCATGGCGCTCTTCGATGGCTTTGACGTAAGTGCCTATGCCGCCGTTCCAGAGCAGATCCACATTAAGGCACAGGATCGCGCGTATGACCTGCTCGGGGGTCGCGATGCTCACCTCCAGCCCAAGCAATGCGCGCGCTTCGGCTGAGAGTGTCAGAGTCTTGCGACTTCGGTCGAACACCGCGCCACCGCGCGAAAGCAGGCGCGTGTCGTAATCGGCCCAGCCCGAGCGCGGCAAGGCAAACAGCCGCTGGCGTTCGCGAAAACTCTTGGCGGCGTCTGGGCTCGGATCAATGAAGATGTGCGCGTGATTGAATGCCGCGACCAGACGGATCTCGTGCGACAGCAGCATCGCATTGCCAAAGACGTCGCCGGACATGTCGCCGATTCCGGCGACCGTGAAGGCCTTGCGCTGGATGTCGTGCCCGAGTTCGCGAAAATGGCGTTTTACGCATTCCCAGCCACCGCGCGCCGTGATGCCCATTTTCTTGTGATCGTAGCCGGCCGAGCCGCCCGAGGCGAAGGCATCTCCAAGCCAGAAATTGTATTCGGCAGCAATAGCGTTGGCGATGTCGGAGAAGGAGGCAGTGCCCTT
>JBEKOK010000377.1:0-3052 GCA_049521875.1 Steroidobacteraceae bacterium
TCCCACTGTCCAAGCTCGGGGCTTCCTATGTACCAGCGAAGATTGTGGTGGATCCCAACTTCGATGGGAAGACGCCGCCCGTCGACAAGCTCAAACGCATGAGTGCTACACGGTATTTCGACACGCTGGCCCGTCTTCTAAAGGCAAATCCGCCACCGGCAGTAGATGCGCCGGTCGTGGAAAAACTGGCTTCTATCGGTATCGTGCCGGGTCAGCCTTTCGATCCCTCGCATCTTGATCCGGCCATCGCCAAGGGACTAGAGGGATCGGTGTCGGTAGCGCTTCAGAAGCTCCAGATGGGAATAGAGCAAAAGGCAACGACACAGACGCCGACCGGTCACACCGCAAACGGCTGGCGCATTCTGCCGATGACGGTGGGGAATTTTGGAACCAGTTACGAAATCAGAGCCGTCGTCGCCCTAATCGCCTTGGGCGCGAATCTCCCCGCAGATGCCGTATATCCGACGACATACGTCGACGCCGAAGGCGAACCGCTCAACGGTACGAATCACTACGTGCTGCACTTCGATAAGGGGAAGACCCCTCCAGTCAACGCCTTCTGGTCCGTCTCGATGTATGGCCCGGATTCCTTTTTCGTCGAGAACCCGATCAATCGCTATGCCATCAGCAGCTGGATGCAGCTCCAACATGGCAGCGACGGGTCGCTCGATATATCCATTCAGAAAGACTCCCCGGGGAAGGACAAGGAGTCGAATTGGCTGCCGGCGCCCGAAGGCGATTTCAATCTCACATTGCGAATGTACTGGCCCAAGGACGAGCCGATGTCCATCAACGACGGAAGTTGGGCTCCACCTGGCGCGAAGAAGATGCCTCAGTGACCGCAATGAAAGCGGATACAAAGAAGGAAGCGTTTTTCATTGTCGTAGGCGTTTCCCTGGTCCTTACCGCCTCATGCGTCAGGGCTGACGAAGCCCAGCCGGTCGGCCTCCCTAAGCTCTACGTTGGAAAGTTCGAACCCGTCGAGCGCGCTCCCAACGGCTTCGGCTCCCTCCATGCCTTGAATGCCGACATTCGTCGCATCAAGGCGGAAGCAATGCCGCGCGGCTATCATCGGCTTTGACCGAGGAGCTCCGAAAACTCGGGGCGCACGCTTATCCGCTGCCCGCTGATGCATCCCACCGGCCGAACTCGGGTTGGCTGGTTCAGGGTGTCTTCTACGCCATGGATGAAAACAGTCGGCTAATCAGTGTTCCTTTTGTAAGCACCGACAAAGGACCCAATGTTGAGGTCAGTGTGACAGTTACTGACTATGCCCAGAACCCTGACATTCCGTTTGCGGTTATCGGTACGAAGGCTGTCCTGAAGGGGCAGGGTACCGCGATCAGTTGGAACCCCTACGTTGCCGCAGCCAAATTTGTACTGCATCAGGTCAAGGGGCAGGACTCCATCGCCGTCCTCGCGGCTGAGATCGCGCAAAAAATAACAGATGAGCATGAAAGGCTCCTCGCGCACGACCTCATCAAACAGAATGATACGTCGAGCCGTTGATGATTTTTGCGAACACACACTTGGGAAAGCCCCTCATTGCGTTCGTTCAGGCGACCCCTGAAGGCAATTGGCGCAGGTCTGTTTGTGTCTGGCGAGCAAGTCGCGCAATTGCAGACCGCCGCAATGCGCGCAGCGCGTCATACCCACCTCGTCGCGCCGCGCCAATGCCAGCAGCAAAAACCAGGCGTGCTCGAAAGAAATGCTTACCGGTACGTGTAGTTCGAGATAATCCTCGTACGCTTGGCAAAGCAGCATTCCCGACTCCCAGGAGCCGACACGATAGCGTGGCTTCAATGCGCCGCTGGACGCGTCCACCAAACCGTAAATCAAGAACAGGCTTGCCAGTTGCGCGGCGTGAAATGTCACGTCCGGATTTCTGAAGAAAAATGCCGCCTGGCGCGGCGACTTGCCGCGATGCCGTGTCACGGCCGCCGCCGCTCCGTGCTGACAGTAACTTCGGTACGCCTTGCGAATGCGGTCGTCGCTCAAGCCGGTCCACTGGCGAATGGTGAAAGTTCGGGCTTCGTGGCGAATCAAGCGCAGCGCAAGATCGAGGCGCTGCAGGTCGCGCGTGTAACGATCATCGGACACTCTCATGGCGGTCTCCTTGGGCTATTCAAGCGATTTAGGGTCAAAAACAATTTGACAGAAATACATCACAAAGTTAGCGTGATTGCCAAGTGGTTTCGGCGTCCGATTGCCTCCGCATTTGAGGCGATATGCGCGGCTACCGCTTAAGCCCCACATAAACAGGAACTTGGCGGGAGGCGGTCATGCAGGATGCACTCGGCGATTGGCCACAGGAATCGCACCTGTCGCCGCAGATGTTGCGATCGCTGCGCGGACTAAATCACCGGTTTTTGGACTTGGCCGCGGCCAGGCCGGAATGGGCCGCGCTGCGGGTGTCGCAGCTGTCCTCGGCGCAACGAGAGGCCGCTGCTGCGTGCCCTTATGCATTGTTCGATCTACGTTTTCAAGAAGAATCTTACTGGCAACAGCGGCTGCAGATTTTCGACTCGTGGCGGGTTGCCGACGCAGCCATCGCCGATGAAACCGTTGCCGGCGAGGCCAGAGTCGACGAGGCCACGGCGAGCTTTGCGCGCCTGGCACTGTTTTATGCCTGGCACGTCGCCTCCAATGCCAGCCTGACCGCTCAACTGCTGTTGGGTATGAGTGGCCCCACCGTGGTCGCTTTTCGCCGCATCACGGTCAATCGCTTGCCGTCGCTGGTGCCGCGCGAAGCCGCGCACTTGTCGGTACGCTGGAGTGGTTGCACGGCGTACTGGAGCGCCCTCGTGGCGGCGGCCTCGCGAACCGACTCAGCGGCGCTCAAGCGGGTGCAGCTCTATGGTTTGCAACTCGCTGCCGCGGCCCGGCTGGGTGAGCCTTGAGGCCGGGGAGCGGCGATGATAGGCGTTGCGGCCGAGGCCTTGCGAGGTTTAGGCTACGCGGTTCCTATGCACGCCCTAGTCCTTCGCCAACTTACCAAGATTTACAAGAATGGAATCAAGGCGCTCAAAGCGATTGATCTGACGGTCGATGA
>JBEKOK010000378.1:0-3050 GCA_049521875.1 Steroidobacteraceae bacterium
GGGCGCGGATGATCTCGGCCTCGCCGCAAACCCCGCTCAGGAGACCCTGCTCGGAGAGCAGCACCGGATAGCCGGTCGCCTCGTGCAGGCGGATGATCCCTTGCAGGCTGATGGCGCTTGGAACCATGGCGACCCCAGCCGGCAACTGCGCCGGGTCGCACTCCTCTTCACAGCGGTGGACCATGAGTCGTGTACCGGCCGCATGCACCGCCACGGGCTGCTGTTGGGCATCGAGCTCCAGGCGAAAGCGGCCCTCGGCATCGAGCCAGCGCCGGTCCGCCTCGCCGCCAAAACTGGCTTGGGCGCGCATCACCATGCCGCCCGTAAGCACCGAAAGCGGGTTCATGTGGCGCACAAACTCGGCGACGTAATCGGTTGCCGGGGCCATCACGATGTCCTGCGCCGTGCCGGTCTGGATGATGCGACCGCCCTCGAGAATCGAGATCTGATCACCGAGCCGCAATGCCTCATCCAGATCGTGACTGACAAACAAGATCGTTTTCTTGACCCGCTCCTGCAGCGCGAGCAGCTCGTCCTGCAGCTTGGTGCGAATCAGCGGATCAAGCGCCGAGAAGGGCTCATCCATCAGCAGGATGTCTGCATCGGTGGCAAAGGCGCGCGCCAGACCGACGCGCTGCTGCATGCCGCCGGAGAGTTCCGCCACCTGGCGCTCCGCCCACTGCGAGAGACCGACAAGTTCAAGCTTCTCAGACACGATGCGCTTGCGCTCGCTGGTCGATTCGCCGCGCAGCTCCAGGCCAAGTCCAACATTCTCGCGCACAGTCCGCCAGGGCAGCAGGCCAAATTGCTGGAACACCATCGCAATGCGCCGGCGGCGCAAACCCCGCAAGGCCGTGGCATTGCAGTCGGCAACATCCACGGTGCGCTCACCGTCGCGAACGAACACGTGTCCGCGGGTCACGGTGTTCAGTCCATTGGCTGCCCGCATCAGCGTTGACTTGCCTGAACCCGAAAGCCCCATCAAGACGCAAATCTCGCCGCGACCCACCTTGAGACTCGCGCCGGCCACACCAACAACGACACCCAGCTGTTCGGCAATGCGTGCTCGGCTCTCGCCTTTGTCCAGAGCGACGAGGGCCGTCCGAATCTGGGCGGCGCCACGACGGGGCGAGGCCTCGGAAGTGAACAGGATGTCGACATCCTTGAACTCGATTGCGCTGTCCATTATTTACGCTCCCGATTGAAGGAGCGGCTGATCCGATCCAGCACGATGGCCAGTAGTACGATGGCAAAGCCGGCCTCGAACCCCATGCCAACCTGTACCGTGCCAAGCGCACGCACTACCGGCACTCCGAGCCCTCCGGCACCGACCAGCGCCGCGATTACCACCATTGACAAGCACAACATTGTGCATTGGGTGATACCCGCCATGATGCTGGGCGCTGCACTGGGCAGCTCAACCTTCCAGAGCAGTTGCAGGCGCGTGGCGCCAAAGGCTTCACCCGCTTCACGTAGCGCCACCGGCACTGAGGAAATGCCAAGGTGGGTCAGCCGGATCGGCGCCGGCAGCGCGAAGATCACGGTGGAAATTAGGCCCGGCACCACACCGAGGCCAAACAACACCAAGGTTGGAATCAGATAAACAAACGTTGGCAGCGTCTGCATCAGATCCAGCACCGGTCTAAGTGCCGCGTAGAAGCGCGGGCGGTGCGCAGCAGCGATGCCAATCGGTACACCCCCGCGCGCCGAGACCAGCGCCGAGAGCGTAACGAGCGAAAGCGTCTCGCAGGTAGCAGCCCAGTAACCCTGATTGATGATGAACAACAGCGCGAGGGCAACGAATAGCGCCAGGCCCCATGAACGGCGCGGCAGCCACGCCAGTAGCGAGAACACGCCCACCAGTACCAGCGATGGCACGGCGTTGAGTACATAGGTTAGACCGTTGACACCAGCGGCGATCGTGGTCGACACGACACGGAAAAACACCTTGCCGTGGGTTTTGATGACATCGATCAGGTGCGCCATGAAATCGCCGACCGGGATTTTATGATCGACGATCCACTGATCCGCGTTGCGCACGGTGGCGCGCGCGGCATGCGGCTGCAGCGCCTGCAACGCCGGACTGCCATCGGTTGCGCGTACGCCCTCTAGCCAGCTGCTTAGGACCTCGGGGTGGGCCTGGATCCACGCCGCCGCCGCCACTTCGGGGTCGCGGTGCGAATCCAGGATGTTGCTCATCAGCTCGTCCTCGCCGCGTAACGTGAATTTCAGATTCTGGAGCAGCCGCCCGACATTCGGGCATTCCTGCACATAGCCGGCCCGGGTATTGGTGTAGACCGCGGCGCCACCAAAGTTAGGCCCGAACTCTGAATCCCCCCCAGTCAGGTACTTGATGCTATAGCGCGTATTCATCGGATGTGGTTCCCAGCCAAGGAACACGATTGGGCGGTGCTCTGCAATCGCCCGTTCCACCTCGGCGAGCATGCCCTGCTCGCTCGATTCGACCAGCTTGAAATCACCAAGGCCGAACTGATTGCCACTGATCAGATTGAGCACGTGACGATTGCCGTCATTGCCGGGCTCGATGCCATAGATCGAGTGGTTTAGCGCGGCGCCAAAACGTTTGATGTCGGCAAAATCCTTGATGCCCGCCTCGTAGGTGTAAGTGGGTACCGCCAGGGTGTACTTGGCACCCGTCAGGTTGGCGCCAATCACATCGATCGAGTGGTCTTCATCGAAGGGTTTGCGGTCCGCGACCTGCGAGGGCATCCAGTTGCCCATGAATACATCGATGTCCTTGTTACGCATCGATGCGAATGTGACCGGTACTGACAGCAGCGTGACAGTCGTCTGGTAACCCAGGGAGTGGAGCAGGCTGCTGGTAAGCGCTGTGGTCGCTGTGACATCGCTCCAGCCGATGTCCGAGAGACGCACCAGCTGGCAGCTGGCCGGCTCTCCGACCGGCGAGTTTTGCGCGGCCGCGGCGTTGCCGAGCATCAGCGCGACGCTTCCGGCACCGGCCGCCGCCAGCAAAGCCAGACGGCGCAAAGCCGATTTGACAGGCGTTCGCCGCCTGAACACGCTCAAAG
>JBEKOK010000379.1:0-2998 GCA_049521875.1 Steroidobacteraceae bacterium
CGTGACGTACAGCCAGACGCCAAACACGACGCCAGCAGCACCCAACCACAAAAAGACCGTGCGCCAGCCATAGAGGTCTGTGACCCGGCCGGCGAAGTCAGCGGCCACCCAGGCGCCGATCGGGGCTCCGAGAGAGAAGATCGTCAATGCCATCGGACGGCGGACGGCGGGAAAATAGTCTGACAGGATCGAATTGGCACCCGGCGTGCCGCCGGCTTCGCCCACACCGACGCCCAGGCGTGACAGCAGCAGCTGCGAGTAATTGGCCGATAGGCCGGTGCTGAGGGTCATCACCGACCAGCCAAGCACGGAGAAAGCGATGACAACCCGGCGACTGACCCGGTCTATGAGCCAGGACAGCGGAAAGCCGAAGACCACATAAAACAGCGCGATGATGGCGCTGGTGAGGAAGGCTATACCGGAGTCTGTCAGGTGCAACTCAAGCCGGATCGGCTCCATGACGGTCGAAATGGAGTATCGATCCGCAATGCTCAACGTATAGACAGCGACCATCATCATCAGCACGTACCAGCGTGCCACGATGGAGGTCTGCACGGGCAAGGCCATGCTTTGCGGAATCGGCTCGGTCACTGACATCAGAGCGTGTCCCCGTGTGCTGTAGGCCGTTGATCCTGTGCCGCTGCCGGCTGCCTCCCCGCCGCCAGCCGATGGCAGCGCTTGCGGCAGCCGCAGGGGCAACGGTCGGGCGCGGCAGCAGCGGCGACGCGACCATGGTAAAGGTTTTCGGTTGGACCCGCCCGTCCGGGGAGCCGCCGAATGACGGCGCAATGCCTTTTCTTGCTGGTGACTGTGTCTTTCTTGGATGGCCGGGGCTGTCCGCTCCTCGAGCTTTGCGACTATTCTAGCGTGGCGCCGAGCTCCGTCGGAATCGCTGACCGACAGCCGCTATCCTGAGGTGCACGGGCGTCCGGCCACGAGCGCTGGCCGTCTATGCGCGTTGGGCCGACACAAGGGACTCGCAGAAGTGCTGATCAGATGAGTGCCGTGAAATGAAGCTGAAAGACATCCGGACCTTCGTCGTGGGCAATCCGCCGCCGCATTACGGCGGCGCCTGGTTCGTGTTCGTGAAGCTGACCACTGATGACAATACCAGCGGTATCGGTGAGGCCTACGGCGTCCCGTTTCACCCGGACATCGTGGCGCGCATGATCGAAGATGTCTTCGCACGCTATCTCGAGGGGGAGGACCCGCACAACATCGAGCGCATCTGGCGCCGCGTGTATTCGAGCGGCTTTACACAGCATCCCGACCTGACCTCGATGGGCGTGCTCAGCGCTCTTGAAATGGCGTGTTGGGACATCATTGGCAAGGCCGCGCAACAGCCGGTTTACAACCTGCTGGGTGGTCGGGTGCACGAGCGATTGCGCTCCTACACCTACATTTACCCCAGGCCTGGCGAGAGCACCGAGGTCTACCACAACCCGCAGCTCGCGGCCGAACGCGCCCATGAATACCTACAGCAGGGGTTCACGGCGCTGAAGTTCGACCCGGCAGGACCGTACACGGCCTTTGACGGACGGCAGTTGTCCCTCGAGGCACTGGATCGATGCGAGCGCTTTGGCAAGCTGCTACGCGAAGCCGTTGGCGGCAGGGCGGACCTGCTCTTCGGAACCCACGGCCAGATGACGGCCGCTGGTGCGATACGACTGGCCAAGCGGCTTGAGCCGGCGGATCCGCTATGGTTTGAGGAGCCTATTCCGCCGGACAGTCCCGAGGAGATGGCCAAAGTCGCGCGTGGCACCTCGATCCCGATTGCCACCGGCGAACGCCTGACGACCAAGTATGATTTCGCGCGGCTGATGAACTGCGGCGCGGCGGCCATCCTGCAGATGAATCTGGGGCGCGTTGGCGGCATCCTCGAGGCCAAAAAGATTGCTGGCATGGCCGAGGCGCACCACGTGCAAATTGCACCTCATCTGTATTGTGGACCGGTAGTCGGTGCTGCCAACGCTCAGCTGGCAACCTGCTCGCCAAACTTCCTGATTCTCGAGAGCATCGAGCGCTGGCAGGGATTCCACGCCGAGATCTTGAAGAAGCCGATCCTCTGGCAGGACGGTTATGTGATTCCCTCCACCGAGCCGGGCCTGGGCGTCGAGCTGAACGAGGAGGTCGCTCTGCGTCATCCCTACAAGGGCAACAAACTGCACCTGGAGATGAGCCAGGATCCAGTGGTGGGTTAAACCCACGCCGGTGCGATGAAAGCTGTCCTGCTCAAGGGTCACGGCGGATTCGAGCAGCTCGAATTTCGCGAGGATGTGCCGGTACCTGAGCCTGGCGCTGGCGAAGTCCTAATCGAGGTTGGCGCCGCTGGCGTTAACAACACCGATATCAATACGCGCACCGGCTGGTACGCGAAGGGCGTTACCGAAGGGACCACGGCGAGCGGCGCGGCCGCTGGCTACGCCGAGCTTGCCCGCGATGCCGCCGGCTGGAGTGGACGCCTGGCCCAATTCCCGCGCATTCAGGGTGCCGATGCGTGCGGGCGAATTGTGCGTGCCGGCCCCGGCGTGAATCCAGCGCGCGTCGGTGAGCGGGTGCTGATCGAGCCCGCCTTTCGAATACCGGGGGGCAACCCGTATCAGGTGCTCTATTTCGGATCCGAATGTGATGGTGCCTTCGCCGAATTCGCCAGCGTGCCTGCTGCCCAAGCGTATCCGATCAAGAGCAGCCTTTCCGATGTGGAACTCGCTTCATTCCCGTGCGCGTATTCGGCGGCCGAGAATATGCTGGCGCGCGCGGCGCTGAAGGCAGGTGAGACGGTACTGGTCACCGGGGCTTCGGGCGGTGTGGGTTCGGCGGCCGTGCAGCTGGCCCGCCGGCGAGGTGCGACGATCATTGCGGTCGCCGGCACTGCCAAAGCCGCCGCGGTCGCGGCACTCGGCGCGCAGCGGGTCATCGACCGCGCCGCAGATCCCGAGCAGGTTCTGGGCAGTGAGTGCGTGGATGTCGTGATCGATGTCGCGGGCGGAACTGGCTT
>JBEKOK010000380.1:0-2981 GCA_049521875.1 Steroidobacteraceae bacterium
CGAGACGATCGTGAGCAATCCGCACGTCTTCACCGAACCGTTCCGCTATGTGCGTAGCTACGATCGGCAGGATGACCTGGAGGAGCAGCTCTGCCAGGAGAACAACCGCGATACCAACGGCACGCTGGATCTGACGCCACCCTGACTCATGCCGGCGTATGGCAGCGACTTACCCTTAAGGATGAATTCGAGGACTCTGTACATGAATCACCGACTGTCAGACCAGCTGCGGACGCTGGCGTTGCTGACCGCCCTGGCCGCCGCAGCCGGCCCGAGCCAGGCACATCACTCCTTTGCGATGTTCGACAACACGCGGACCGAGACCATCAGCGGTACGGTGTACGCGTTTGAGTGGAGCAACCCGCATGCCTGGCTGTGGATCGATGTCGATGACGGCAAGGGCAATGATGTGAAGTGGGGCTTCGAAGCTGCCGCGCCCAGTGAAATGAGTCGCTCGGGCTGGAACAAGCGAATTCTCACGCCGGGCGAGAAAGTCACGGTCGAATACCGGCCACTCAAGGACGGCCGGCCGGGCGGCTCGCTGGGCAAAGTCACCAAGTCAGACGGCACCGTGATCGGTGGGCATGGCCCGGGTAGTCCCGGCGGACCAGGCGGGCCAGGCGGACCAGGCGGACCAGGCGCTCCCGCCGCTCCCGGAGGACCCTCTTCTGCGCCAGCGCCTGCCGCGAAGTAGCCACAAATGCCGTGATGCGCCTTATGTGCTGCTGCGTACAGCGCGAAGAGACCTATTGGCTATAATCGGGGCGCTGTCTGTACCCATGGAGAGACCCTCATGAGCGAGCCGATGTCCCGACGCGATGCGCTGAAGAACCTGGCCTTGATGGCGGGCGTGCTGGTGGCCGCTCAGGCGAGTCGGCATGCGCAGGCTGCCGATGCAGTGCCACATGTGCTGCCGACCGATCAGTTGGCGGCCACGTTTGCCTACGTCGAGGATTCTTCAAAAGTCGACGTCAAGAAATTCCCGACCTATGCGGCCGGGCAGCGCTGCAGCACCTGCATGCAGTACAAGGGTCAGGCGAGCGACGCTTATGGGCCGTGCACGTTGTTCCCCGGCAAAGTGGTCAACGCCAACGGCTGGTGCAAGGTCTACGTCAAGAAGACCTGATTGACTCGGCGCACGTCGCGCCGCAATTCGTGAGCTGACCGGCCTCGTTTCAGCTCAGGCGCGCTGCGATCCGCTCGGCCTGCCGGGCGAGCATCGCGCCAAAGCCATGCTGGCGGCAGAATTCACCCATCGCACCGACATCCGGGCTGCGCCGCAACAGCGTTTCCCGCTCAGCCTCTACCGGTGCCTCGCAGTGGATACGCGTCAGTGAACGGGCCAGATACGCCGCTTCGCGATGGGTGCGCAGTCTGGCGGGCAGGCCGGAGGCGCCGCGGATCGGCAGTATGCTCGCGCCCTCGGGGTTCTCATAGATCGCATCGAGCGAGGCGAACGCGCGCATCAGCGCGATCGCAGTCTTCGGACCGACGCCGGGCACCCCGGGAATGTTATCGACGCTGTCGCCGGTCAATGCCAGGTAATCGGCCATCTGCTCGGGTCGCACGCCGAAGCGCTCGGCGATCTGCTCGTAGCGATATTCGATGCCCGCGGCATAGTCCCAGTAAACATCGCCCGGCCCGATCAGCTGCGCCAGATCCTTGTCGCGGCTGACGACCGTGACGCGCAGTCCGCTCGCGCGCATGCGCGCCGCCAGCGTGCCGATCAGATCATCGGCTTCATACTCGGGACTGGAAAAATCGGCCGCGCCGACGTGGCGGCAAAAACCACGACACAGCGCGAACTGCCGCAGCAGTTCAGGCGGCGCCGGCTCGCGATTGGCCTTGTAGGCCGGATAGAGACGCCGCCGGTGGCCGCCACCGAGGCTTTCATCGAAGGCGACACCCAGGTATTGCGGGGAGCGCTTCTCGATCAGATCACTGAGGAAGCGCGCAAAGCCATAGAGCGCATGCGTCGGATTGCCGTCGGCGTCGTGCATGTCCGGTGGCATCGAATACCAGGCCCGGAAGACGAACACGGAGGCATCGATCAGATAGACCACTTAACTGGCGCTGCCTGGAATTAGCCAAGCCAGCGTTGCAGGCGTTCGTGCAACGGGCTCGAGCGCGGGAAGTGCGCCAGCAGATATTCCATCTGGTCGGCGAGCACACGCCGCCCCTTGAGAAAAATGTATTCCGCGTAGGTTGGCGTGAACGGCACGGCGATCAACTGCAGTTTGGCCTGCTCCGGCGTGCGCCAGGCCTTGAAGTTATTGCAGCTGCGGCAGGCGCTCACGACGTTGGTCCAGACATCGAGGCCGCCCTGGATGAACGGCCGCACGTGATCGCGCGAGAGCTCGCGGCTTGGAAAACGCTGCGCGCAGTACATGCACAGGTACGCGTCGCGCCGAAACAGCGTCTCGTTGTTGAGCGGCGGCACGTAGTCGTGCCGCGAATTGCCCGGGTTGCCGGTGTGGCCGAGCGTGGCGACGATCGAGTTGACCTCGACCACGGTGCGCCGGCCATTGAATGCGTTGTGACCGCCATGCAGGCGATAGAGCATCGAGCCGCAGCAATAGGCGACCTGCTGCTGATGATAGAGGCGCGCGGCCTCGCGATAATCGATCCACTCAAGCGGCATGCCGGCCACATCGGTGCGCAGAACCATCTGCCCGAGACCGTGCACGGCAGTGCGAATGACGAACGCCGTATCGTCCCCCGCGGCCGGGGCCACATGAGCCAAATCGCGCTTCATCTGTGTAAGATAAGGCAGCTGTGTGCCACAATTCAACGCAGAAGCAGAATGACCGCCGGCACGGGGCACTGCGGTACCACGGAGAAATTGCATGCCAGTGACAATAGGGGCGCTACGCGAGTGCGTTCCGGGGGAAACGCGCGTCAGCCTGGTACCGGAAGTCGCTGAAAAACTAGCTGCAACAGGCGCCCGGGTACTGATCGAACGCGGCGCCGGCGTCTCGGCC
>JBEKOK010000381.1:0-2973 GCA_049521875.1 Steroidobacteraceae bacterium
GTCGCAACCGGCGCGCGCGCCAGCTGCTGCGTCAGCTCTACCCGGCGCTGGCGGCGATCCCGTAATATCCCCATCAGGGAGCGCTTGCACCTCCTTCAGACCCACGGATGGGGCAGGCGCTTAGCTCAGGGCATCGCATGTATCTAGACACCTTCAAACTCAAAGAGCTGCCGTTCCGGCTGAGCCCCGACCCGCAGTTCCTGTACCTGAGCAAGGCTCATGCACGTGCCAAGGCCTACATGGAATCAACCGTGTGGTTCACCGATGGCTTCGTCGTGATCACCGGCGAGATCGGCTCAGGCAAGACCACGCTGATCGAGACCTTCCTCTCGGAGCTGGAAAAGGACATCGTCGTCGCCCAGATCAACCAGACGCAGGTCTCGGCGCTCGAGTTCCTGCAATCACTGCTGGTGCAGTTCGGCTTCACGCCATTCCGCATGAAGAAGATCGAACTGCTGGCCACGCTCAATCAGTTCCTGATCGAGCAGTATGCGGCCCATCGCAAGGTACTGGTGATCGTCGATGAGGCGCAGAACCTGAGCACGCGGGTGCTCGAGGAAGTACGCCTGCTCTCGGGCGTCGAGACCACCAAGGAAAAAGTGCTGCAGATCATCCTGGTCGGGCAGCCGGAACTCAACGACAAGCTCGATTCACCCGAGCTGATCCAGCTCGCGCAGCGCGTGCGGCTGCGCTTCCACCTGACGCCGCTGAGCGCCGAGGACATGCAGGCCTACATCCGCCACCGCCTCGAGATCGCCGGCTCCCAGGGTCGCGATATTTTTACGCCCGAGTGCTTCGAGCTGCTGTATCGCTACACCGGCGGCGTGCCGCGCCTGATCAATACGCTCTGCGACACCGCGATGCTCTCGGCCTTCAACACCGACGCCGATACTGTCGGGCCGGCCGACATCGAAGCGGCCATTGCCGAACTGCAATGGAGCGATTTTTCCTCACGCACGGCGGCGCGCCACATCGCAGCGACGGCAGCACCCCACCGCTCCGATGAGCTGCCGGAGCTCGAGCAGAGCGCGCCCACCAGCGAGCGTCCGCTGGCGCGCCTGCTGATTGCCACCGGTGGTCGCCCGGTGGCCGAGCGCAACCTGCACCCCGGACGGCTGCTGATCGGGCGCACCTCGGGGAATGATCTGAAGATCGATGGGCAGTTCATCAGCCGCCACCACTGCCAGATCCTGACGACCGAGCGGCTGTGCGTGCTCGAGGATCTGAACAGCACCAATGGCGTGTTCATCAAGTCCAAGCGCATCCGCCGCCACAACCTCAACGATGGCGATGTGGTCACGGTCGGGGATCACGAGCTGATTTATGTCGACGAGCGCACCACGCGCGGTACCGGCGATCAGACCCATGTCGAAGACACCGACTCGCATCCGATCCTGAAGGATCATGGCGAGACGATGGTCGTTGACGACCCCGAGGAGTCTGAGGATTCCGATGACCCCGCCAGCCAGACCGGGCCGGTCAAGGCCGCTACCGAGTAGCGCCGCTCCGGCGCGCGCTGCGCCCTAGCTCGTGCCGCCGACGGTGAGGCCGTCGATACGCAGCGTGGGCTGTCCGACACCCACTGGCACGCTCTGGCCGTCCTTGCCGCAGGTGCCGATGCCATCATCGAGCTGCAGGTCATTGCCGACCATGCTGACGCGCGTCAGCACGTCCGGTCCGTTGCCGATCAGCGTGGCGCCACGGATCGGTGCACCGACCTTGCCGCCCTCTATCAGATAAGCCTCGCTGGCCGAGAACACGAACTTTCCCGAAGTGATGTCGACCTGGCCACCGCCGAAATTGACCGCGTAGATGCCGCGATCCACCGAGCGGATGATCTCCTCGGGCGCGTAGGCGCCGGCTCTCATGTAGGTGTTGGTCATGCGCGGCAGCGTCACGTGGGCGAAGGATTCGCGTCGCCCGTTGCCGGTGGATTTCGTGCCCATCAGCTTGGCATTGAGCTTGTCCTGCAGGTAGCCACGCAGCACGCCGTCTTCGATCAGTGTCGTGCACTGCGTCGGCGTGCCCTCATCATCAATGTTCAGCGATCCGCGCCGGCCAGGCAGCGTGCCATCATCGACGACGGTGCAGCCCGGGCTGGCGACGCGCTCGCCGATGCGCTGGCTGAAGGCCGAGGTGCCTTTGCGATTGAAGTCGCCCTCCAGGCCATGTCCAATCGCCTCGTGCAGCAGGATCCCGGGCCACCCTGAACCGAGCACCACGGTCATCGTGCCGGCTGGGGCACCGATGGCCTCGAGATTCACGAGCCCCTGGCGCACTGCTTCGCGCGCCAGCTTGAACGGCCGGTCTTCTTCAAACATCTTCGCCAGGCCGCAACGGCCGCCACATCCGGCGTAGCCCTGCTCGCGCCGACCGTTCTGCTCCACGATCACCGAGACATTCATGCGCACCAGCGGCCGCACATCGGCAGCCAGGCCGCCATCGCTGCTGGCCACCAGTATCAGTTCATGCACGGCACTGAGACTGGCCATGACCTGCACCACGCGCGGATCCATGCGGCGCGTTTCCTTGTCGATCCGCTCGAGCCACGAGACTTTCTGAGCATCCGTCAAATCGCGCAGCGGATCGAGCGCGGGATACAACTGGTGTCCCGAGACCCCGTTCCAGGCCTGCACGCCACCACGCGCCGGGCCACTGCTGATCGCGCGCGCCGCACGCGCTGCCTCTTCAAGCGCCGGCAATATGATTTCATCCGAGTAGGCAAAGCCGGTGCGCTCCCCGGCGAGCGCCCGCACGCCCACCCCCTGCTCGATGCTCGCGCTGCCTTCCTTGACGATGCCATCCTCGAGCGCCCAGGACTCTTCCTGCGACACCTGGAAATACAAATCGGCCGAGTCAACCGCGTTGCCGAGGATCATCTCGAGCGCGCGCGTGATGCGCTGTTCATCGAGGCCGGCGGGCGCCAGGATTTAGATGGGTTGATGGTCGTGTTGTTATTGATTGTTATGGTTC
>JBEKOK010000382.1:0-2972 GCA_049521875.1 Steroidobacteraceae bacterium
ATCGGTTTGCCCTGCTCACGCGTCAGCAGCTCCGCCAGTGCATCCCTGTGGGTGGCAAGAGCTGCTGCGAGTTCGTGAATCAGCGCGCGGCGCTCGGCGTAGGAGCGGGCGCTCCAGGCCGGAGCGGCCTGGCGTGCGGCGTTGACGGCGGCGTCGAGTTCATCTCGGCTTGCCGAGGGACACAGTGCAAAGGCTGCGCCGGTCGCCGGATTGATCACTTCGAACGCGTTGCTGCCGCGGACGGCCTGGCCCGCGATCAGGTGCGTGAAGTCACTGCGCAGCAGCGTTGCCGGTAAATCGTTTGTGCCCACAGTAAACGCCTATTTGCATTGTCTGACCCACGCCGGGGCGCTACGATATCATTCCTTTCCCGAGCGAGTTTTTCATGACGGCGATTCCGACCTGCAAGGCGCCCGATCCGGACACGCGAGCGCCCAAATACCGGCCGCCGGCCGGTGCGACCGACGCGCACTGCCACATCTTCGGACCCGCTGATCGCTATCCGTACGCTTTGGATCGCACCTACACGCCACCGGATGCGCCGCTGGCAGCATTCAAGAAGCTGCAGGGGATTCTGGGCCTGACGCGCGCGGTGCTGGTGAATGCCAGCTGCCACGGCATCGACAATACCGTCATTGTCGATGCGATTGCGCAGAGCGGCGGCCATTATCGCGGCGTCGCCAACGCCGATGACTCCTTCAGCGCGGAGAAATTCCGGCAGCTGCACGCGGCCGGATGTCGCGGCGTACGCTTCAACTTCGTCAAGCATCTGGGCGGTACGCCGGACATGGTCGAGTTTGCGCGCGTCGTAGAGCGCATTCAGCCCCTGGGCTGGCACCTGGACCTGCACTTCGATGCCCAGGACCTGCCCGAGTACGACACGCTGCTCAAGCAGCTGCCGGTGCCGTTCATCATTGATCACATGGGGCGCGTGCCGGTGAGGAACGGTCTGGATCAGGCACCCTTCAAGGTGCTGCTCGAACTGCATCGCACGAATCCGCGCTGCTGGGTCAAGATCAGCGGCTCGGAGCGCATCAGCCAGGGGCCGCCATTCACCGACGCGGTGCCGTTTGCGCAGGCGTTGATCGCCGCCGGTCCGGACCGCATTCTCTGGGGCACCGACTGGCCGCATCCGAACATCGCCAAGTTCATGCCCAATGACGGCGACCTGGTGGATCTGATTCCACTGATGATGCCGGGTGCTGATCTGCAGCGACAGATCCTGGTCGACAATCCGCACAAGCTGTATGGCTTCGGAGCCTGATCGCACCATGCGTGAGCCGCAACCTTATGATGATATTCCCGGGACCACGGTGTTCGATGCCGAGCGCTCGCGTCAGGGCTATCACCTGAACCAGTTTTGCATGAGTCTGATGAAGGCGGCCAACCGTGAGCGCTTCAAAGCCAATGAGCGCGCCTACCTTGATGAGTGGCCGATGAGCGAAGGCCAGAAGCAGGCGGTACTGGCGCGCGACTGGAATGGCATGATTGCACTGGGCGGCAACATCTATTTCCTGGCCAAGCTGTTTTCCACCGATGGTCGCAGCTTTCAGTTCGTCGCCGCGGTCATGACCGGCGCCTCGCAGGAGGCGTACGCGAAGATGATGCTCGAGGGCGGCCGCACGCCTGAGGGCAATCGCTACAGCTCGGAGTGGAAGAGCCGTGGCTAGGATCATCGGCGGCCTCTCGACCTCGCACGTACCGGCGATCGGCGCGGCCATTGACCTGGGCAAGACCCGCGAGCCGTACTGGCAACCGCTGTTTGCCGGCTACGAGTTTGCCAAGCAGTACCTGCAGCAGGTCAAGCCCGATGTTGTGATCCTGGTGTTCAATGATCACGCCTCGGCCTTCTCGCTGGAGCTGATTCCGACCTTTGCGCTCGGCTGCGGGGCCGAGTTCCGCCCCGCCGATGAGGGCTGGGGTCCGCGACCGGTGCCCACCGTCATCGGCGCACCGGAGCTTGCGGCGCATCTGGCCCAGGCGCTGATCCTGGATGAGTTCGATCTGACGATTGTCAATCACATGGACGTCGATCATGGCCTGACCGTGCCGTTGTCGCTCGTCTATGGCCAGCCGGCGGCGTGGCCCGTGAAGGTCATTCCGCTCGCGGTCAACGTGGTGCAGTACCCGCCGCCACTCGGGCGACGCTGCCTGCACCTGGGGCAGGCCATCGGCCGCGCCGTGGCCAGCTACCCTGAAGATCTGAAGGTGATGATCTGGGGCACTGGCGGCATGTCGCACCAGCTGCAGGGTCCGCGGGCGGGTCTCATTAATAAAGCCTTCGACCTGCGCTTCATGGATCTGCTCGAGCAGGATCCGGAGGCCGCCGCCGCCATCACGCACGTCGAGTATCTTCGCGAAGCCGGCTCCGAGGGCATTGAACTGGTGATGTGGCTGATCATGCGCGGGGCGCTTGATCCCAGGGTGCGCGAAGTGCGCCGCTTCTATCACGTGCCGGCGTCCAACACGGCGGTCGGCCATCTGATCCTCGAGAACGCAGGAAGTTAATGCGATGAAAGTCTGCATGGCCGGGCAGGGCGCCTTTGGTATCAAGCATCTGGAGGCGATGGCACGCATTCCGGGCATCGAGGTTGCGACGCTCGCGGGCGGCAGCGCGGATTCGACGCGCGAGGTCGCCGAGAATTTCAAGATTCCGCACTGGTCCACCGACCTTGGCGAGTGCCTGGCGCAGCCCGGCATCGAAGCGGTGATCTTAAGCACGCCGACCCAGATGCACGCCCGGCAGGCAGTGCAGTGCCTGAAAGCGGGCAAGCATGTCATGGTCGAGATTCCGATGGCCGATTCGCTGGCCGATTCCGAATGGATCGTGCGCACGCAGCAGGAGACGGGTCTGATCGCGATGGCGGGTCACACGCGCCGCTTCAATCCGAGCCACCAGTGGATCCACAAGAGGATCCAGGCCGGGGAGCTCAAGATCCTGCAGATGGACGTGCAGACCTATTTCTTCCGGC
>JBEKOK010000383.1:0-2967 GCA_049521875.1 Steroidobacteraceae bacterium
ATTGACCAGGACATAGAGGTGCCCGCCGTGCAGCGATTCAATAGGATTGGGGAGAATGGCCGCGACATCGGGAATGAAAAACAGTGAATTGATCGCACTGCCATCCACATGCATCTCCTGAAAGGATCTGCCGCCCTGCTGCACCGAAATCATGACCGGAGGAAATATGCCGGGCACGCTCGATGAAGCGATCAGGACATCACGAAATAGGCGACGCGCAACTGGGCCCCCTTGCTCTGCAATCAGGCCGAGGTTCCATATCACGGGTTCCTCACTATCCAGGTTCGTCGTCGCAACCAGCAGTAGCCGCCCCTCCCTGGAGCGTTGCGCAACGGCTCGCAGCAGCTCGTCCGTTACGTAGTGATCCACCAATTTAGCTAGCGGTTTGCCGTCATAGACGCTGGCACCCAAGAGCCCGCCGAGCAATCGTCGGTGCATCAAGTGCTCGGTTTGTGACCCGGAAAATGCCTCAGCCAGCTGCGGATCCCAGTCTTGCCCGAGAAACGCCAGCGGCGCAATGAGCGCGCCGGCACTTACGCCCGTAACGATCTGGAAATCTGGGCGCGTTCCGCGTCGGCTCCAGCCGACGAGCGCACCGGCTCCAAAAGCGCCTCCGGCCCCTCCCCCGGACAGCGCCAGTACATTCAATGCCTGACCACCCGCGGCCTGTCTCGCCAATGCGATGAGGTGCGGCGCACGACGCTCGAACACTTGACGATCCTCGCCAACCCGACGAATGTCCGAAGGAAACCCCTGTACTACAGCCACCATATCGGCGCTCGTGGGCGCCGCGGCTCGCGGAACCTCAGCGCAACCAGCAGTCAACAGAGAAACCACGAGCAATGCGTAGGGTATATACCCACTGACTCTACTTAAGACTGATGCCCGTAATCGACGCGAACCTTCGGTCTCCTCATCAGGACGGCCAACTCCCATCGAGCGGAGCGCGTTCCAGCGGACTCGAGTTGATCTCTTGGAAATGTTGGATTGAGCAACGCGCCTTTGAGAAGCGGTATGACTACGCCGACTAAGAACGGTGACTGCTATGCCTATCGAGCACACTTCATCGCCTGCGCCCATTGCCGATGCGCGTGGGCAATGTCCCATCCGTGCCCGAGTGTCCACGGCATCATCACTGCTGCGGGGTAAAGTCCGACGCAGAGCGCGCAAGCCACTGTCGATAGCTTGCCGTTTCAAGCTGACGCTGCATCGATGCAATGCGCCTTGCTTTGAGCGTCTCCACGCTGGGCGCCAACTTCATTGGTTCGGCTAAAAGATATCGGTCTCCCAGCCACTCAATTGCCTTAGCGACCGGTGCGCTGTAGTCGGCCTCCTGAGGAGCCTGATAGGTGATGGAATTAGTGGTGTCCATGGTCTTACTCCTTCTAAAGGACCTTGCCGGGAGTCGCGCCGAAGTGAGCAGCGCACAATTCACGGCCAGGCTTGCGATTTGATAGACAAACTCCCACTGGCTCCGGTTTGAGACAAGCAACGTGTTCATATCGAATGTGCTCATCAGGACAGTAGATGCGTCTACTGGCGCACATCATCGCGGACACGTAGGCGCGCGTCCTCTGCATAAGGAGGTAGGCGCTGAGGAGCGTAGGAGGTAGAGCTGGCCCAATGTGAGGTCACTGATTGACGGCGCGCCGCACAGAAGGGATTCCGAATCCCGGCTCGGCCTCGCGCATGCCGACTGGCTCGCCGGGAATGTGGCTTATCGTGACTGCCCCTCCGACCCCCGAATGAAATCAAGGCCCGTCGGTGGGGCAGCGCCACGAAGGCGCCGCGCTTGCATGAAGTTCGACGCAAGGAACGTGCTAGTTTTTGTGAAGTTCAAAAATGGCTCGGAACCTTGTCGCCTATCGCGAAGTCGCGCGGCCACGTGAACAATGCTCCCCTCCGAAGCCTTCACCTAGGACTTCTGGTGATAGTCCGCCTTATGCGTGGGAATCCCAGGGAACCCGCGCAGTTACCTGCGCCGCAGACCCCTACCGGTCGACTTTCGGTCGACTTTGGCGCCGATCCGCTCTCATCAACAGCGCCAGCGTGACCGCCGTAACGAGGGCAGTGAGCGCGAAGGTCGCGAATACGCCATGTGGCCCAAATCCCCCCAATATCCAACCGCCGAGCGCCGGTGCAGTCACCGCTCCCAGGCGGCCGATGCCATTTGAGCAGCCAAGCGCAGTGCCGCGTAGTGAAGCGGGATAAGTATCGGCTACTGAAGCGTTGATTAGATTGAGTGAGGAATGCGCGCCCATGCCGATCAGCGCGATAAAGGTCAGCAGCAATTGTTGATGATGGGTGCCCACTGCGCAAGCGGCAATACCGCCCGCAGTCAGCACGGCGCTTAGTAGCGCGACGCGTCGCACGCCCCAGCGATCGCCGGCCGCGGCGATCGCAAACGATCCGACTACCGCGCCGGCATTCAATGTCAAAGAAAACTGCAACGCCGAAGACAATGGGTAGCGCTGTTCGCGCATCAGCGTCGTGATCCAGGTGTTGAGACCATACCAGGTGCACAGATTGGCGAATGCGGCGGTGACAAACAGCAGCGTTGTGGTGCGAAAGCGGCCGAACAGTTCCGACATCCGCCGCCGCTTGGTCTCTCTGTGCCTCTGAAATTCCGCTGATTCCGGCAGCAACGCGGCCAAAATGCCCAAGACAACCAGCGATAGTGCCGCGCCGATCCAAAACATCGAGCGCCAGCCGTGTCTAGCCAACAGTTGCAGCGCCAGCAATGAGGCCGCAGTTCCGCCTAGCGGAATGCCGGCCATCAAGACCGTCATGGTTAGGCCGCCGCGTCCCGGCGGCGAATTTTCCTTTGCAGCTGCCATGGCGGCTGGCATCAGCGCGCCCATGCCCATGCCCGCGAACAGGCGGAACAGGCCGAGCTGCCACGGGGCGGCGGACAAGGCGCTGACTGCGGTCCATGCGGTTAACCATGCCGACGCGGCGAGCGTGACA
>JBEKOK010000384.1:0-2961 GCA_049521875.1 Steroidobacteraceae bacterium
AGGTCGTGCGAGATTGCGGCCAGCAACGTGTTGCGCAGTGCAGCGCGTTCCGCAGCGACATGCGCTTCCTCGGCCATGTCGGCGAGCTGGGCACGCTCCAGTGACAGGGCGACCTGAGCCGCGAGCGCCTGGAGCATGCGGCGCTGGGTGTTTTCCAGCACTTCGCTTTTGTCGACCGGTTCGATGGCCAGGACGCCGATCGTCCGGACGCTGCCTCGAAGGGGCAGGTAAAAGACTGGTGCCTCGGGGGATTCGCTTGTGCCGGGCCCAGCGCTCTTGCTGTGAGTTGCGACCCACTGCACCAGATGGTCTTCAACTGGCATCGCCAGCGCATCCGGTTCGCTAAGCGTGGCCAGGCGCGGCGCTATGCCAGAAGGGGGTAGGGCGATGACCAACGCGCGACACCGGAATACTGCCGTGATGTGACGGGCGGCAATCTGGGTCATCGTACTGATGTCAGCTGCGGCCGCCAGCTCGCGACTCAATGCGTAAAGTAGGGCGGTGCGGTGTTCGCGCGCGTCAGCGGCTTCTGTTTGCTGGCGCACGCTTACCATCAGGTTGGCAATGACCAGCGCGATAATCAACATGACGCCGATCGTAAAGAGATATTGGCTTTCCGCGATATAGAAGCTATAGCGGGGCGGCACAAAGAAAAAATCGAACAGAATGATGTTGGCCACAGCGGTCAGCGCTGCCGGACCGCGTCCAAGTCGCAGCCCTGCGAGCGTGGTGCCAAGCAGGTAGATCATCACAATATTTACCGGATCGAAGTATTGAAACATCGGAAATGCAATTAGCGTGCACAGCCCCGTGAGGCCGATGGCCCGGACGTAGCGGGAGAGCCCACGTAGGCGGCCTGAATAATCGGGTGGCGAGTTGTATGTGCCTAAGGGTTCAACACCCTCGGTCGCCGCTTCCTGGACTGGCGCGACGATCAATCTTGCTGTTGGAGCAGCCTTGAGCAGTGCCGCGGGCGTAGAGCGTTGCAACCAGCCGAGCCAACGGTGAGGCGTGGATGCACCAACGAGGATGCGACCGACATGTCGCACTTCAGCGTAGCGAGCCAACGCGATGGCAACCGATAGGCCGTTTAGAATCTCGGTCTCGGCGCCTAAGGACTCTGCGAGTCGGAATGTCTCGATCAGACCTTCGTCATCTTGGCTGAGCTGACCAAACAGCCGCGGTGTCTGGACCCAAACAACGATCCAGTCGGTATGCCAGCGGTCGGCTAACGTCTTGCCGAGGCGCACGAGGCGCGCGGCATTCTGATTGGGCGAAACGGCCACCAGCAGCCAGCCGTCGCTCGATTGCGCGGTGCCAGCCGCAGGCGGCCCGTACGACGGGCCTGCGTAATCATCGGGCTCAACCTCTTGAGGCAAAGCTAAACCTGTGCCCACGCCAAGACCCGTCCCGAACGCATCGGGCCACTGACTTTGCGCATCGTGCAGGTCGCATGGGACATGCCGCAGTGCTCCAGGCATTGCCGTGCTCTGAAAGGTCGAGCTGTGATCACTATGGGACGACCGAGCGGGCGTGGCTGCGGATCCGGCAAGCGTACGCGCCGCACAAAATCGAGAATAGCCGGGAGGGTGTTAGGAACTCGTTAAGATATGCGCAGACCACTCGCCTGGCGGATCTGCTAATCGCTAACTTAACTTACCCGGGATTCAGGCCCGTAGTTGACGGCGGCGCACGGGGCAGCAAGTTCTGGAGGGGATTCTGGGCTCGTCGCATCCAACGCGCCAGCACGAACAAGGTCGCCGCGGCCCCTGTCGCCAACAATAAGAAGATTGCGGCATCAATCCGCGCGATGCGTACGTCCTGACTCGCCGAGCGTAGCACTGTGCCCGAAACGATCATGCCGTAAGTCGGAATCACAGATGAGGCGTTCACTGCTTGCTCATCCTTCGCTTCGACATGGACCACGACATGCAGATCACTGCCCTTTCGGGCGAGCGCGTCGGTGCAGGTTTCTGGGGGCCCGAGGTTTGAGCGGTAGCTGCCGGGCTGTCCCGACAGCGTGAATACAGCACCTTCCCGATCGGTCCGACAGGATTCCAGTATGCCTTCGATTCGGACCAACTCGCTGGTGGATGTACCGGAGGCCTTTGCCGAAACAATCAGTAGTGTCGGCGCCAGCACAATCAGCAGCGCCAGGCCCAGTAACAGGCACACTACATCGAACCCTCGGGCCAGCCGCGGGAGCTGGATTTTAGAGCGTTGGATCATGCCACCCCATGGAATGGACTAAACCGTTTCGGCGGTGCCGGTTACCGGCGCGACATGCGCGCATTGTAGCATTAGCCACGACCGCTCTCCCTCGGGGCGACTTTTCTTGCCAGTGGCCTCAGGGACCAAACATTTCGCGCGGTGAGCAGTTGGTGGGCCCATGCGCGGATCGTGATGAGATTAATAATCCGTAAATATTCCCGTGCCTTCCCCTCGAATGAAAGTATTAACAACTTCCTGTCTATCTGGATTGACCGCAGTTTAGTAGTTTTCCCCACGATGTCAGCGTGGAGCGGCTTCGATGCCAAGATCCACAGCGGGTCTCAGAGCGCGGCTGACCCGTATAGGTAAACAGGAGAATGCACTGATGAGGACTAGATCGTGCCTCGGGTTCAGGAGCTTGATCTCATTAGTGGCAGCGGTTTTGATGCTGCCCACGGTGCAGGCTGCAGAAGCGAGTTCCAGCACTGTGGCCGGCGTCGTGCTCAACGCTGATAAGCTCACCATTCCCGAGGCTAGCGCGCCCGCGACAAGCACAGGCGAAGTCAGTCCGCACGCCAGCCTGACCAAGAGTATGCCGAGACGGGCTTTGGTCTCGATCAAAGTATGGAAAGCCTGCCCGGCAGTTCGCGTTGAATCCAACTGCGCCCGATACGCGTAGAGTCCCTCAAAATCGCGGCCCGCATCCGCAGTGAGGAACACCCGAAGTGGCATCGGGTAGTTTGCGACGGT
>JBEKOK010000385.1:0-2905 GCA_049521875.1 Steroidobacteraceae bacterium
GACCAAAGGCCAGCTGGCGCGCGGCTCCTCGGTCGTGGTGCGTGGCCAGGTCACGACAATGACCTCCTCGTTCAGGGGACTCCTGATCGGCCTGCTGGCGGCGATCCTGCTGGTCTACCTGCTGATCGTCGTCAACTTCCAATCGTGGCTGGATCCGTTTGTGATCATCACGGCGCTCCCGGCGGCGCTGGCCGGCATTGTCTGGATGCTGTTCCTGACGCACACCACTGTGAGCGTGCCGGCACTAACCGGCGCGATCATGTGCATGGGCGTTGCCACGGCCAACAGCGTGCTGGTCATCAGCTTTGCCCGCGAGCGACTCAATGCGGGCGGCGACGCCTTCACCGCCGCCCTGGAAGCGGGCTTTGGTCGCTTCCGTCCGGTGCTCATGACCGCTCTGGCGATGATCATCGGCATGGTCCCGATGGCCCTCGGTCTTGGCGATGGTGGCGAGCAGAACGCGCCGCTCGGCCGGGCCGTGATCGGTGGTCTGGTATTTGCCACGGTGGCGACACTGTTTTTCGTGCCGGCCATGTTCGTACTGATCCACGGGCGCAAGCGCGAAGCGCAGGGCGCCTAGGATTTATCCTGAGAGCACACGACAATGAATGAACCTTCCTCCAAACCTACGCGCACGGGGCCGCCGATACCGGTGGGTCGTTATGCCCTGGTCCTTGGCATCGTGGCGTTGGTGCTGGCCCTGTGGGGCGTCATCGACCGCGTGCTGTTCCGCAATGCGCTGGCGCGCGAGGCGACCGAGGCCACGGCGCCCTCGGTGATCACAGTCAAGCCCACGCAGGGTCCGGCCACCGAGGAACTGGTGCTGCCCGGCAGCGTACAGGCCTTCATCGAGGCGCCGATCTATGCGCGTACCAGCGGCTACCTGCGTCGCTGGGTCACGGATATCGGCGCGCACGTGAGGCAGGGCGAGTTGCTCGCGGAGATTGATGCGCCGGAAGTCGACCAGCAGCTGCACCAGGCGCAGGCAGACCTGGCCACGGCGCAGGCCAACTCGCAGCTTGCGCTCACGACCAACGAGCGCTGGCAGTCGCTGCTGGCAACGCACTCGGTGTCGCAGCAGGATGCGGACGCCAAGGCTGGCGACCTGGCCGCGAAAGAGGCAGCTACCAAGTCGGCCAATGCCAATGTCGAACGCCTGAAGGATCTGGAATCTTTTACGCGCGTCCTGGCGCCGTTCGATGGCGTCATCACGCAGCGAAACACCGATGTCGGCGCGCTGATCAACCCGGGTTCCAGCTCCGGGTCGGCGCTTTTCCGGGAGGCCGACACGCACAAGCTGCGCGTCTACGTGCTGGTGCCCGAGCCCTACGCTGCCTCGACGCGGCCAGGCACCGCTGCCGACCTGCAATTCACCGAACATCCGGGCCAGAAGTTTCCGGCCTCGATTGTGCGTACCGCCAATGCGCTGGATCCGGCCTTGCGTACCCTGCAGGTTGAGCTGCAGGTTGATAATGCCGATGGCGAGCTGTTTCCAGGCGCCTACGCCGAGGTGCACTTCAAGTTGCCGGCTAGCGCTGCCGAGTCACTGCGCGTACCGATCAATGCGCTGCTGTTCCGCGCTCAGGGCATGCAGGTCGCGGCCGTGAGTGCCGACAATCATGTCAAGCTCCTCTCGGTGACCCCAGGGCGCGATTTTGGTACCTCCATTGAAGTGGTCTCCGGCCTGGATGCAAAACAGGACATCATTATCAACCCGCCCGATTCCCTGGCCGATGGGGCGCTCGTGCACGTGGTGCCAGCGCCGAATCCAAATCAGCCCCCGACCAAACCGGCCAGCGGTAAGTAAGCTCTCCATGAACCCGCGTACGCGAGTGCTCCTGCTCTGGCCTACGGCGCTGCTCAGTGCCTGTTCGTTTGCGCCTCGCTATCACGAGCCGACCGTGGCGCCGGCGCCAGCGGTTTATCAGGAAAGCGGCGACTGGCAGACGGCGCAGCCGTCCGATTCCCAGCCGCGAGGTGCGTGGTGGAATCTATTCCAGGACCCACAGCTCGATACGCTCGAAGGCAAGATCGCCGTCGCCAACCAGGATCTGAAGGCGGCGCTGGCACGGCTCGAGCAGGCCCGCGCGCAGACGCGCATTGCCCGGGCAGGCGAGTTCCCGACGATCACAGCCGGGCCTTCCGTGACGCGCGCGCGCACCTCGCGCAATGCGCCGGATTACAACCCGAATCTGCCGATCGTCCACAATGACTGGCTCGCCGAGGGGGACCTGAACTACGAGATCGACGTGTGGGGGCGTATCCGCAATGGCGTGCGCGCCGCGCGCGCCGGTGAGCAGGCCAGTGCCGCTGATGCGGCAACGCTTGAACTGGCGCTGCACGCCGAACTGGCCACCGATTACTTCCAGCTGCGCAGTCTCGACACCCAGCAGGCGTTGCTTGACCACACGGTTGAGGCTTACACGCGCGCTCTGGATCTGACTCAGCACCTGTATGACGGCGGTGCTGCGCCGATC
The DNA here is from genome assembly GCA_049521875.1 of Steroidobacteraceae bacterium. Taxonomy (GTDB): domain Bacteria; phylum Pseudomonadota; class Gammaproteobacteria; order Steroidobacterales; family Steroidobacteraceae; genus FEN-1191. The sequence goes on from JBEKOK010000385.1 coordinate 2,478, forward strand.
AGCGATCTGTTACAGGCGAAGGCGCAGCTCGAAGGCGCCAAGACCCAGCAGGCCGACACGCGACTGCGTCGAGGCCAGATGCAGCATGGCATTGCCGTTCTGGTCGGGGAGTCGGCCTCGACATTCCGTCTGGAGGCACAGCCGCTGGCGGCCGATACGCAGCCTCCGGCTTTCGATACCGGATTGCCCTCGACACTGGTGGAGCGCCGTCCCGACGTGGCGGCGGCCGAGCGGCGCGTGGCCCAGGCGAACTACGGCATCGGCGTGGCGCGCGCCGCTTACTTTCCGGTCTTCAGCCTTGCGGCTGCTGCGGGTTTTGAGAGCCTGCAAAGCTCGAACTGGTTTTCGGCGCCCAGCAGGCTGTGGTCCATCGGGCCTTCGGCCGTGCTGACGGTCTTCGATGCGGGACTGCACCGCGCCCAGTCAGA
>JBEKOK010000386.1:0-2882 GCA_049521875.1 Steroidobacteraceae bacterium
AGCCAAATCTGCTGATCTATCGAAAGGTACCCGGACCAAAAATCGGATTGGGAAGCGCCGAATTCGCGGAGCGTACGCGTCAGTATCAACTGCTCGATGACTTCTGCCGCCATGCTTTCTATGATGCAGAAGGTGCGGTCATCGTTGCGCACAGTACATTTACTGACAGCCACGATTTCGAGCGGCGGCTCTCGGAACATGTTCATCGCTGGCTGAGCCGGGAAATCCACTCGCAGCAATCCGAGGGTTTCAATCCCCTCTGGAAGGGCCAATCGCCCTACCGGGGTCTCCAGGCGTTTGAGGCCGAGCACCAGGCAATCTTCTTTGGCCGCTCGGAGGCGCTCGGTGACCTGATTCGCAGGATCCGGGAAATCGAATCTGCCGCAGAATCGGCTCCCAAGGCGAGGCTTCTGCTGGTCCAGGGCATGAGCGGCTCGGGCAAGACGTCGCTATTTAAGGCTGGGCTGCTACCGCTTCTCGGCCTGCGGCCGATTGAGGGTATCGCGCAGTGGTGCACAATTATTCTGAAGCCTTCCGAGTCTGAACCGGAGCTGCGAAATTTTGGGCCGATCGGCGTCATGGCCTCACGCCTGGGCGAGCGGGTGCCCACCATTGAGCGTTTGGGCATGCCGGTGCACAAGCTTGCTGAGATGTTGAACGAGCGCCCCAGGGAAGCCACGGCCCGAATCGAGACCTGCCTGGCCGCTGAAGCCGAGAAGCTTGGCCTCAAATCGCAGCACATTCGGCTGCTGATCTATATTGATCAACTCGAAGAGACGTTTGCGTTGCCTGACTGGGTCGACGCCACGGCGCCTCTACTGGCAGCACTAGTGGCGCTGGCCCAATCCGAGCTAATCTGGGTTGCGGCTACGCTCAGAAGTGACTTTGCGCATCGACTAGAGGGCTATCCGGAGTTGATGGCTTGTCTTACCCACGCTCCGCCCTATTCGGTGATGCCGCCACGACCTGACGAGCTTGCCCAGATGATCCGGGAACCGGCACAGGCCGCGGGATTGCTCTGGGAGCAGCGTGAGGGGGTTTCACTCGACCAGGAGCTGCTGCGCGATGCCACAGGCAACCCTGAGGCGCTGCCCCTCCTCGAATATACGCTTTCTGAACTCTACGAGCGGCGGGAGGGACGCCTGCTGCGCTGGTCTGAGTACGGCGGTGGCCTGAAGGGCACGCTGATTACGGCGGCGGAAGAAGTCCTCAAAGGTGCAGCCGGGGATGTTGACACGACATTTCGGGATGTCATGCGCGAACTTGTCGGGGTGGGCGTGGATGGCGCGGCGACTCGGCGCTACGCCCCGCTCGCACGGTTTCCTGAGGCGAGCGCAAAGCGGGCCCTCCTCGATCGGCTGGTCGCACGCCGGCTGTGCGTGACGACAGACGAGGGGCGCGGTGACGGCCCTGTTACTTCGCTGGCGCATGAGGCTTTGATTCGGTCTTGGCCGCGCGCGCAGTTGTGGCTGGAGCGCGAGGACTCCCTCCTGAGGATGCGCGATGAGCTTTCACGCGATGCGGCGGCCTGGGAGACTCACGGAAGAAGTGACGGCTGGCTCGGCATTGCCCCGGAAAAGCTCGCCGCCATCGCACAAGTGGACGGGGCGGGGCTCGCTCCTACAGGCCCGGCCGCCGAGTACTCCCAACGGTCGCGCGCTCGTGCTCAGCGCAACGCCTGGATCCGGCGGTCCGCCGTTGGTGTCATCGCGATGTTGGCGATTGTCGCCGCGGCAGCCTGGGTCACTGCCTTCCGGCAGCGCAACGTGGCTGTAGCCGAGGCCAATACTGCGAATCGCACTACCCAGTTCATGGTCTCACTCTTTGAGATGGCCGACCCCGAGCAAAATCGTGGCAAAAACTTGTCGGTGCGCGAACTCCTGGACAAGGGCGCCGGTGAAATCACCAAATCCGATGCTGGCAATGCCATCAGCCGCGAGCCGGCAATCCGGGCCGAACTGCTCACGGCCATGGGCCAGGCTTATACCGGTCTCGGATTGTATGAGCCGGCGAAATCGCTGCTCGATCTGGCATTGATTGATGACGCCGCAGGTGCGGTCACGAGCGAGGCGCGGGTACGCACTCTTACGGCCGATGGGACGGCACTGTTTTTGGACGGCAAGTACATGGAGGCCGTCAAACCTCTTGAAGATGCTGTCAATCTGGCCCGGAGGACGCTGGATCCGTCGAACGCAGTGCGGACCCAGGCGCTCACGGCTGATGCGGATAACCTGGTACAGCTCGGCGACTTTGACCGGGCCATTCAGTTGTGCACCGAGGCGCTGAGGGAGGATCGGAAGCGGGGCACGGAGGACGCCCCGATACTCGCCAATACCCTCGACTCACTAGGAGCTGCCTACCTTAGTAGTGGAGATCCATTCAAGGCCGAAGCGCCGTTCCGTGAGGCGCTGCAAATACGCGAGAAGGCACTCGGCGTGCGTCACGCGCGCACTGTGCAGTCAATGAATGACCTCGGGGCAGATTTGTATATGGCGGGCCGTTACGATGAGGCCATGGCCCAATACCAGATGGCGCTGCCAGTCATGCGCGAAATCTATGGGGACGAACACCCGGCGGTTGCGACCCTCCTCAACAATATTGGGCGCTCGGCCCTCATGGCGGGACATGTCGATGAGGCGGAGCCACTGCTGCGTCAGGCCCTTATAATGACGGAAAAGTTTGAGGGAATGAATCATGATGATCTTATAATGCCACTGAACAGTCTGGCGATGATCGATGCCTTCAGAGGAAACATCGATACAGCACTACAGGAGATCAAGCGCGCCGAAGCGTTGGCGCGCATGCCGGATCAAGGCGAGCTGCTGGATCAGGTGCTGATCAACAAGGCCAGCTTTGATCTGGTCCGCGGTGATTTGGGCGAT
>JBEKOK010000387.1:0-4249 GCA_049521875.1 Steroidobacteraceae bacterium
TCTGTTCGTTCTTGTTCATGGGCTCCTCCTGGGATCGGAAAAGAGCCAGAATGTCACCTTAGATCTGGGACTTCACAGCAAATAAGTCTGAATATATTGCGAATCGGTGAATTCTTTGGGGCCGCGCGCGGCCCGACTGGCTCCCCGTGCGTCTCGCCTAACATGACGAAAATGGGGTCAAATAGCTTTTGTAATCTTTCCCATTCCCGCCGAAATAGGTAGTGTTTCGGATGAACCAGAACAGCGATAATGCCGTGCCGGTGCCGTCGGCTCGAATCCTCTTAGTACAGATATCGCATACGATCCAACGCACTATTCACCTGTAAATACACGGAGTGAAACGTGTCAATTGTCGCCGTGCGTAACATCTGTCGATGGCTGGCTTACGGTGTGGCGCTCAAACTGCTGTGTGTGAGCGTAGCCTCCATTGGCGCAGAAATTGGAGTGCCGGTGGACGTAAACGGTGGCTCTGGAAAAGACAGCGGCAAAGCCATTGATTGGGAAAACATTAAGCAATTTGGCTTCATACCGCACGAGCTGACATCGACCGATTCGGATAAAGCAATTGGCGCCGGATTTGTACATGAGTGGGTTGATCGCAGCCTCGGCGGCGTTGCTGTGCTCCCCGTCAAGTTGGATTCAACCGTGTCAGTACGGGCCGATAAGCTGGCAGATGACATTATTTCATCAGATAGACAGCCCGATGACTTGTGGGCTCACGAAGTAGATCGACACATCCGAGAGGACATTGGTAAGCATGCTGATGCCTATGCGACGCAGTTCTCGCGCGTGTTCTGCAACGACGTAGGGTGTCTTTGTTACATTGAAGGCACACGTTCAGCAGACATCGCGAGAATCACGGCCGATGTCCTGCATGGCGTCCGCGGCGGCGATGGGTGGGGGAAGCAGTATGGAATAACCGAGAGCGACATCTATCAAGTAGCTCTAATTTCCCGCGGTGGCGTTTTGGAAGCGCGACAACCCGCGAGCTGGTGGATGTACTTTATAGTGCGATCATCTGGTCCGTGAGTAGGCAACTGGCTTCTCTAATACAGAGATAGACGTCAACGCGTACATTGGTTGTGGCTGCTCTTCGTACCCTCCCGCTGTTCGACATCTTTCCGGGCGCAGAACCATTCCCATTTTGAGCTCAGGAATGGGCGTGATAGTGGCCGTAATTGGACGCGTTCGATTGATCTGATAATCCATCAATAGTGTTTTCTGCTTATTCCCGTGACGGCGGTGTCCTTACATGACGACCCAGTGGATTTGGAAGGCTATTCGCGCTCACCTCGGGAGTGCAGATGATCAGCTGTCGCTAGCTGACGCCTACAGTGGCTTAATATACTCCAAGACTTTAGATGCGGCTCGTCTTGAAGTAGCTACCGACAAGGCCCTTTACTGGGCGCTGCGACTCGCAAGAGGTGGACACCTAGACGGGCATATTATCGCGGCAAATCTCCTAGTGGCTCGAAATCATGCGGGGGATCTTTCCAATGCATTTGAACAACTGAGACTAGCTGCAGAGGCAGGGTACCCGGCCGGTATGCACAGCCTTGCAATTTGCTATCAGAACGGGTCTGGCACTAGGAAGGACCTTGCTGCTGCATTACGCTGGTTTAAAGCTGCCGCCGACGCTGGACTGGGCGCATCGCAGCTCGCAGTAGCCGAAATGCTGTTTGAAGGTGTGGGGGGGCCTCAAGATATAGCGGGAGCGTGGAAGTACGTAATTATGGCTAGGGACTACAGGCCAAAAGCTGCCGATGCCTTGATTCGTCGTTTGGCTGGCGCCAATTAGCCCAGCTCTGGAGCTGGCGATGCCATGTATCTGGCTCGAGGAGACGGCCGTTTTTGGCCGTGATAGGGAATATTCCATGACCACCGCTGGGTCCAATTCTGGCTAGGGACCGGGCCCTCAAGAGGGCAATGATCTGGAGAATAGCAGGATGCTTTCTACGTCGAATCCTCTCGAAGTCGCTCCAATATTGACGGCCCTCTCTCGAGGCCGACCGATTCCCGTTGCGGCTGTCCAGCTTGCGGTGCTTGTGGCGTCAATCATTTGCGGCAGCTGCGCAAGCGTTCCAATGGCGCGGAGCAATCCGACGCAGATCAGGGAAGTTGCCGTCACCTTTTTCGACGCCGTTGGCAATGCAAAACCAGTGGGTGAACGACCTACGGACGCTGAGCTGAGACTAAGTGCAGTTCCCGGAGCCATAGCAGGAAATCCATATCGATCGCTAGTCAGTATCGACGTAAGTTCGGCGTTACAGATTGATATTAAGCCACATGACTTGGAACTTTCGGTTGGCGAATTGGCGGCGCCGTTGACGCGCGAGGCAATTCAATCGGGTCTAAGAATGTTCCCCCGACAGACTCGGTTGGCTAGGGTGTCTACGACCTTGTCGACGAAACAAAATGATCACACGATTACAGCGTTTTATGACATGCACGCGAAACATTCGCTCGTACTGGTCTATGTTGATCGCCCTTGCCGAATAACGGGCACGGTAATTCAACCAAACACCGACAGTGCTCCAACGACTATGGTGTGGAACGTGAAGTTGAGCCAGGCCGGACTGCACTGGTTGGCCTTTATACCGGAGGGCCATAGCAAAGAGGGGGTTACACTTGAGTCCTCGATATCCGAACCCACGGTGGTATTTGCACCGCCCGAGGACTTCATTGGTGGAGCGTTTCGATTTAACTAACATGAGGCGCGGGCATGAGTCGGCCGATAAACACGCCCGAGTTTGGCCTCGGGATCAACCGGTCGACGCAACACTCGAGCGCAGTTTATCTGCCGGAGTCCTAAAGCCCAAGGTTTCCCTGGGTCGCTGGTTCAAGCGCAGCGCGATCTTGTCCAACTGCGCCTGATCTTGTCCAACTGCGCCTGACTGTATATCGACAGATCTGTTTGTCGAGGAAGGTATTGGCGCAGTAAGCCGTTGGTATTCTCGTTGGACCCGCGTTGCCAGGGGCTGTGTGGATCACAGAAGTAGACCTGTACCTTGGTGGCGACTGTAAACAGCTTGTGGGTCGACATCTCTTTGCCTCGATCCCAGGTCAACGATTTCCTTAGAGCAGTAGGCAGTCTTTGGACGTGACGCGTCAGCGCCTTCACGACAGTCGCCGTCTCTCGGTTCTTCACCTTAATGAGCGTGGTGAAGCGCGATTGACGTTCCACCAGGGTCACGATGTGCGTGTTGCCTGAACCGCTGAGCAGATCGCCCTCCCAGTGACCTGGCACCGCGCGATCGTCAACCGCTGCGGGTCTCTCTCGGATCGAAACCATGTCGGCTATCTGGCCGCGTGCACTTGGCTTCCCGGCAGAGGCCTTGGCGTGGCGCAGGTATCGCTTAGTCCGCAGATGCTCCAGGAGCTGCTTTTTAAGCACTCCGCGGGCCTGTATGAACAGCGTGCGGTATATGGTCTCGGCAGACACTCGCATACTCTCATCATTGGGATATTCAACTCGAAGCCAACCTGAAATTTGCTCAGGCGACCACTCCAGGCTCAGTTTACTCGCCACCACCGCCCGTAGTTCGGGTCGGGTGGCCAGGAGACAAAGCTTCGGTCGTTTGGCGAGTTTCCAGGCCCGTTTGTCAGCCTCGGCCGCGCGATAACGCCGTCGACCACCATGGCGGGCAATCTCTCGGCTAACCGTTGAAGCCGCCCGGCCCAGCACCTTGGCAATACCACGGCAGCTGCCTCCAGAAGCAAGACTGCGGGATATGGACTCACGCTCGGCCATCGTCAGCGTCCTGGCTGCACGTGTCCTCTTCACCGGTACCATTCCGCCATGACGCAGCAGAGCGTTGCGTATCGACCCATGGTCCACATCGAGCAGGCGGCTAATCTCCTTCATGCTCTGGCCCGCCCGCCACTGCCGCCACATCTCGGCCTTTTTCCAGGCCGGCAAATACGGTCTTCGTTGCCTTTCCATAGACACCATCCTTTTTGCACGGATAATAGATGGTGTTGCATCGACCGATTGAGATCACCGCCGTACATGGGAAGGATTTGGATCTACAAACTGACGCCATTTTATGAATTGTGCTAACGAGAAAGTAGGCGAGCCATGGACGTGTATTCGGCGCCTGCCATTACTCATTGTGTTGAGGGCTGTATCGACCGCGTGCATTAGGGATGCGAACGCGATGAACGCCCGTGACTACTTTACATCGCCCGTGGAGCTCGCTCTCATTGATGCAGCGGGCGCGGGCGATGTCCGCAAACTGGTGCGACTGGT
>JBEKOK010000388.1:0-2870 GCA_049521875.1 Steroidobacteraceae bacterium
CGCGCGCGCCTGCTCGGCATTCGCCGCCACTTCGACCTCGAAGCCTTCCTCGCTGAGGATCTCCTGCAGCAGGCGCCGGATCTCGGCCTCGTCATCGACTACCAGTATCTTGTTGGCATTCATGCTCGTTCCCTCCGCAGCTCCGTGCGCCGCTCGGCGATGGCGGGCAGCACCACGCTGACACGTGCCCCACCGCCTGGAATGTTCTCGGCCGTTATCTGGCCGCCGTGTTCTTCTACAATACGCTTGACGATCGCGAGGCCGAGCCCCGTGCCGCGCGCCTTGCTGGTCACGTACGGCTCGAAGGCCTGACCCAGGATATCCTCGCGGAATCCCGGCCCATTGTCGCTCACGATCAGCTGAATCTGCTCGGCGCCCCGCCCCGGGCCCGTGGCATCGAGCAACCGGGTCGCGACCTGCACCCGGCCACCACTGGTGGCACTCAAGGCCTCGATGCCGTTGCTGATCAGGTTGGCCAGGATCTGGCGCAGCCGCCCCCGGTCGGCCTCAATATCGGGCACCCGCGCTTCCAGGTCCAGTGCGATCTCGATCGCCGGGTCCCGCAGCCGGTAGAGCTCGGCCACTTCGCCCACCAGCAGGTTCAGGCTGAAGCGGCTGAACTGCATGTCGGGCGTGCGCGCGTAGTCGCTGAAGGCATTGACCATCTGCTTCATCGCATCGACCTGCTGCACGATCGTGTGCGTCGCGCGCTCGAGCAACTGGGCATTCTCGGCGTTCAGGCCGCCCAGCAGTTTGCGGCGCAGGCGCTCGGCCGAGAGCTGGATCGGCGTCAGCGGATTCTTGATCTCATGCGCGAGGCGCCGCGCCACTTCGCCCCAGGCGGCGCTGCGCTGTGCCGTAAGGAGCGCCGTGATGTCATCAAACACGATCACAAGCCCGCCGCGCTCATCCTCATCCGGCAGCGCCGTGCAGGCCCACAGCAGCACCACGCCGCCGCCCTCGCCGCCCAGGTTCAGCTGCTCGCGCCACTCGCGCCGGCCGACCGCAAAGCGCTCGCGCAATGCGGCGCTGAACTGCGCCAGGCGCGAGTGCTCGGCAGTGAGCGGCGGCAGCAGTGTCGCACCCTCGTCGGGAAATTCGGCGCCGAGGATCGCGCTCGCGGCCTGGTTGGCACTGCGCACGTTCAGCTGCGAGTCGATAACGAGCACGCCACTCGAGAGCCGCGAGAGGATCACCTCGAGCCGCTCGCGCTCGCGCTCGACCGCCTGGCGGCTCATCGCCGCTTCCTCGCTGGCGCGCCGCAGGCGCTTGGTCATGTCATTGAATGAGTGCACCAGGAAGCCCATTTCATCGCGCGAGGGCAACGGCAGCCGCGTGCCGAAATCGCCCTTGCCGACAGCGCGCGTACCGGCGATCAGATCCTGGACCGGGCGCGTCAGGCGCTGGGCCGAGAACACCGCGCCATAGATTGCCGCGAGCATCGTCACCAGCAGCACCAGCGTCAGGGTCAGCCCGAAGGTTTCCTTGAGCGGTTCGCGCTCGGCGGCGGTCGAGCCGTAGTTGGAGTAGGCGCGCTGTACTGCCTCGCCCAGTGCCGAGAGCGCCTCGGGCGCATCGTAGTCAATCAGCACGTAGCGCCGCTCGGCCTCCCCGGGACGCGTCGGGATCGGCGACGCGGTTGTGATCGCGTAGCGCCCGTTGGGCTCCAGCTCCTTGCTGACGTAGTTCTGCCCCGAGGCGATCTGCAGCATCACCTCGGCCGATGGCGGCCCCGGCAACTGCGCGCTCATCGCGGCGCTGCTGATTGCCAGCGGCCGGCCGCTGACATCGTAGATGATGATGTCGGCCGCTTCGGCGGCCCGCCGTTCGGCATCCATGCGCGTCTGCAGTTCCACGCCGCGCAGGCTCGCCACGGCGCGCGCAAAGGACTCGGTGCGCCGCGCCTGCTCGCGCAAGCGCAGGTCGAGCGCCGAGCGCGAGAGCACCAGCGCATCGTTCAGGCCCTGCTTGATCTCGACCCGGAACCAGCTATCGATGCCGTGGTTGATGAACTCGAGCGAGAACAGGTACACGATCAGCAGTGGTGCGATGACCAGGCCGCCGAACATCGTGACCGTGCGTGCCGTCAGGCGCGAGCCGGGAACGTGGTGACGAAAATCGCTGTACAGGCGCCACAGCTGGCGCGCCAGCAGCACCGCGAGTGCCAGCACCGCCAGTACACCGCACACCAGGATCGAGGGCTGCCAGCGGCTGAATTCGGCCGAGTTCTCGACGCTGCGTTCCAGCAGCAGCAGCGCGCCGCCGCCCGCGCCGATGCCAAGCGCGACCAGCGCCCGCACCAGCCACAGCCTCAGTGTACGAGTGTCCATGAATACCAGTTGCTTGAGCGATGCCAGGCATCGCTCCAGAACATTATCGTCTGCAGCGCGTCCGGAAGCCGGCCGCGGCGCACGCCGGCCCGGGCGCTGATCTGCCATGGGCCGTCCCCGGGCAGCTGCGACTCGGTGGCCACCGGCCAGCTGTCGACCTGGCCGATGCGCTCGATCGCCCCGGCCAGCGTCTCAAAGCTGTCGAGCTCGGTGCCGTCGGCATTCCACACGATGTAGCGATCGGTCACCACGTGATAGGAGAGTTCGCGGCGCAAGCTCTCCTCGGTCACCTTGGCATCGAACCAGAAGCGCCGCTTGCGCTCGATGTTCACATCCAGATCAAAATCGAGCGTGACCCCATCGCGCAGCGCCATGCGGACCCGCTCGGTGACCGGGTAGCGGATACGGGCGCTCAGCTGCACGACGCCCTGGTTGGTCACCGCATAGGCCGAGACCACCTCGAAATCCCCGTCGAGCGGACCATCGGCCAGCACCGCGGGGCCCGTCAGGAGGGCCGCGAGCAGGAAGGGCCAGAGCCCC
>JBEKOK010000389.1:0-2849 GCA_049521875.1 Steroidobacteraceae bacterium
CAGCGCATCAACATCTCGCCGCGCGAGCTCGATGAGTTCCTCGCCGTGCAGAAAAACACCGCGACTGCGGACAACGAATACAACGTCTCCCACATCCTGATCGCCGTCGCCCAGGATGCGACCCCTGAGCAGCTGGAGAAGGCGCACCAGAAGGCGCTCGACGTGCTCGCGCGCGCCAACAAGGGCGAACCGTTCAACCAGCTGGCCGTCGCCTACTCGGACAGCCAGACCGCGCTTGAAGGGGGTGCGCTGGGCTGGCGCAAGGGTCCGCAGCTGCCGACCTTCCTCGCCGACGTCGTGGCGCGCATGAAGCCCGGGCAGGTCAGCGAGCTGCTGCAGACCTCGAGCGGCTATCACCTGGTGCGCCTCAACGATCTGCGCTCCAGTGACGGTCCACACATCATCCAGCAGGTGCACCTGCGCCATATTCTGATCAAGACCAATGAGCTTGAGGATGATGCGACGGTCAAGCAGAAATTGAACGCAATGCGCACTCGGATCCTCAACGGCGAGGCCTTTGCCGTGGTCGCCAAGGCGAGCTCCGAGGACAGCGGCTCGGCAATCAACGGCGGGGATCTGGGCTGGGCCAAGCTCGATGTCTATGATCCGGAATTTGCCGCTGCTGCCGCTAAGCTGCAGGTCGATGAAATCAGCGAACCGATTAAGTCGCGCTTTGGCTGGCATATCATCCAGATGCTGGGGAGCCGCGACTTCGATAACACCGAATCGGCAGTTCGCGAGAAAGCCTTCGAACAGCTGCGCGACAGCCGCGTGGACGAGGCGACTGAAATCTGGCTGCGCCAGATCCGCGACGAGGCCTACGTGGAAACCCGCCTGTAGTCGAGGCTGCGCCGAGGGCGGCACTTTCCTCTAACGAACCCATGGCCGCGACCACCGTACCGCTCCTGCCGCTGGCGCTCACCAGCGGTGAGCCGGCGGGCATTGGTCCGGATCTGTGCCTGCAGCTGGCCGCTGAGACGCGCACTGAAGCTTTTGTATGCCTGGCTGACCGCAGGCTGCTCGAGCAGCGCGCCCGGCAACTGAAGCTGTCGATCTCACTGTCCAATTACGAGCGCGGAGCGCCGATCGCCCGCGCCGCGGGCCAACTCACCGTGCTGCACGTGCCGCTGCCCGAACCGGTACAGGCTGGCGAGCTGCGGAGCGGTAATGCTCATCAGGTGCTGCAATTGCTCGATCGCGCCCTCGATGGCTGTCGCGCCGCTGAATTTGCCGCGATGGTCACGGCACCGGTGCAGAAGAGCATCATCAACGAGGCTGGCGTGCCCTTCAGCGGGCACACCGAGTACCTGGCGGCGCGCTGTGGCGTCGAGCTGCCGGTGATGCTCCTGATCGCCGGATCGCTGCGGGTCGCGCTGGCCACAACGCACCTGCCGCTGCGCGAGGTCAGCGGCGCGCTGCACGAGGCGCAGCTCGTGCAGATCCTGATGATCCTCAATGAATCCCTGCAACGCTTCTGGGGCATCGCCAAACCGCACCTGGCCGTCTGCGGCCTGAACCCGCATGCCGGTGAGGGTGGGCATCTTGGCGATGAGGAGATTCGGGTGATTGCACCGGCCATCGCGGCGGCGCGTGCGCGCGGTGTCGATGTCAGCGGCCCCTACCCGGCCGACACACTGTTCGTGCCGCGCCACCTCGAGGGCGTCGATGCGGTGCTGGCGATGTTTCACGACCAGGGCTTGCCGGTGCTCAAGCACGCCGGATTTGGCGATGCTGTGAATGTCACGCTCGGCCTGCCGATCGTGCGCACCTCGGTCGATCACGGCACCGCGCTTGATCTGGCCGGCACGGGTCGCGCCGATCCGGGAAGCCTGCGCGCCGCGCTGCACCTCGCGGCCCAGATGACCGCCAAGTCGCGCTGATGCGCGCCCGCAAGCGCTTCGGCCAACACTTCCTGCACGATCCTGCGGTCCTCGAGCGCATCGTGCGCCTGATCCGGCCACGGGCCGGCGAGCACCTGGTGGAGATCGGCCCGGGCCAGGGTGCGTTGACGCGACCGCTGCTGGAGGCGGCCGGATTGCTCGACGTGGTCGAGATCGATCGGGACCTGGCGGCGGCGCTGCGCAGCGATGCCAGCCTGCGGGATCGACTTACCGTACACGAAGCCGATGCACTCGATTTTGACTGGGGCGCACTGGCGCGAGCACGTGGCGGGATGCTGCGCGTCGTTGGTAACCTGCCCTACAACATCTCGACTCCGCTGTTGTTCCGCCTGCTGGGGTTTCGCGAGCACATCGCCGACATGCATTTCCTGTTGCAGCGGGAAGTGGTCGAACGCATCGTCGCGCCGCCAGGGGGCGGTGAGTACGGGCGCCTCGGCGTGATGCTGGCTCCGTTCGTCGCGGCCAGCTCGTTGCTCGAGGTCGGACCCGGCGCCTTTCGCCCGCCGCCCAAGGTCTGGTCTGCCCTGGTGCGCATGGAAGTGCGGGCCGCCCCCCCAGCCTGGGCGCAACATCCGGCCTTCGCGGCGGTCGTGGCCGCGGCTTTCGGCCAGCGGCGCAAGACATTGCGCAACGCACTCGCTTCATTACTTAACGCCGAGCAGATCCGCGCCGCCGGAATCGATCCCGGCGCCCGGGCCGAAACCCTGAGCACAGAGCAATTCGGAGCGCTGGCGCTCGCTGCAGCCGCTGTGCTTCACTAGGCCACTTCTTGGGGTAGGTGGGTTGCCTCGCATGGCCGATTACCAGCGCATTCTGACGGCCGTGGATCTGAATGATCAGAGCGCTGCCGTGGTTGCCAAAGCGGCCGAACTCGCAGCGCAGTGGCATGCCGAGCTGACGCTGCTGCATGTTGTCGAGTTCGTGCCGATCGAGCCGATGAGCGATGCG
>JBEKOK010000390.1:0-2800 GCA_049521875.1 Steroidobacteraceae bacterium
AAGCTGTCCACTTTCATCCCAAGCTTCCCAGGTTACTTCTTGGCTTTCGTTGGTTGCCTTTTGGCTTTCGTTGGTAAACTCGTTCACGTCGGACTGTCGGAAGCCGCGGATGCGTAGAGAGGCCGGATTTTGGTAGAACACATCCCCTTTGGCATCCATGAGCATGATCCCATCCGACATGTTCTCCATTACTAAGGAAAGTGTCTTCTCGCTCGCCCGCGCCAAAACCGCTTTGTGCCTTGCAACCAGCACGCTGATCGTTCCGAGAATGATGAGCGTACCAACGCTCAAGATCATTGCGATGGATCTTCGGTGAGCGACTTCCCGGTAAAGCGGATCGAGCATGTATGGTCGGGCAGCGGGGCTAGAGAACATCCAGATCAGACTTATCGCGATGATGACTACGGCGATTGTCAGAAACGGCAGGAACCAGTTTGGCAGGCTGGGCTTGTCCAAAATGTCGCGCTGCCATAGTGCGGCAATTCGGGCGATGAAAATAAGCAAAAATCCCGCACAGCAGCGTATTGACATTCCCACGGAATCAGTCCACCCGTAGGCGCTCTCGAGCCCCACGATGTAATCGACTAGCGCGACGAAGGCAATCCCGCCAGCGAGCGTCTTCAAAATGACAGCGGCGGTAGTTGCGGCATCCGCGTCTCTGTCTGACTTCGACATTAGGACCTGCGCGCCGCACACAAGCAGAAAGCACGCAATGGTATTTCCCGACATGCGCCCAGGATAGGGGGCATCGCGACCCACGAATGGGAACGCAAACAACGTATCGATGCCCAGGTTCATACGGAGTGCGTATTCGGCGAACTCGGCGCTCGCAACACAAAACACGACGAACGCTACCGCCATTACGATGCGTCGGCGCCGGAGCACCAAACCCAACTCTCCCGCCCCAAGCAAAATGAAGAGCATTGCAGTATTGAAGTGAGTGGGGGCATCCGGAAACAGTTGGACCAGTGTTGGTATGCGCACCCACCATCCAATGCAAATCGACAAGCCACCGCAGATGATAAGCAGCGCGGTGCCCGCGACAATCCAGTCCGCCGTTGAGAAGCGACGGAAAGCCTCGATCAAGGATGGTTGTTTTATGACATTCACGTTCGCACTCGTTCATGCGAGATCCGCGCATCGCAGGCTAGCGGCTGAAGAAGCTCCGACGGTGAGGCCCGGGCCGGCACCTGCAAGGCTTGAACGCTCTTGAGCACAGGTGATGCGGCTCGCGCCGGAAAGCTTGACCGCCCAACCTCACCAAATAGCTCTTGCTCCACGAATGACTCTCTCTCCCACGCTCAGTGTGGCGGCGCGGATGTCCGCGCGTGCGCGTCAACTGGTCGCTCAATGGCTTTCGACCGACTGTTGGCCGAGGAGCTTATAGTGATAGCGTCGCCGGGGATGTAGGGAAAACCCGATCGGCGAGCCGCCGGCGCGCAACATTCTCTTGTTCTGTCGGCCATGTCACACCGTCGCGGGCGTGCTTGCTGCTTGCCGGAGCGGAACCAAGCAATCGATCACTCCACTGCAGTATGGGTGATGCCGCAGGATGCTCGTTGTAGAACGCCCGCACTTAGCCTGACTGCCGCAGCAGGCATAGGCGGGAATGTTGTGCGGACTGGGCCGGTAGGCGATCTGCAATCACTAATGAAATCCGAGCTCTTGCGGCATGCCACTCCTTAGGCGCCATGGTTCAAGTGTTGTCGGTTTCCACAAGCGCAGCCAGAGCTTGACGCTCACTGGCTGCCCGAACCGCAGACCGGGCCGATCCTTGCGACCGTCCGGGGTCATGCCAATGGTCAGGTAAACAGCTTTGTTGCGGGCCGCTTCCTGCTCATGCATCTCGACCCGCAGCGCCCCAAGAATTGCACCAGCGTACTTTATGGTCCCCGGCTCCGAGGAGCCATTGCCACTGCGTAACAAATTGGCCGAATACCGACCCATAGGTCAGATCAATCGTCTGCGCTCGGGTACCCGAGCTCGCCGAGAGCATGCCTTAGAGGTGATCAAGGCCCTCTGGGGCCTCCGCAAAGCACGTTATTGAGGTCTGGCCAAGAATTCCGCTCAACTGCTCACTGCCTTCGTGCCCGCCAATTTCGCCTTGGCGTCGTGCCCGTTGCGCGCAACGCAGGGCACGCGCAGTAAATCGCACAATGGGCAGCATCCAGGGGCAGAAAGGCCAGCAATCCGCGCATGCGGGCCCTGCAGTACGCGCCCTTTTAGCCATCGACATCGCTAACCGCCCCAATTCGGGGTTCGCCATGGGCTGCACGGAGCGCCTTTAGGGCGGGGGAGTGCCTCCTAAGTTGTGTAGCGTATATATCTATCGCCAGATGGGTGTTATCTAGACCTAGATACCCACCCTTCGCCGGCCGAGGATCACAGTCGGTGAACCCCTTGCACGCTCTCCCATCCACCAGGCTGCTGGTCGTTGACGATCACGGTATCGTGCGCGAGGGGCTTACCTTACTCCTAGAGCGAGAGCCAGGCTTTCAGGTGGTCGGGACCGCAGCTACCAGTGAGCAGGCGGTCGCCGCGGCACTGCGGCTCAAACCGGATGTAATCGTCATGGACCTGGCGATCCCGGAACTTGGTGGGATCGACGCCACAGCACGAATTCTCAAGCGATTATCACACACGCACATTGTGGTGCTATCTGCCAGCCAGTCCTCAGAGCATGTGTTTCGTGCACTGAGGGCTGGTGCCGTTGGCTACGTCGTGAAAGGCGCCGCCAGCACGGATCTTGTTCTCGCAGTCAGGGCAGCATCAATTGGCGAGCGGTACCTAAGTGCGAGCA
>JBEKOK010000391.1:0-2779 GCA_049521875.1 Steroidobacteraceae bacterium
GGCGCCGGCAACGTGATGGCGAAGCGATTGCGTCGGTTCTCGACGTCCGGCCAAGCTAGCAGCACCTCAGCGGCAGGCTTCTCGTCGTGCCACCGGGCCTCGATTGCCGCCATCTTGGACGGCTGGTGGCGAACGACATATTCGCCATTTAAGTGGCCGAAGAGCATTTGTGCCGGCACGAGAACCGCCGCAATTCCAAGTCCCATACGCATCATGGTGCGCGACTCGGTACGCTCGCGTTTCTGCAACATGTACCACGCCCCGGTTGCGGCAATACAGAAGGCTGACGTCACGTAGGCGGCGAGCAGCATGTGCGGAAACCGCACCCACACGACCGAGCTCAGAATGATCGCCCGCCAGCTATCAGGTACGAAAGCGCCATCTGCCGTCAGATGCACCCCGCTCGGGACCTGCATCCAGCTATTGTTGACCATGATCCAGAAAGCGGACAGCGTGGTGCCGAGCGCCACCATTAGACACGCGATGAAATAGAACCAACGCGGCACGCGATTGCGACCGAAAATCAACACCCCAAAAAAACTTGCCTCGAGCGCGAACGCCGTGAATGTCTCGTACGCCAGTAAGGGGCCCTGAATGGCGCCAGTGCGGCGCGCAAGCTCGCTCCAATTAGTCCCGAACTCGAATGCCAATACGATACCGGACACCACCCCAAGCCCGAACGCCACGGCAAAAATGCGGAGCCAGAAATCGAACAGCCGTCGGTAGACCGGACGTCCCGTTGCGAGATGCAGGCCATCGAGGAACGCGAGCCACGCGGCAAGGCCGATGGTGAATGCGGGAAAAATGATGTGAAACGACACCGTAAATGCGAACTGGATCCGGGAAAGCAATAGTGTTAGGAGTTCCGTGCTCATAGGAGGTAGTCGATTTAACGAAGCAGATTTGTGCGACCGAGGTCCACCAGATCGCCTGCGCGACCGTCGAGCACAGCTTTCAGCATGTACAGCGAGAAGCCCTTGGCCATCTCCGCCTGAATCTTCGGCGGCATCGCCAGTTCCATTCGATTAACAACGGCATCGACCAGGACTGGGCCCTTATGTGCGAGCGCCGTCGCGAGACCCGTCTCAACCTGCTCAGGACGTTCGAGCCGGATGCCGCGCACGCCGACCGCTTCGGCCATCTCGGCAAAGTTCGGATTCTTGAAGTCCGTCCCCGTGTCCAAGAATCCCGTCGCCTTCTGTTCGAGCTCAATAAATCCGAGCGCGCCGTTGTTAAAAACGATGATCTTGACGGGTAAGCCAAGCTGGACCAGGCTCAGAAAGTCGCCCATGAGCATGGTGAACCCGCCATCACCGGACAAGGAAATAATTTGGCGGTTCGGGTACGCGCATTGCGCCCCGATCGCTTGCGGCATGGCATTCGCCATGGAGCCATGCCAGAAGGAGCCGACCAGCCGCCGCTTGCCATTCATCGCGAGGTAGCGCGCAGACCACACGGTTGGTAGGCCGACATCGCAGGTAAATACCGCGTCGTCCGCGGCGAGCTTGCTCAACACACGGGCGATCTGCTGCGGATGAATCAGCCCTTTCCCGTCGTGTTCCGCGGCAAGCTGGTCAAGCCCCTTACGCGCCTCCTGGTAGTGATGGCGAGCATCGTTCAAGTGGGAGCCATCGTTTTTCTGATCGAGACGCGGTAGCAGTGCAGTGATGGTTGCCGCAACATCGCCCACGAGTCCGAGCTCAATCTGCGCGCGTCGACCCAAGTTCTGGGGTCGGATATCGATCTGCGCAATATGCACACCGCTCTCGGGATAGAATTGGCGGTAGGGGAAGTCGGTTCCCAGCATCAACAGGGTGTCGCAATCCTTCATCGCGTAATAACCGGAACTGAAGCCGATCAGCCCAGTCATCCCAACGTCGTAGGGATTGTCCCACTCGACATGTTCCTTGCCACGCAGTGCATGCACCATGGGCGACTGGAGTTTCGCGGCCAGCGCAAGCAAACTAAGATGTGCGCCGGCGCAGCCGGAGCCACACAGCAGCGTAACTCGCTTCGATTCGTTCAATAAGGCAGCGAGCCGATCGAGCTCCGCTTGAGCGGGCAGCACGACCGGAGGACTTGGCAGAAGACCGCTGACACTCGGTGGCGCCGCAGTCGACGCTTCTTTGAGCGCAGTGTCACCGGAAATTACGATCACCGCGACACCGCGCTGACCTACGGCAGCGCGGATTGCCTCTTCCAGAACACGTGGCATCTGTGCGGGCGAAGACACGAGCTGACAATAATGACTGCACTCGCGGAACAGGATTTCCGGATGGGTCTCTTGGAAATATCCGGAGCCAATCTCGGATGACGGGATATGGGCCGCGATGGCAAGCACCGGCACGCGATTGCGATGACAATCAAAGAGTCCATTGATCAAGTGCAAGTTGCCTGGGCCACAGGAGCCCGCACACGCGGCGAGAGTGCCAGTGAGGTGCGCTTCCGCGCCAGCCGCGAATGCGGCCGCCTCCTCGTTGCGCATGTGCATCCACCGAATGCGCTCCTGTCGGCGTAACGAGTCGGTAATGCCATTGAGGCTGTCACCGACTACGCCATAGATGCGCTGTACACCCGCCACCGCCAAGGTCTCAGCAATCTGGTCCGCTACCGTGTTGGTCATATACCTCGCTCCGTTGTGAGTACCGCTGCGTATTTGCACCTATTGGTAGAGACAGTAGCGCTCCTGCGTCGGGAGTCCCTTGAGCGCCCTTTGCCTGAGTTGGTCTGGAATGGGCGACCGATCATTTCGTAACGGCAATATCGCTGACGACCTTGG
>JBEKOK010000392.1:0-2765 GCA_049521875.1 Steroidobacteraceae bacterium
ATCCGGCGGTTGTAGAAATCGAAATAGCGAGTCAGCCTGGCCTGAAGGGTCGCGTCCGTTCTCGTAGGCCCGCAGTCGGCCACGCGATCAATGGTGCCGAGCCTGCAGTTCCTCCAGAGCACGCTTCAGCGACTCTAATTTTTCGCCCGCCTCCGCGAGCTTGCCCGCCGCCGTGAGCTGTTGATATTCAGTGAAATCCCGGGCCGCCTCGGCGATCAGCGCATCGATGTCGGCGGGAGCAGCGGCCGAGCGGGTTGCGGCGGCCGCCGGCCGTGCTGCGGGGCCGCTCGGCGATACTTGCGCGCTCAGCATGGAGGGCCCTGTCCCGAACAGCGCAGCCATCGCCGACTCGAACGTCGGCCCGTAGGCCAGGCGATCCTGAACCGCGAGCACCACCAACCTGAGCTCCGGCATGGGGCTACGGTCGGCCTGCAAGTAGATCGGCTCGGCGTAGAGCAGCGCCCGCCCGATGGGGATCACGATGAGGGTGCCGCGGCGCACGTGGGAGCCCTGCTGGTTCCACAAGGTTAACTGACCGGACAGCTCGGCGTTCTGATCGATGCGCGCCTCGATCTGCAAGGGTCCGTCGATCAACTTGGTCTTGGGGAAGTCATAGACCAGGGCCTCGCCATAGTGTTCGCCATCGCTTCGGCCGGCGATCCAGCCGATCAGGTTGTTGCGATTGGCCGGTGTGAAAGGCAGGATCGCAATGAATTCAGTGGACCGCTCACCCGGCAGGGTCATCAGCACGAAGTTGGGCTCCATGACCTGCTGGCGCTGATCCGGCGTCCGCACTTCCGTGGCGACGCTCCACAAATCCTCACGATTGTAGAACACGTCGGGATTGGTCATGTGATACAGGCCGTAGATCGCGGCCTGCACGTTTAGCATGAGCTCCGGGTACCGCACATGCTTGCGCACCGCGGCCGGCATCGCTGACGCATCGGTGAACAGGCTGGGAAATACCGAGCGGTAGGCGGCGATGATCGGATCGTGCGCGTCGAACACATAGAATGTCGTCTGCCCGGTGTACGCATCGATCACGACCTTCACGCTGTTGCGAATGTAGTTGATGCTGTCGGACCCGAGGGTGACCCGGCGCGCGTATGGATAGACGTCGGAGGTGGTGAAGGCGTCCATCAGCCAGTAGATGCGTCCGTCCTCGCCGACCACGACGTAGGGGTCGGGGTCGAGCGCGAGGAACGGCGCGAGCTCTTGCACGCGCTCGCTCAACTGGCGACGCATCAGCAAGCGGCTCTCGGAAGTCACATCGTCGCTGAACGGCAGCTTCGCTAGATCGCCGCGATCGAGCGCGATCAGGGTACGGCGCAGCCACCCACCCAGCCGAATTCCGCCGTTTCCCTGGTAGGAGGTGAGATTGTTGGCATCGCCTTGCGGGTAATTGAACTCCTTCTGGCGAGTCTTCACGTAGACATCGGTGTTGGTGAGCTCGCCGAAATAGATCTCCGGGCGGGTCACGGTGAGGCCGGGAATCGTGCTCTGCACCGGCATATTGCTGAGGATGAGCGTCGGCAGCCCTTCGGACGTAAAGCCGTTCACCGGATTCATCGTGACCCCGTAGCCGTGGGTATAGATCAGCTTCTCGTTGATCCAGTTGCGGCTGCTCTGCGGCAACTTCTCCACGTTGAGCTCGCGTGCGGCCAACATCATCTGGCGCGTGGCACCCCCGACCTCGTATCGATCGATGTCGATATCCGGAAAGTCGTAGTAGGTGCGAATCGCCTGAATCTGACGCAGCGTATCCTGCAGCGCGCGCACGTCCCACAGCCGTATGTTCTCGAGCGTCGTCTGGTTGCGGTCCGGCTCGACCGCCTCGATGCCTGTGTCGGCGGGGAACGGGTGCGTCTCGATGCGGTCGAGCGCGTAGGCCCGCCGCGTCATTTCGATATTGTGGGCAATGAAGGGACGCTCACGCACCAGCTGATTCGGCGCCACGATGAAGCCGCTGACATACCAGCGCACACCGCCGACTATGAGATAGCAGGCGATGACCGGAAGAGGTACGGCCAGCAGCCAGCGCGGCCGCGGTGCACGGACCGCAGCAGCCGACGCGATGACGGCGCCGAGGATAAGCGCCACGCACACCACCAGGGTGCCGCCCAAGGTGACGTGCGCATCGGTGTAGGTAACGCCCGAAAAAATGGTGCCCTCTTGGAACAAAAGCTCAAAGCGCCCGAGGTATGCGCGCACGGCGAGCATCACGAAGAATGCGGCGAGGCTCGCCGAAAAGCCGCGCCACAACCCAGTCTGCACCGCGGAAGATCGCCACTGTGGCAAGATACCCGCGCCGCCCATGACCGCGACGAACGCCCCGGCGATGAGGCTCGCGACGACCGACAACGTCAGGAGCCATCCGGAGATGAGCTGCAATGCCGGCAGCGTGAACAGATAGAAGTCGAGCGGCCGGCCGAATATGGGGTCGAGCATGTCCGCGCTGCGCGGAGCGCGCCAGTAGAGCGCCAAGGTCATCCAGCGCGCCGCCATACTCGAGCCGATGATGGCCGCCAACGCCAATGACGACCCGAGCCCGAACAGTTTGAGGATACAGTCGATGGGCAGGCGCATCGGCCTGCGGTTGACGAGAAGCGTGCTGGCGATCAGATCGTCGAGACGGTCGGGCTTCAGCACTCGAAACACGCCGTAGACTACGAAGAAAGTTGCGAGCGCGAAGGCCGCGAACGTCGCAGCCTCAAGGTCGAGGCGCGTCCAGAACACGGATTCAAGTCCGAGGGATTCGAACCACA
>JBEKOK010000393.1:0-2733 GCA_049521875.1 Steroidobacteraceae bacterium
CCGAGATTTTCTACGATCACGGAGCAGGCATCGCCGGCGGTCCGCCGGGTTCGCCCGATGAGGACGGCGATCGCTACGTCGAGATCTGGAACCTCGTGTTCATGCAATACGAGCGCTCGGCAGATGGCACGATGGTGCCGCTGCCCAAGCCCTCGGTCGACACCGGCGCAGGGCTCGAGCGCCTGGCCGCCGTGATGCAGGGCGTGCATTCCAACTATGACATCGACCTGTTCAAAAACCTGATCGCGGCCGCGGCCGAGGCGACCGGCACGCACGAGCTGGCTTCGCCCTCGTTGCGCGTGATCGCAGATCACATTCGCGCCTGCACGTTCCTGGTGGCCGATGGGATCGTGCCCTCGAACGAGGGCCGCGGCTACGTGCTGCGACGGATCGTGCGTCGCGCCGTGCGTCACGGCTACAAGCTAGGGCAGACGGGGCTGTTCTTCTACAAGCTCGTCCCGGTCGTGGTCGCGGTCATGGGCGAGGCCTACCCCGAGCTGCTGACCAAGTCCGAGCAGGTTGCACGCGTTCTCAAGGCCGAAGAGGAACGTTTCGCCGAAACGCTGGTCGCTGGCATGCAACAGTTTGAACAGCGCATGGGGCAGGCCGGAGGCAAAGTTGTGCCCGGAGCGTTGCTGTTCCTGCTGCACGATACCTATGGTTTTCCGCCTGACCTGACAGCCGATATCGCGCGCGAGCGAGGCCTCGAGGTTGACCTTCCTGGCTATGAGCGCGAAATGGAAACCCAGCGTGAGCGCGCCCGCGCTGCCAGCCGCTTCGGCGTCGATATGCGTGGCGGCCCGCAAATTGAAGGGCACACGCAGTTCCTGGGCTACGAGCAGCTCGAAGGCGCGAGCGCTGTTGTGGCGCTGCTGCGCGAGGGGGCGCCAGTCAATACGCTCAACGAAGGCGAGGCAGGTGAGGTGCTGCTGGAGCGCACGCCCTTCTACGCCGAGTCCGGTGGGCAGGTCGGAGACCAGGGCGAGCTCGCGGCCACCGGCAGGCGTTTCCTCGTCAGTGACACCCAGAAGCGCGGTCAGGCCTTCAGCCACATCGGGCGCGTGGCCAGTGGCACGCTGCGCATCGGGGATCAGCTGCAAGCGCAAGTAGATGCCGCGCGCCGCGCCGCGGTTCGACTGAACCACACGGCAACGCACCTGCTGCATGCAGCGCTGCGCCAGGTGCTGGGCAGCCATGTCACGCAGAAAGGTTCGCTCGTCGCACCTGATCGGCTGCGTTTTGACTTCAGCCATTTCCAGCCGGTCAGTGCCGAGGAACTCACGAGCATCGAGCGGCTTGTCAACGCCGAGATCCGCGCCAACGAGCCTGCCGAGACCCGCGTGATGGATTTTGATGACGCGGTGGCCTCCGGCGCGATGGCATTGTTTGGCGAGAAGTACGATCGGCAGGTGCGCGTGCTGCAGATCGGGGATTTTTCTACCGAGCTGTGCGGCGGGACACACGTTGCCCGCTCCGGCGACATCGGGCTGTTCCGCATTACCAGCGAGTCCGGTGTGGCGGCCGGTGTACGTCGCATTGAAGCCGTGACTGGGCAAGCGGCGCTGGATTACGTGACGCGCACTGATGCGGCGCTGCGAGAAGTTGCGCACCTGGTACGAGGCTCGCGCGATGATGTGCTCGAGAAAGTGCGCGAATCACTGGAGCGGACCCGTCAGCTTGAAAAGGAGGTCCGTGCGCTCAAGGACAAGCTCGCCTCCGGTCAGGGCACTGACCTGGGCGCAGGTGCAGTCGACATCCAGGGCATCAAGGTGCTTGCCGCGCGTGTCGAAGGCGCGGATGCTGGCGCTCTGCGTGCCGCTGTTGATCAGCTCAAGAGCCGTCTTGGCAGCGCAGTGATCGTGCTGGCTTCGGTCGAGTCCGCAACAAAGTTGATTCTTGTGGCCGGCGTCACGGCCGATCAGGTACAGCGCCTCAAAGCCGGCGAGTTGATCGCCGCAGTGGCGGCGCAGGTGGGAGGCAAGGGCGGTGGACGCGCGGATTTTGCGCAGGCCGGCGGCAACAACCCGGAAGCACTCACTGGCGCGCTGGCCAGCGTTGTGCCGTGGGTGCAGTCGCGCGTGCAGGGATCCTGAGGCAATGTCGAGCACAATCTGGCAGTATTACTGTGCCGGTCGAGGGAATGGTGATCCGGTGGTTCAATCGCCGTGTCATCGGCAACCAATCATTTGGGCCAGGGAGGCACTACTCGCGGAGGACCGGACATGTTGATACTGACCCGTCGTGTGGGTGAGTCTGTTGTGATCGGCACTGAGGTCACTGTCACGGTACTGCGCGTCAAGGGCAACCAGGTCAGGCTCGGCGTGGACGCACCGAAGAGTGTTTCGGTACAGCGCGAAGAGATCTTCCATCGGATCCAGCGCGAAGGCGGCGTCGAGGATAATTCGAACTTCAATTCGGATGAAGAACCAGGCGACCCGCACGGCGAGTGAGCTCGCATTCCGCTCTGGGCGGATGCAAAAGGCTCACTGACTATCCCCAAGCTCGGCGCAGCGCGGTCAGGTCCAGGATCGAGACCGCGCTTTACGGTAGCCACCCCCCTCGCTAATATGGCCCCCCTTGCGCGACAGACAGGGACAAGCCGATTTAAGCTGCTGATTTCCCTGGTGATTAATGTAAAAGACGGAGAGATGGCCGAGTGGTCGAAGGCGCACCCCTGCTAAGGGTGTAAGGGTCAAAAGCCCTTCGAGGGTTCGAATCCCTCTCTCTCCGCCA
>JBEKOK010000394.1:0-3312 GCA_049521875.1 Steroidobacteraceae bacterium
TCAACGAACACATTGCTGAGCAGGTTGGCCGACATCCGGATCGCCTGCTCGGTATGGGCAGCGTGGCGCTGCAACACCCGGAACTGTCGATCGAGCAGCTCGATTACGCGATCGGGCACCTGGGACTCAAGGGTGTGGAGATCTCCTCGCTGGTGTCCGGTGAGGAACTGGGCAGCGCCAAGTTCGAGCGCTTCTGGGCGCGCGCCGAGCAGTTGGGCTGCGTAGTGTTCCTGCATCCGCTCGGCACGACCCTGGGCGAGCGGACCCGACCGTTCTACTTAAGCAATCATCTTGGGCAGCCTCTCGAGCACACCGTGGCGCTTTCCCATCTGATTTTTGGCGGAGTGCTGGATCGTTACCCTGGCGTGAAGCTGTTCGTCGGTCATGGAGGCGGCTATCTGGCTTCCTATATCGGGCGCGCGGACCATGCCTGGCAGGTGCGACCGGATGCGCGCACCTGCCGCAAGCGGCCCAGTGACTACCTGCGTCAGATCTGGTTCGACACGATCGTCTACCGCCCGGAGGCCCTGCGGCACCTGGCTGAGGAAGCGGGTGTCAGCCAGCTCATCGTCGGCACCGATTACCCGTACGACATGGCCGACTATGGCATGCACGAACTGCTGGCTGCGGTGAAGGAATTCTCCGAAGCCGACCGTGCGGCGATTCTGGGTGGCAACGCGCGCGCGCTCCCGACCGCAAGGGTCTTGCCGTCGCTGAAGAGGACCTGACGGCTGGCGTCGCTCGCGTTGTAAGCGAGGTAGGTACGCAGGCCCTGTCCGTCACGGAAAACCGAATAGAGCGCCGTGTCGGCGGTAGTGTTCGGATCGGGTGTGCCCATCTCACTCAAGCTGAGCAACCAATACAGCGTGTGGCTGCGACTTTCGCCGCCCTCGACGGCTCCGAGCGGATTCCAGCGCGCGAGACCGGCCGAGGGGTCCGCCAGCGCCAGATAGGAGGCGAGTGCGTCCTGCCAGATCTCACGCAGGCGCTCGGGCGTGTCATCACGGCTCGGACTTCGGTAGCGCTGCTCCTCGGCTGGCAGGTTCGCAAAGGCCGCACGCACCGAGTCCGGATCAGCGCCGAGGTAGGTCGACGCCGGCGTCAGCGGTAGCAGGTTGATGCCGTAGATCTCATGCGGCTCGGCGGTCCACCAGGTGTTGTAGGCAAACTTGCCGCCGAAGACCTGCGTGGCGAACGGTTTGCCAAAGTCAGTGCCAAGCACCTGGTGATTGGTGTCGAACCAGTACTGCTGGATCGCAGCGACTTCGCTGGTATAGAGGTAGATACCCAGGTCCCGCAGGCGCTGATTGCCAGTGGCCGCGCCCCACAGGATCAGTGCGGCCCAGGCGTTGATGGCTTCGGACGAGGACTCTTCGTTATTGCCGTAGCGTGCGATCGGGACCCAGTTGGCATCACCAGCCGCCCAGGAATGACCCTCATACGGATCGAAGTTTCTCAGAAATGGGAAGTCGCGCCGTCCGCGCTCTTCCGTAGCAATGTCAGCGATCAGCTTGCCGACAATGCCACCCCAGCGCTCATCGCTGGCCCAGGCCGGATCACGCAGCGCGACGTGCGCGGCGCCCATCAGCCAGTAGCCATAGTGAAAGTGATGATCATTCATGTGGCTGACGCTGTAGAACTCCTCCGGCAGCCCGATGAACGTGCCTAACTGTTCATCCTGCACAAAGTGACCGGAGTGGAGCCCATCAAACCAGTACTCCAGCCGGCTCTTGAGCTGCGCGAGCAGCCGCCCGCTCGCCGCCTCTTCTGCTTCGGCGTCGGTCACGCACAGCAGCTGGGCCGTGGCGCCAATGGCCTTGCCGTACCAGTAGGTGCCATCCCCGGGTTGCTGCGTGAACAGTTCCTCGGCCCGCAGCGTGTCGGCACTGAGTATCGGGGCGAGTGCTGCGCGGTGCTCGGCCGATTCAAGGCCCGCCCATTGCGGCAGAATCCCGTGATAAGTCAGTTCGATCGCAAAGTCGTTGCCCTGGATCAGGCGCAGCGGTCCGCGCACCGTCTCGTATTGGAAGAGCGCTGTCAGTTGCGGCGCCGCCGCCGACCACTGGTGCGGATAAAGCCCGATGAAGGTTGCAACGTTGCTGCCCTCCCGGGCCACGGTCGTCACATGGAAACTCGTGCGCACCATGCTGCTATGTTCGTCGTAGTGCCACTCGACACGCGTATCGACCGGGAACGCGTAGGCGACGGCGAGGAAGGCGGCTACAGTGGCGGCCCGGTTATCGGGCAGGCCAGCGACCGAGAAATAGCGCGCGCTGCCGGGCAGGTGCAGCACCAGTAGCTGCGGAGAGCGCCATGCCCAGTGAGCGCCCGTGGGACCGAACAAGGCATAGGAATGCCCGTCGATGCTCAGGGCTACAACGCGTCGATCGGCGCCACGTCGTCGCGGATCCGCGATGACTATGGGCCGGCCCCGCAGCGCGAATCGCACATCACCATCGCTGCACTCGAAGTAGGCGAAGGGACTGCCATGGAGTACGGTGGCATCCATGCTCTTGCCGGAGCGCGAGGCCATGCTGAACTGCGCTGACCAGTCCGAGAAATTCTTCAGGCGCGCATCGCGGGCAGCAAATGCATTGGCAGACACGGTGATGGCCGCGCGATGCGCATAGCGGATCTCGCGTTGATACGGATCCGGAGAACGTGCGCGGCGGTCTGGCAGGCCAAGTTCGAACCCTTTTGACCCTGCCCGGTAAGTCATTGGCTGGGCATAAATGGGATAGGACCAGCGACCGAACATGACTGAGGAGTACCACTGATTGGTCGGCGCGGCCTGTTGCGCTGCCGCGCCAGTGCGGTAGTTCGCCTGCGGCAGGTTGCTTTGCGTGAGGAGTTCGGCTGCCGATGGGCCGGTGAGGTAGTTGGCCAGGCCGATCTGGATCGCTCCAGCATTTGCAGGCTCAGCCGCGCTGCAGACTTGCCCGAGGCATAGCGCTGCCACGGCGCAGCGCGCGGCGAGCTTGAGCTTCAGGCAAGGCATGGCGCAGCGGCTCATTTTTATTTTCCTGTTCGGCCCGTTCTGCGCGCGGCTACCTCATTGATGACCGCACCCATCCGACACCATCGGCTGGAGGCTTGCTGATCAGCCGACGAGCACGACCGTCGTGGCCAATTGCGCAGATCTAATCGTCACGCTGTCGCCATAGAGAGACTTGAAGTTTACCCTCGCGACATTGAATCCGCATGCCCAGAATGCTAGCCTTAACTCAAGGCGTACAACCAAGAAAGCGCCCTTGATTGAGTGTTTTGGGACTGTCTCGTCGGACGAAATTCAGAGCCGACCGCCGCCTGAGG
>JBEKOK010000395.1:0-2675 GCA_049521875.1 Steroidobacteraceae bacterium
GCGGCGGGAGCGATACCGAAGGGAGCTGCCGCAAGCGCGCAGCCGGCAACCAACCAGAGGGTTGCCCAAGTCGCCGACGGCGCCAGGTACAAAAGACAGTTAACAGGTATCCCGACCAGTCCGATCAGTGCACCCACAAGCAGAGTCGCGTTGTCCCGGCCACGCTTGCGCAAGTAGTCAGCGATCCGGCCCGCGCTGATGATTCCAGCGCAACCGAAGATCGCGACGCAGGAGCCGTATACAAGGCCTGTGCGTCCGATGGCCCAGTGGAGATTGCGCCGATAGAATTCCGGCACCCAAGCGGCACTGGCGTATGAAGAGAGCGCAAGTAGGCCGAAACCGATGTTGTGGAGCAGGAATGTCCGCCGGTTTTTGAAGATATAGGAGAAGACTTGCCGCATTGGAACAGCTGTCCGTCGGGCGGTTCCGGGGCGTGCGGGGGGTTCGCGTACCGTAAAGAGCAGGGGCGCCACAGCAATGCCCGGAAGGCCGATCGAAAGAAAGATGATCTGCCAGGGATGGACCGCTCCCAGCAGCGGAACGGTCCACATGGCCTGGGTCGAAGCATACGCCACGACTAATCCACCGAGCAGGTAGGCCAGGCCGGAACCGATGTAGATGCCCATCGAGTAGACGCTAAGGGCCGTAGCGAGCCGCTCGCGAGGAAAATAATCGGTGATTAGCGAATAGGCAGCCGGGGAAAGCGCTGCTTCTCCAACGCCGACGCCCATGCGCAGCAAAAGCATCGTTTCGAACGTTTGCGCCAGTCCGCAACTGGCCGTGAACCCGCTCCACAGTATGAGACCGGTCGCGATGATCAGCCTGCGGCTGTAAATGTCGGCCAGCCTGCCGAGAGGGATTCCGAAGAATGTATAAAACAGTGCGAAGCTGAATCCGATCAGCAAACTCATTTTAGCGTCGCCGATGTGTAAGTCGCGACGAAGCGGGCCGACCAGTAGACTGAAGATCTGGCGGTCAATGAACGAGAATGCGTACAGAAGTGTTAGGACTCCGACGACGTACCACGCGTACCGCAACGAATGCGCGGTTGAGTCAGCGGTGGTCTGAGCAGCGGCGGTTGGGGCTCCGGTTGGCGTGGGAGCGGGCATCTTTTTGCAGCTTCGTTTGCATTACTCACGTTGACGTTAGTTACTAATATCTGATATAGACTAACACAATTCGAGAACGTGATTTTCTCGATCAGGACCCAACGTGACTCGGCTGGTGGAGCGCAGCTTTCCCGCGGTGATCAGCGCTCCTGCAGTCACGTAAGGCCATCCAAGGGGAACTACTGTTCCCATCCTGCAATGGAAAAAAGACCCGCTGATCGATACCATTCGTCAGCGTACGCAATTCGGGGAAATGCGGCAAGCGGCAATCCGGTGCCAGCAGAATTTCCTGGCTCATCGCGAGCAAGTTGGGATGGGCATTAAATTGAATGGTCAAAGCAAGTCATAAGTCCTCGAGCTGCCGAGCAGATCGTGGTATGTAAGTTTTGATCTGTGCGGCCAAACCGCATTGGCATTGGCTCCTAGGGGTTGTAGAAGTGGGGCAAAAATTGTTCCGAGGGGATTGTCGGCCAACCGGAACCTATCCAGAAACGGGCTTAGAGGAAATCGATAGGTTATCTCCTCCGAGCCGACTTTTGGCCCGGTTGCTGCCAGAGCGGGCGTTTTCGTGGGCACGTCCAGGTCAACGAGTGCCATCGCGATTTCGCGATAGTTTGCGGTCAGGCTAATCGCAGACGCTAAACCTTCTTGAGCCAAGGTTGGCCGACTCTCACGCGACCGTCGTCATCCCACTTGACCATTGCATCGTCTTCGTTCGTTCGCTCAACAGTACCGATCTCCCCCGTTGGCCTTCCGAAGTTGCCCAAACCCTCGACCCGATCCCCGGGCTTCAGTTCCTCAGTGGCGGCGGACGGAGTGACGAGCGGTGGCCTCTTGGCACGGTCTGCATCAGGCGCTTCATTTTCAAGGCGGGTTAGAGTGGCCAGTGCCGATTGCATTTCGTGTCGTTCCGCATGATGATCGCTGTTGCCTTTCAAGTCCTTCAACCTCATGGCGATTGCCTCACGTGCAGTGACAATTCGCCAGGGCATTTTCTGACCATCCACTTCCAGAGTAGCGCGGAGGTATGATTCCACCCAATTTCTAGTGATCTTCGATTCCACCCAATTTTTAATGACCTTCAAAGACACGATGACCTCAGTAGAGCAGCAAGTGACATGGCCAATCTGTCTCCTATTGCTCACCCATTTGGGAAGCAGGCTTGTCATTATCACGATGAGCAGTATGATGCCCCTGTGGTGGCGGGCCGCTCACACTGGCGACCTCAATCATCGGTGCAGTCGTTGCGATAACCTTCCTTGCGGTCCTCTTCCGCTCATAGATGTCGCTAACAGGCGAAGCGAGTTCCCAACCGCGAGCACTTTCGTAATGCGGCGTGCTTAACTAGGCGTGCCGAAACCGAACGTGATCCTCGATAGTTATATGTGGCACTTGCCATAAGGCGGATCAGATGCCCCCCCGGCGTCCTCGTTTTGCACAGACGCGCTCGCGAAGAGATCTGTTTGGTCTTCATGATTAAAATGGTCTGGACTACGCACAGAACCCTCGACTCGCCATTAGGGAGCCTAGTAGCACGTCCGAGATTGGCCTTTGTATTTGGCTTTC
>JBEKOK010000396.1:0-2675 GCA_049521875.1 Steroidobacteraceae bacterium
GCCACGCACCACGACCGAGGAGCCGCGCGCCAGCTGGCCTTTGGTCTCCGCAACGATGCGATTGACCTGTGAGGAGATGTAGCCCAGGTCCGCATCCTGTGTCGAGCCGTAGATGTCGATCACCGGCGTCGAATTGTAGTGACTGACCACGGCCGGCACGGCTCCGCGACTGAAGGTTGCCAGATTCCCGAGCACCTGCTCGCTGCCCCCTAGGCCATTGGTCACCGGCGTGGTCACCAGCGCATTGGTTGAATCAAGCACGTACTGTGGTGTCTGAGCCGCCACGAAGTACGAGGTGCCGGTACGCGAATCGATCCAGAAGGAGGGCGAGGTCTGCACGCTGCCAGCGAGCGACTCGAGCATATTGTAAGCCACATCCTTCTGGGTGAGGCCGACCAGCTCGGCCTTGGTCCGGTCCACGACGACATTCAGCGCTGGGTAGTCATTGGCCTGCTGGATGCGCAGGTCCACCAGACCCGGGATGCTGTGGAGCTTTTGCAGGACGGCATTGGCATAGTCACGGTTGGCGTCGACGTTGAATCCGGCTACCTGCACGTCGACCGGACTGGGCAGGCCAAAATTGAGCGTCTGGCTGACGATGTCGGCCGGCAGGAATGCGAAGCTCGTGCCGGGGAATGCTGCGGGCAGCAGGCCGCGCAGCTTGCGTACGTATTTGACGCTCGGCTCGTGCCCTTCCTTGAGCGACACGAAGATATCGGCATCGCCGGGACCCACCGGCGCCGAGGTGCTGTAGCTCAGATTGATACCGCTATAGGGCAGGCCGATGTTGTCGACGATGCTGGCGATTTCCTTGGCCGGAATGTTCTCACGGACTTTCGCCTCGACTGCATCCGTCAGTGCCGCCGTCTCCTCGATCCGAAGCCCGGTGCGGGCGCGCAGGTGCAGCTTGATCTGGCCCGAATCCACCTGCGGGAAGAAGTCCTGGCCGAGCCCGGGCAGGTAGCGGCCGAATGGAAAGGCAAGGATAGCGGAACCTGCCATGGCGCAGAAAAAGATCAGGGCAAAACGCCCGCCGCTGTGCAACGCCCGCTCGAGCAGGGCGTGGTAGTGATCCCGAGCGCTCGAGAAGCGCTTCTCAAAGCCCATCTGGAAGCGTGCAAAGGCATTGGTCGCGTGCGCTTCGGTGTGCGGCTTGAGCCAGTAATTGCTCAAGGTCGGTACCAGCGTACGCGAGAGCAGGTAGGAGGCCAGCATCGCAAACACGACGGCCTCGGCCATCGGCACGAACAGGTACTTGGCAATGCCGGTGAGCATGAACATCGGTACGAACACGATGCAGATCGACAAGGTAGAAACCAATGCCGGCAACGCGATCTGCCGCGCGCCCTCGAGGATCGACTGCTCGACTGCCTGTCCCTGCTCGAGGTGAAAGTTGATGTTCTCGATCGTGACCGTGGCATCGTCAACCAGGATGCCCACGGCGAGGGCCAGCCCGCCCAGGGTCATGATGTTGATCGTCTGGCCGAGCGCCGAGAGGCAGGCGAGCGAGGCCAGGATTGACAATGGAATCGATAGCGAGATGATTGCGGTGCTGCGCCAGCTGCCGAGGAACAGCAGGATCATCAGTCCGGTCAGCAACGCGGCTATAACGGCCTCGCGCACTACGCCGCTGATGGCGGCACGCACGAACAGCGACTGATCGCCAATCAGCTCGGCCTTCAGGCCCTGAGGTGCCTGGGTCAGGAGTTGTGGCAACTTATCCTTGATCGCATTGATGATATCGAGCGTCGAGGCCGTGCCCATCTTGAGCACCGTCATCAGTACCGCGCGCTTGCCGCCCAGGCGGGCAATGTTGGTCTGTGGCGGATAGCCATCGCGCACGTGGGCGACGTCGCGCACATAGACCACGCTGCCATTCTGCGCACTCAAGGGCAGATCATTGAGCTCCGCAACGGTCTTGGGGCTGGCGTTCAGGCCCACGAAGTATTCGAGGTCGCCGATCTTCTCGGTGCCGGCGGGCAGGATCAGATTCTGGTTGCTGATCGCATTCGTGACATCGGCGCCCGACAGGCCGTGGGCGCGCAGCGCCGAGGGGTTCAGATCCACCTCGACCTGGCGCTGCTTGCCGCCATATGGATAGGGCATCGCTGCACCGGGGATCGTACCGAGGCCTGTCCGTATAATGGTGTTGCTGAGGTCAAAGATCTGCGCTTCCGACAGTGAATCGCTCGAGAGCGCGATCTGCACAATCGGCACGCTCGAGGCGTCGTAGGCCAGGATGAATGGTGGCGTCGTGCCCGGCGGCGCATTCTTAAGGAAGGTCTGCGAGACGCCGGTGATCTGCCCGAAGGACAGATCCTCATCGACGCCCGGCTGGAAAAAGTATTTAACCACCGCGATCCCATTGAGTGACTGGGACTCGGTGTGCTCGATGTCATTAACCGTGGTCTGCGCCGCGCGCTCGGTCTGCAACACAATGCGGTTGGCCATGTCGCTCGGCGGCAGGCCGACATAGCCCCAGATGGCGGCAACGACCGGAATCTTGATGCTCGGAAAAATATCGGCGGCGCTGCGCAGGACCGCGAATACGCCGAGCAGCAGGATCAGGATCGACATCACGATGAACGTGTACGGACGCTGCAGGGCGATTCTTACGATCCACATGGGCGATAGTGCTCGCTGCGCTGGCTAGGGCGGTGTGCTGAAACTACATC
>JBEKOK010000397.1:0-2674 GCA_049521875.1 Steroidobacteraceae bacterium
CGATCTGGTCAAGATTGCAATTTCTCGTGAGCCGCAGCGACGCGATCTCAAGCTCAAGTTGCTCGAGGTCTTCTTCGTCTGGGGCAACAAAGAGCAGTTCCTGCAGCTGGCGCGCGAACTCTCGAGCAGCCGCGCCCAGGCGCTGCCCGGTGAGTGGGAAAAGATTGTCATCATGGGACGCCAGATCGCGCCGGATGATGCGCTCTTCTCCAACAGCGGTGCCCTGCCAGGCGCTGCCAGCGCCGGCGTTGACCTGAACCTCGAGGGCGGTCAGAACCGCGTCGATTTCGACCTGCTGGGTGAGCCCACGGTCACCCGCGAGCGCAGTGGCGGCGCTGGCGGTGGCGTGGATCTGGACCTGGGTGCGGCGCTCGGCGCCGAGGACCCGACCGGCGAATCACGCCGCCTCGGTGACACCGGCATGGACTTCGTGCTCGATGATCCGGCGCGCGGTTCGGACCAGACCGGCACCACGCGCGAAATGCCGCGCACCGGCGAGATGTCACAGAAGACCGTGACGCTGGAGCTGGCCGGACTGGATCCGGACGCGCCGACTATCGAGCAGCCGACTCTGCCGGGAGAAGACAGCCCGACGATTCGTCAGAAGCTCGACGTGCTGTTCCGCCCCGGTGCGCCCGGTGCCGACCAGACCGCTGAGCTGCCAATCGATGATCTGGGCCTGGACCTGCATGATCCGGATTTGGACGGCAGTTCGACTTCCGAATCCCCGACGATGATCACGCGCACCGATGGCGAGACACATCAGCTGCTGGCTCGTGCCGAGCACGCGCGTGGCGATACCAAGCAGATTGACCAGCTTAGCCCGAGCGAGAGTGGCACCTGGCTGTTCAGCGATCATGACCTCTCGGGCGTAATGCCGGCGGTTTCGGGCGATTCTCCGACCATGGTCACGCAGGTCACCAAACTTCAGGAGGATGACAGCGGACTGACTGGCGAGCTCGAGGCGCTGAAGCTCGAGGCGCACAAGATTGACCTGGATCTGGGCTCCACCGGACAGATCGCGAAGAATGGTTCGCTCGATCTGGATGTGGGCACGCAGAACCTCAAGGGGGAGCCGGGCTTCGAGGCTACCCACCGCTTCGAGCCGGGTGAGATTGCACTGCCGGAGCTCGAGCCGGCGACATTGAGCGAGGTCGGCACCAAGCTGGATCTGGCACGCGCCTACATGGACATGGGCGACCCGGAAGGGGCCCGCAATATCCTTGAAGAAGTGCTCAGCGAAGGCTCCGTGTCGCAGAAGCAGGAAGCCCGCCGGCTGATCGAATCGCTCCCCGGCTGATCCGGCTGCAGGAGCGTCGATGGGCCGGATTGCCATCGGCATCGAATACGACGGGCGTGCCTACTGCGGCTGGCAGCAGCAGGACGAAGCGCCCTCGATTCAGCAGACCCTTGAGCGCGCACTCGCGCGCGTCGCTGACTGCCCCGTAGCGCTCACGGCTGCCGGGCGTACCGATGCCGGCGTGCACGCGCGCATCCAGATTGCCCACTTCGATACCACCGCGCTCCGCTCGGTACGCGCCTGGGTGCTGGGCACCAACACCTACCTGCCGGCCGACATCAGCCTGGGCTGGGCGCGGCCGGTTGCAGCGCACTTTCATGCGCGCTTCGCCGCGCTGAGTCGTACCTACCGCTATGTCATCCTCAATCGCCCGGCGCGCTCGGCGCTGGCCGCGGGACGCGCGCTGTGTGTCTACCGGCCATTGGATGCCGAGCGCATGCAGGCTGCGGCACAGCACCTGCTCGGGCAACATGACTTCAGTGCCTTTCGCGCTGCCGCGTGCCAGGCGCGCTCGCCGGTGCGGCGGCTCGAGCAGCTCACGGTCACGAGGGATGGCGAATGGCTCACCGTCGAAGTGACTGCCAATGCCTTCCTGCACCACATGGTGCGCAATATTGTCGGTTTGCTGCTCGCGGTTGGGGTCGGAGATGCACCGCCCGAGCAAGCACTGATTCAGCTTGAGTCGCGCCAGCGCAGCAGCGGTGAAGCCACCGCGGCGGCGCACGGGCTGTATTTGTGGCAGATTCGCTACCCGGCGGCCTTCGGGCTGCCTGAGGCAGAGGAGGGCGATTCGGCTATTATCGGCGGCCTCAAGGGCAGCGGCGACGCGGGCGGATAGTCATGTCATGGTTTGAAAAGATCGTGCCCTCGCGGATCAAGACCGAGCGCCGCTCGCGCTCGGTACCCGAAGGGCTGTGGATCAAATGCCCGGCCTGCGACTCGGTGCTCTATCGCGCTGAACTGGAGCGCAACCTCAATGTCTGTCCGAAGTGCTCGCACCACATGCGCATTGGCGCGCGCGCGCGACTGCTGGCGCTGCTCGATCCGGAGAGTACCGAGGAGATCGGTGCCAACATTCGCCCGGAAGATCCGCTGAAGTTCAAGGACAGCAAGCGCTACCGTGACCGCCTGACCCAGGCGCACAAGAGCACCGGCGAACAGGACGCGCTGATTGCGCTGGCCGGCAAGCTGCACGGCCAGGATCTGGTCGCGTGCGCATTTGAGTTCTCGTTCCTCGGCGGCTCGATGGGCTCGGTGGTTGGCGAGCGCTTCAAGCGCAGTGTCGATCGCGCCATCAAGGATTCCTCGGCGCTGGTGTGCTTCTCCGCGACTGGCGGTGCCCGCATGCAGGAGGCGCTGCTGTCGCTGATGCAG
>JBEKOK010000398.1:0-3129 GCA_049521875.1 Steroidobacteraceae bacterium
CGCGGATTCCGCCCTGCAGCAGCGCCAGATCGTAGGCGTGCATCGGCTGCCCGAGTTCGAGCAGCACCAGATTCGTCACATCGACGACCGGAGAGATGGAGCGCAGACCCGAGCGCCGCAGGAATCTCGGCTGGCAGCTGCTGGATCTGTTCCGGCCCGGCTTCGCCGCCAACCAGGCCCAGCAGCAACGCCGTGGCGCGCGCCAGGGCGCGCTCCTGGCCGGCCGGGTCGACGCCACGCTCAAAGCGCTGGCTGGCATCGGTCAGCAGCCCGTGGCGACGCGCACGCCCGGCAATGACCGTCGGATCAAACCATGCCACCTCAAGCAACAGATCGGTCGTGGCAGCGCCAATCATCGTGCGCTCGCCGCCCATGACCCCGGCAAGCCCAATCGGGCCCCGCTCATCGGCAATCACGAGTTCATCTTCGGCCAGTTGCAGATCCTGCCCATCCAGCAGACGCAAAGGTTCGGCTGGCGTCGCGCGACGCACGCGGATTCCGCCCTGCAGCAGCGCCAGATCGTAGGCGTGCATCGGCTGCCCGAGTTCGAGCAGCACCAGATTCGTCACATCGACGACCGGAGAGATGGAGCGCAGACCCGAGCGCCGCAGGGCGTATTGTCCACGCCGCGTATGACGCGGCTGGCAAAGCGGGCACAACCTGCGCCGGGCGTCAGATGCACCGGAAACTTCGCCGTACCCGTGGCCGGAACCGGGGGCACCTGCGGCGCACGCAGCGCCGTGCCTGAGAGCGCGCTCAACTCGCGGGACACGCCCAGCACCGACATGGCATCGCCCCGATTCGCCGTTACGCCGATATCAAGGATGACATCGTCCAGTTCCATGTAGCCGCGCAACGCGACACCCAGCGGCGCATCCTCGGGCAGTTCGAGAATGCCTTCGTGCGATTCGGATAGGCCAAGCTCGCGTGCCGAGCACAGCATGCCTGCCGATTCCACACCACGCAGTTTGGCGCGCTTGATCTGCAGGCCGCCGGGCAGTTCGGCGCCAATGCGCGCCAGCGCGCATTTGAGCCCCTGGCGGGCATTGGCAGCGCCGCACACAATCTGCAGGCTTGCGCCGGTGCCATCGCTCACCTGGCAGATGCGCAGTTTGTCGGCCTGCGGGTGCGGCGCGATCTGTGTGATCTCCGCCACCACCACCTCGGTAAACTCGCCCGCGACCGGCGTAATGGA
Organism: Steroidobacteraceae bacterium; assembly: GCA_049521875.1. Taxonomy (GTDB): domain Bacteria; phylum Pseudomonadota; class Gammaproteobacteria; order Steroidobacterales; family Steroidobacteraceae; genus FEN-1191. The sequence continues at coordinate 1,196 of JBEKOK010000398.1, forward strand.
TTCGACCTCGATGCCGATCGAGACCAGGCGCGCGGCGACCTCGCGCGGATCCGAGGGCAGATCCACCCATTCACGCAGCCAGGCGAGCGGTAGTTTCATGTGGGCTCAGGCGCCGGCGAACTGCGCCAGGAAGCGCAGATCATTTTCGTAAAAGAGGCGCAGGTCATTGACCCCATAGCGGAGCATCGCAAGGCGTTCGATGCCCATGCCGAAGGCGAAGCCGCTGTAGCGTTCGGCATCGATGTCGCAAGCGCTGAACACATTCGGATGCACCATGCCGCAGCCGGCGACCTCAAGCCAGCCGGTCTGCTTGCAGATCCGACAGCCCTGGCCCGAGCAGAATACGCAGGTGATATCGACCTCGGCCGAGGGTTCAGTGAATGGAAAATAGGAGGGTCGCAGGCGCATCGCCAGATCACGCTCGAAGAATCCTTCCATGAACTGGTGCAGGACCGATTTGAGGTTGGCGAAGCTTATATCCTCACCGACCAGCAGACCTTCGCACTGGTGGAACATCGGCGAGTGCGTGACATCCGAATCGCAGCGATACACGCGCCCGGGCGCGATCAGCGCCACCGGTGGCGTGCGCGTGCGCAGTGCGCGAATCTGCACCGGCGAGGTGTGCGTTCGCAGCAGCAAGCCGCCTTCCAGATAGAAAGTGTCATGCATCGCGCGCGCCGGATGATTGGCGGGAATGTTCAGGGCTTCGAAATTGTGGAAGTCATCCTCAACTTCAGGACCTTCGATCACCTCATAGCCCGCACGCCGGAACAGCTCCTCGATGCGAATGCGCACGCGGGTGATCGGGTGCAGTCCGCCGCGCTGCTCACCGCGCCCGGGAAGCGTCACATCGATGCGCCCTTCGATGAGTTTGCGACCGACCGCCTGCTGCTCGAGCAGCGCACGTCGTGCCTCGATGGCCTGAGTGAGCTGATCCTTGGCGGCATTGATGCGCGCACCGGCCGCCGGCCGCTCAGCAGCGGGAAGTGCGCCTAAGGATTTGAGCTGCTCGGTGAGCGCGCCCTTCTTGCCCAGCCAGTGCACGCGCAATGCTTCGAGCCCCGCGATATCGGGGCTCGAAGCGATCTGCGCGAGCGCCGCAGTGACGTCGGCCGCCAGCTCACCCATGATCGAGCTGCTTCAGGCCGCTGCTTTGGCGGTCTTTTCGTGCTCGGCCAGGGCGTCCTTGGCCTGTTTGGCCAGTACGCCGAAGGCATTGAGATCATGAATCGCCAGGTCCGCGAGCACCTTGCGGTCCACGCCGACGCCCGCATGACGCAGGCCCGCGATCAGGCGGCTGTAGGAGAGCTCGAAGCTCCGTGCAGCCGCATTGATGCGTGTGATCCACAACGCGCGGAAATCGCGCTTCTTGGCGCGCCGGTCGCGGAAGGCATATTGACCGGCCTTGATGACCGCCTGCTTGGCGGTGCGATAAACCTTGCGGCGGGCGTTGTAGTAACCCTTCGCCTTACCAAGGACCTTCTTGTGACGGCGCCCTGCCGTCACACCACGTTTGACTCGTGCCATGAATTAACTCCTTAAAAAAGTGCGATCGGCTTACTTGGTGTTAGGCAACAGCTGCGTGATGCGACCCACATCGCTCTCATGCACGAGACTGCTGCCTCCCGAGCGCAGATGGCGCTTTGTCTTGGAGGCTTTATGGCCGAGGTTATGGCGTCGGCCGGCCGAATACCGCTTGAAACCCGTCGCAGTCTTGCGAAAACGTTTCGAGGCGGCCCGGTTGGTCTTCAACTTGGGCATGACTAATGAACTCCTAATTGTATGGCTAAAGCTCGCAAGAGCCTCGCCTTCCCCGAAATTGAGGAGGGCTGCGCTCCGCTTGCTTGCGGACCGGATCGCTTACGCTGCGGGTGGCCTTCGCCGACCGCAGCGCGATGCTTTCCGATCACTTCTTTTTTGGTGAAAACACCATG
>JBEKOK010000399.1:0-5181 GCA_049521875.1 Steroidobacteraceae bacterium
CTCCCCGATTGTGCTGCACATATGCGCGACCGGTAACTGGCTGAATCAGGCTTGTCAGTCCCCCAAAGCTGGGGGGCTGCAATGGGCATTGGCACTCCTCGCGGCGGCAAATCTCTGGGCTTTCTATCACTTCCTGCGGGTTTCGAGGTTTCACTCCTCGGACTTGGATGAGTTAGCGGGAACGCACGCTTCAACGGCTTCGGTTGTGTAGGGGGGAAATCAAGTGAAAGCAACGTTTGTGCTGCTTATGCTACCTTTTCTGGGACTTCATGCTACTACGGGTCTGGCGCAAGTCTCGGGGAGCCGCCCGGCGCCGGAGGGTTCTGGCGGATCCCCAGCCTCGCAGCACTTGGCGCGGATCGGTGCCCCGGCTGAGAGTGAACTCGGTCCAGCGGAGCGCGCGGAATACGAGACGGCAATCAAGGGATTCGGCGCGCCAGCTGGGCCCCGCATGCCGCTATTAAATAGTCCCGAAGTCCTTCAGGCTTGGAGCAACATGCAGACAGCTCTAAGCCACTCAGCACTGGCGCCCGCCTTGCGTGAGCTCGCAATCATCACTATCGCCGCCTATTGGCATTCGGAGTTCGAGTGGTTCGTCCATGCTCCTGGAGCAGCCAAGCTTGGAATTCCGCCCGACGTCATCGAGGCGATTCGTCGGCGGCAGATTCCGCAGTTCGAATCGCCAGATCAGCGGATCGTCTTTGACTACACGCGTGAACTTATTGACGATCACGAAGTCAGCGATAAAACTTATCAGGCGGCGTGGAAGCTGCTCGGTACACGCTCGCTCGTCGATCTGACGGTGCTGTTGGGTCATTACACCTCGGTGTCGATGACGCTCAATGCACACCATGTTCCTATTCCCCCGAGCGCGACACCTGCATTCGGCCCAAAGGTCAACTAAGAGCCGTTAGCCACACGGCGCCCTGCGACAGCCTGGGTTCTGACTCCTGACGCGAGCTCGCGGCGAGGCGCGCAAGCGAAGTGCCGACGGCAGAGCCGGATCGCCAACGGGATAGCAAGCGGGGGCCTCCCGGCGGACAGCTAGAACAATCCATCGTCGCTGCCGTCATTGGCCTGTCGAAACACGTCAGGCGACACCAGAAGCAAGCCGCCAACCCATAGCAAAGCTTGCGCCCCAACGGCGCAATGGACCGAAGGTACGTGTCGGCGAATACTTTGTCGGCGTGAGGATTGGCGTATCCGGATCCAGCACAGCGCCAGGAAGAAGTAGATACCGTGGCGCATCTGTGGAAAAGTCGGGTGCCAACACGGCGGTCGAAGGCCGCGGGGGAGCGAGTGGCGGAGGCAGCCAGTGCGCATGCCCACTCCGTCTTTGCGCACTCATGGGCAAGATAATACTGGCCCTGCGCCGGACAGTGAGATTGAGTCAACCATGACGCGAGACCTCTTCGCTGGGAAATGGCGGCCGGTAACCGCTGGTGCGCGCTCTGGCGTGGCGGGGCGAGAGGATCCAAAGCATACGTACAAGGCGCCGGATTGCTAGCGGCGCCGATAAAGGGTCGGGCGATCCGACGAGCTGTGGCCGCGCTGTGCGCGATCCTGCCATCACTGGAATGCCGACGCTGCTGCCGTCCGGGCGCCCCGACAGCGGTTGTGTCATCACTACGGAACAGTGATGGTGGTCCGCGTTGCGGACGGCCGTGGCGCGTTGCGTCCATCACGTTATGCCGAAGATATGATGGACCTAGACGAGCGTGTCCGGCCTTCGAAGGTGGCGAATGGCTGCCAGGAACTCGGCGCTCGGACATGAACAAGAAACAAGCGGGTGGAGCCTTATGCCGACCAGGATACCTGGGACAATGCCCGTAACGCTGGCTATGGGAGCAATCGTGTCCCTACTAAGTGTAGCAATACCGACTCAACGGGTCTTTGCGCAAGCAGCACCAGCAGCCACGTCCGGGGAGCAATTGGAAGAAGTCATCGTGACTGCTGAACGCAGAACGTCCGACGTCCAGAAGGTCGGTGCATCGGTGGCCGTGCGCAGCGGCGAGGAGTTGGCGCAACAGGGCCGCGTCAGCTTGGCGGAGATTCTGGAGGACGTGCCTAACGTGACGGTCCAACAGGGCGCCGCCACCCTAGCCAGCACGATCGGTTCCGATAATCAGGGCGGCGCGATCATTATTCGCGGGATTCCGTCGAACGCCATCCCGGTCGGACCGTTGCAGACCATTCCTACCACCGCGGTCTATACCGACGGTGTTTATGAAGGCATTGGCAACGACTACGATATCGATCGCGTCGAGGTGCTGCGCGGCCCGCAGGGCACCCTCTACGGCCGCAGTGCCACCACCGGCGTAGTTTCAACCTATACGACTGATCCGACGCTGGAAAAATACGCGGGCGATATATCAGTGGAAGCGGGCGACTACTCGCTGCTCCATTACGCGGGCGCCTTCAATCTCCCGATCGGCGACATGTTTGCGGTGCGCGTCTCGGGCAGTCATTACAAGCATGACGGTTACGAAGCTCCAGACGGCATGGACGCCATCGACTCTGACAACGGCCGCATTAAGATCCTATTCCAGCCCAACGACAAGTTCTCCCTGCTCCTTGGCGCGGCGGTGCAGGATAATCATATTGGCGAGGGCGGACCACAGGGCGGTCTGCTGCAAACATCTACGTGCCATTCCTCTATCCGCCGAACTATGCGCTCTACGAGAAAAACAGCACCCCAACCGACGAGTTTGTTACGCACGAGCTACGTCTGGCGTCGGATCCGGGATCTGCGCTGACGTGGCTAATCGGCGGCTTCTTCTACGACAATCATTTGCAGGCGAGCGCCATCTATCCTTACCCCGACGGCGTCTCGATCAACAACCAGGCTGCGATCAAACAGACCGAGGACGAAGGCATCTTCGGCGAGGCGACCTACTCGATCACGCAGAGCACGCGGCTCACAGGTGGAGTGCGCTACGATTACACGTATGTCAACACTCTGGAGACGGTACAGAACGACGTGAATCTATTCTGTAACACCCCAGGCGCGCCGGGCAGCGGTCTTCCGCCGCTGGGATCCCTGCCACCGAATCCGGCCTGCCCCATAGGTCCGCTTTCGGGCTCGCCGCTGGCCGGGACCCCCGTGGTGTATTTGACCGGGAGCACCGCAGGTGCTGGCACGAATCGTTACTACAATCTGACCTACAAGGGCCGACTCGAGCAGGACTTGACCAGCCACAACATGGTTTACGCCATGATCTCGACTGGCTTTGTCCCCGGCGACGTGCAGGTGAACAGCTCCGCCAATCCGCCAATTATCGCCCCGTTCGCGGAAGAGACGCTGACCTCGTACGAGCTAGGCAGCAAGAACCGCTTCCTGGACAACAGGCTGCAGCTCAACGCCGATGTTTTCTACTACCGTTACGGGGCCTACCAAGCAACTATTTTCGTCAACCCGTCCAATCCGGCCTCGGCTCAAACCTTTGGGACACCAGCACGGGCCCTGGGAGCCGAGCTGGATGTCGCATACCTCTTGACGCTAGACGATAGCGTCCGCCTGAGTTACGGCTACACGGACGCTTACTTCGTGGATGAGTCTGCGGTCTTCGCGGCCGCCTATGCGCAATCGCACATCGTTGGATCGGTCCCGCAGACGGTCACTGCGATCTATGACCACATCTTCCATTTGCCAAACGGCTCGAAACTGACCGCACACGGTGATGCGCGCTTCCTCTCAGCGCACGATGTGTCCTCGCTGAGTGTTGTCAATCTGGGGGCGGGGTTGGAGCCTTACGACCGCCAGAACGACGCCTACCTCGGTGACGTGACGCTGACCTGGTCGTCTCCGAGCAGCCGGTACTCCTTCGGTGGCTACGTCCGCAATATCGGGGACACCCGCCTTAAGAACTCGATGCTGGTCCAGTTTGGCGTCCCGCCGCCGAACAACCTGCAGGTGACCGTGACGCAGCCCACCACCTTCGGGTTCATACTGACGGCATCTCTGTAAGGGCGTGCCGGTGGAGCAGGCGAGCCGGCCTGCTCCAGCAACTTTTGCTTGGCGCGGCGCCACAATCCGTTCCACAAGGGACATTCACGGCCCCGGTCGGCGCGGCGGATCCGGCACTGCACTGGGTGCACTGTTGGCTAGGTTGGCATCTGCAGTGAAGGAGGAATCGCCTTGACTACAAGGAGAGACTTGCTGGTGGCCGCCGCCGGGAGCGCGGGCGTGGGCCTCGTTGGCCTCTGCAAGGCGCAGGCCCAATCACAGACAGCTACGAGTGCACCGGCCGCGGCGCCTCCGGTCGCGACGGACGTTGCACCGATACCTGGCAAGAGCAGAGGCTCGTCTCCGGGACCATGGCAAATGCCCGAAGCTCATCCTGATCTGAGCAGTCTGGCGCAGATTCACATACCGGCCGCCAGCGACTCGATCAAGCACGCCGAATTCATGCTTTCGGCCAGCGCGGATCCAGTGGCCCTATTCATCGAATGGTTCAAGGCTGCAAGGGCGGCCGGCGAATCTGATGCGGAGGCGATGACGCTGGCGACCGTCGATTCCTCTGGAATGCCCGATGCGCGGATGATGTTGTTGCACTGGATGAACGACGGTCGCTTCCAGTTCTCGAGCTATGAGACGTCTGCTAAGGGCAGGCAACTAAAGGCCAATCCGAAGGCCGCGCTGCTCTTTTACTGGAAAAAGACGGGACAAATGGTTCGCGTACGAGGGGGCGTGAAGCCGTTCACGCGAGCGCAGAACGAGCAGCTGCGTTGGGTCAAGCGCGCGAACATGGATCTGCAGCTTCACGACTGGGTTTTTCATCAATCGGAGGTGTATCCGCACGATACGCCGGACGAACTTGAGGACGCACTGCGCGAAGCCAAGCAGCGCTTTCCGGATTTCGTACCACTGCGGGACTGGACCGGCTACTTCCTGCTGCCGACGTCGATAGAATTCTTTCGGCCTACGGGCGCAGATGTCAATGCCGAGCGTGTGCGGTTCACGCGCCGCAGCGCCAACTCAGCTTGGAAGGCGGAGCGCCTCGTGCCATAAGTGCCAGGGGCAAGAACTAGAACGCCGCTGCACCCGCGTACTCAGTTTCATGTAGAACGCAGGGCCTTCGGTGCTCGCGCGGAGCGCTCCGTGCCCACCGGTGCGATCGGTCCGCGCCAACTGACTTGCTGTCGGCTGGTCCTCGGAGCGATCTGAACAATGAGCGGTAG
>JBEKOK010000400.1:0-2649 GCA_049521875.1 Steroidobacteraceae bacterium
ACGATGTGTCGCTTCAGATAGAGACGGGTGAATTCTTCGTGCTACTCGGACCCAGCGGCAGCGGCAAGAGCACGCTGCTACGCGCAGCGGCCGGATTGATGGATATCGACCACGGCAGGATCTCCTTTCACGGCCGTGACATGACTCACGTGCCAGCCCGCTCACGCGGCGTGGGCCTCGTGTTTCAAAACTACGCCCTGTTCCGTCACATGACGGTCGGCGAGAACGTCGAGTTTGCGCTTCGGGTGCGCGGCGTTAAGCGTGAGACGCGTCAACGTCGCCGTCAGGAGTTGCTGGCGCTCGTAGAGCTGGACGCCTATGCCGGCCGCATGCCCGGGGAGCTCTCGGGTGGCCAGCAGCAACGGATCGCTGTCGCACGTGCCCTCGCCCACGAGCCCGCCGTCCTGCTGATGGATGAGCCGTTCGGCGCGTTGGACGCCAAGATCCGGGTCGAACTGCGCGACACAATTCGCCAGGTGCAGCGGCGCCTCGGAATGACCACGATTTTGGTGACGCACGATCAGGAGGAGGCCTTCGCGCTTGCCGACCGCATCGGCGTGATGCACAACGGCCGCCTCCTGGAGGTGGGACGCGCCGAGCGACTGTACCGCTATCCGGCAACACGCTTTGTCGCGACCTTTCTCGGCGCCGCCAACCTAGTGCTCGGTCAGCTTTCCGAGGAAGGCCTGCGACTCGGGGACGCCCTGATCAGTACCGCCGACAGCCTGCGACCTGAGGGCTATTCGCAGGAGGTTGTCACGGTCATTCGCCCCGAAGACATCGAGGTCACCGGGTCTGAACTGCTGCTGCGCAGCGCACCTTTTACCTCAGGGACGGTACAAACCGTCAGCTTCGCCGGTGGCCTCGAGCGCCTGCGCGTAGAGCTGATGCACCAGACAGGACTTGAATCGGCGGTCCACCCGGATGTGAACGGAGCCACGACAGCTCCGCTCGTCATTGAGGTAGCCCGCCCGATCAGCGAACAGTCGGTGTTGCCAGCCGCGGTGGGGCGGCATGTGACCCTGGGTATCCGCCGCTTCCACCTGCTGCCCACGCCAATTTCGAGCTATCGCATCGCGTGTGCCGATGCCGCCGAGACGGCGGCGATCATGGCTCAGCCCCTGTTCCGGCAATTGCTCGACAGTATGCGTGCCCGGGTTCTGGCCCCCGGAGAATCCCTGACCGGCGAGGCGGCCGAGGCTCTGGTGCAGCCTGGAGTCACAGTCCTCCCGGCATCACCAGGCGTGCTCAAAGAACTTCAAGCGGCGCTCGCACGCGGCACGCGCCGTCTGCTGTGTCTGCCCACCACCGCCACGCTGCCGCAGCAGGTGCTGATTTACTGCGACAGCGATGCGTCGCGGCGCGCGACCCTCGGTCTGGTGGCAAGCATCCTGAGGCATGTGCCCGCCGAAGCTACCTTCGTCAGCGTGCAAAGCGCATCCGCTGAACGCGCTGAGGTGGCCAATAACTTTCGGCGTGTACTCGATGCCCGCGCAGATCTGCTCGAGTTTCATGGCCTGGACATTCGTACGGACGTGCAGATTGGAGAGCTCAACGAATGGGTGATACGTCTGGCTGCCGCACAGGAAGCTGCTTTGGTGGTACTGGGTCTGAGCGGCAGCGCCCAGGCCATCGCGGCGCTGTTGCAGGGCACCTTCGCGCCACTATTCGCCAGCAGCAGCCGTCATGCCGTGTTGCTGTCCTGCTTTTGCGGCGCCGCGGCGCCCAAAGGGGCTGGCGAGGCACTGGCCGGCGCCACACATCTGCTGCCCCGATCTGCAAACGCCTAGCTGTCGCGAAGCGAAGGAACCCATCACCTCATGATGACCCGATTCTGCAGGAGTCTGGTTTCCAGCCGGCGCGCGTTGCCAGCTGCTCACCGGCGCCGGCGCGTGCCCATCGGATGGCTGGGAGCTGGCTGGCTCGCCTTGGCGCTTGCGGCCTGCGGTACTGCGGGTACGCAAAGCCCATCGGGCATCGCTACACCGCCGGTGGCCGGCAAACTGCTGAATGTCTCGTACGATCCAACGCGGGAATTCTACGAGGCCTACAACAAGGTGTTTGCCGGCTATTGGAAGAGCAAGACCGGCCAGACGGTAACGATGCAACAGAGCCATGGCGGCTCCGGCAAACAGGCGCGGGCGGTGATCGACGGCCTCGAGGCCGATGTCGTGACTCTGGCCCTCGCCTACGATGTGGATGCGCTCAATCGCGAAGGACAGCTGATTCCGGCCAACTGGGCCAGTCGGCTGCCTGACAACGCCGCGCCCTACACCTCGACCATTGTTTTCCTGGTGCGCAAGGGCAACCCGAAGAACATCCGTGATTGGGGCGATCTGATTCGCCCTGGCATCCAGGTCGTGACTCCCAATCCGAAGACTTCGGGTGGCGCTCGCTGGAACTATCTTGCCGCATGGGCCTATGCGAGGAGGCTCAAGGGCGGCAGCGAAGCAAGCGCCGAGGCCTTCGTCAAGGCGCTATTTAAGAATGTGCCAGTGCTCGACTCAGGCTCACGCGGCGCAACCGTGACCTTTGTCGAGCGCGGTATCGGTGATGTGCTGATCGCCTGGGAAAACGAGGCACTGATGGCCTCAACGCAGCTGGGTGCCGACAAGTTTGACATCGTGCTGCCCTCGATCAGCATTCTTG
>JBEKOK010000401.1:0-2630 GCA_049521875.1 Steroidobacteraceae bacterium
ACCTGTTCAACAACCTGCATTCGTTTCATCACGAAGCGCCGCGTGTTCCGTGGTACGAATATAACGCCCGCTACCGGCTGGCACGCGATCGGCTCATCGCCGAAAACGGCGGGCTGCTGTACGTGACCTACTTTGACGTTGCGCGTCGCTTCATGTTCCGGCCGCACGACACCCTGCCGCACCCGACGGGCCGGGTCCTCTCGCGTCAGCCGTCCTGAACATCGGCGCGCACTATCCGGCCTGGCGGCTGCTTACACTATAACCGCCCCCGGTTCACGCGGGCCGTTCGTAACCGGCTTCGATCGCCTCGCGCTCCCATTCCAGCAAAACTGCAAAATCGCCTTCGCTGACTGCGGCAAATCCGTCGAGCAACAGAGAGTCACCCAGTTCTTTGAACCACGGGCGCCGCGCGGCACCGGCGAATGCCACCCGCAGCTTTGCGATCATTTCCAGCGGAGTTTCGGCCGCGGCAACGAAGGCAGGCATCGGCGCCACCTCGGTCGAGGCCAGCACTCGCACGTCCACCGTCAGTGCTGGCTGGTGGCGCGCGAGCAGCAGGTGCCAGTACGCATCCAGCGGCCCGACATCAATGCGTCCGTCACGCACGCTGTCGAGAATCCGTCGCGCGGTCACGAGCGGGCCGAGCGTTTGGCCGTACAGCGTGGGTCGTGCCGCCGTGCGGTAGGCAAGCAGGTGATGGCGGAAGGCGTTGAATCCGGAATGCGAGTGCTCGACGGTCCAGCCGGCGCGGCCGCCAAAGGTGTCCTCAAGTGCGCGGTACGGCGAGTCCCGGCGGACGATGAGATCCGATCGGTAGTAGGGCCGTCCGCTCGCCCAGGCGGCCCGGGGAATGGGGGCGGCGAGCGGCACCACCTGGGCCAGCCGGCTGGCTATCGGATAGCCACACATAAAGACTGTACCGAGATCCGGCCGCACCCAAAGATCCTCGAGGGGCAGCGGGGCCGGATAGGAAACGTAGTCAAGTGCGACGCCGGCATCATCGGCCACATTCGACAGGAGCGAGTGCCAGAGGGCTTCAACCTCGGGCGTTACCGCATACATGCGGGCGTTCATTATCCGCGCGCTCACGCCAGTTCCAATGCCGCGCCACGGCCGCTGCACGCCGCGGCCGCGAAACGCCGCCGGATTGCCCCCGCGCTAGCCGGGGCTGCGGGCAATTTCATCAGTCCTTCGGGCGATGAACGCGCCGACCGCTTCTTTGATCGCCGGATCGAGCGGCGGTGCTACGTAGTCGGCCAGCATTTTCTGCCAAATGCCGGTGGCGCGCTGGGTCGCATCGCGCGCGCCGGCATCGGTCCAGTTCTCGAAGTTTGACCAGTCCGACAGCAGCGGCCGGTAAAACGCGTGCTCGTAGCGGGCCAGCGTATGCGCAGCGCCGAAGTAATGTCCGCCCGCGGCAACCCCCTTAATGGCTTCGACAGCGATGTCGTCCTCGCTAAAGGCGATCGGCTCCAGCAGCGCGGCCCAGTTGCGCAGCATTTCGGCGTCGACGATGATTTTTTCCAGCGAAGCCGACAACCCGCCCTCCAACCAGCCAGCGGCGTGATTAATCAGGTGGCTGTGACTCAGAATCGCCGCCTGGAGCGAAAACGCTGTCTCGTAGGTCGACTGCGCATCCACCGTCGGCGAGGCATTCACCGCGCTCGTGCGGACTGGAATCCGAAGCCTTCGGCCCAGCTGTGCGCTGGCGAGCACGGCATTGACGTATTCGGGCGTGCCGAACGCGGGCGAGCCGGTACGCATGTCGACGTTCGAGGTGAAGCCGCCGAGCACGCACGGTGTGCCCGGCCGGAGCATCTGGCATAGCGCGATAATGCACAATGCCTCGGCCGTCTGCTGCACCAGGGCGCCGGCAAGCGTCACTGGCGCCATTGCTCCCATCAGCGTGAACGGTGTGATGACCACGCACTGGCCATGACGCGCCATGACCATGATGTTGTCGAGGATCTCCTGATCCACGCGGCGCGGCGAATTGACATTGGTCACTGTCAGCAGCGTCGGGCGCGCGGCCAGATCCTCGATCGAGCAGCCGTGTTCAATGGCCGAGAGCGCAATAGCATCAGTGGCTTGCACGCCGCCGACCCCACGCGCCGCCCAGACGATATCCGCGCACTCGATATGGGCCTGGTAGGTCGCCAGGTGCCGGATCGGCACGGGCACGTCTACCGGCTCGACCACGATGCCACCCTGCCAGTGCAAGATGCCGAGTGTGTGCGTCAGCTTGAGAATATTGCGAAACGCCTCAAGATCGCCGTAACGACGGCCATGCTCGCGATCGGTGATGTTAGGAGCGCCGTTGACCGGTCCGAAGTTCACGACGTTGCCGCCGACATGCAGATCGCGCTCGGGATTTCGGGCATGCAGCACGAATCGCTCGGGTGCATGAGCGAGCTGCGCATCAACGATGTCGCGCCCGAGCCGCACCATCTGCGTCGGCTCGTCCACCAGCGCACCGGCTTGGCGGAATATCTCGCGCGCCTCAGCGCTGCGGATCTCAAGTCCGGCTTCCTCGAGAATCCGGTAGGCCGCCTCGATAATGCGCTCGACTTGCTCCGGGCTCAGTATTTCAAGCGGTGCCCAGTGATTGGTAAGTCGCGCAATAGGCGCAA
>JBEKOK010000402.1:0-2624 GCA_049521875.1 Steroidobacteraceae bacterium
GCGGGGTTTGCGGCGAGGCCGAGATCATCCGCGCCCTGGCCGGCCGGCGCAGAGTCTCGACCTAGCACCGAGCGCTGCCAGACCTTCGCCTGGCCGGTGACGCGTCGGGAATGGCGCGCTCTAATAAGTCGACGCCGCAAACCGAGCAGGGGCGGGCCGGGGGGTGCGCACATACTGGCGCCCGGCCGCGGGTAGCGAGAAAGCGCATGGGCCAATGTGCGGCCATCGCATTTTCATCTAATTCAAGGAGATACGGTCATGGACGAGCCAACCGAGCAGGCCCCGCGCGCTCGCCGTCCTAGCGGCCGCGACGCCAAGCGGGCCGCACGCACCGCGCGCGCCAGCTCCTTCGTACCCTACATCACCCGCAATATCCCCTACTACGAGGTCGTCAATCCGGATGGCCTGGCCCTGCTCGAGCACAACGCCGACACGGTGTTGGCTGAAATCGGCATCGATTTTCGCGAGGATCCGGAAGTCCTCGACCTGTTCAAAATTGCCGGAGCGGACGTGCAGGGCGAGCGCGTGCGTTTTCCGCGCGGCATGTGCCGCGAGATCATTCAGCGCAGCGCACCCCGCCAGTTCGTGCAGCACGCGCGCAACCCGGCGCGCAGCGTGCTCATTGGTGGCAACAACACCGTGTTCGCGCCGGCCTACGGCTCGCCCTTCGTGCGCAATCTTGACGAAGGTCGCCGCTACGCGCGCATCGAGGATTTTCGCAACTTCGTGAAGCTCGCCTACATGGCGAACTCACTGCATCACTCCGGCGGCACGATCTGTGAGCCGGTCGATCTGCCGGTCAACAAGCGCCACCTCGATATGGTCTACAGCCATATCAAGTACAGCGATAAGCCGTACATGGGATCAGTCACGGCGCCCGAGCGCGCCCGCGATACCGTCGAGATGACCAAGATTCTCTTCGGCGGCGACTTCATGGATCCGGCTACCGGCCGGCCCAAGACCGCGGTCATCAACCTGATCAACGCCAATTCGCCGCTGACTTTCGATGCGACCATGCTGGGCGCCGCGAAGGAGTATGCCCGCGCCAATCAGGCCTGCATCATCACGCCGTTCATTCTCGCAGGCGCGATGTCACCGGTTACCGTCGCTGGCACGGTCGCGGTAACACTGGCCGAAGCACTAGCCGGCCTGGCGCTCACGCAGCTGGTCAACCCCGGTGCGCCGGTGGTGCTGGGAAGTTTCGCCTCCTCGCTGTCGATGCAGTCGGGTGCCCCGAGCTTTGGAACCCCGGAGCCGGCGCTGGTGCTGTACACGATGGCAGCGCTGGCACGGCGGCTCGGCGTGCCATTCCGCTCCGGCGTTTCGCTGTGCGCCTCGAAGATTGCCGATGCGCAGGCCGCTTTCGAATCAGCCCAGACGCTGCTGCCGACCTGTCTCGCCGGCGTGAACTTCGTGCTGCACACCGCCGGCTGGCTCGAGGGCGGTCTGGCGATGGGCTATGAGAAGTTTGTGATCGACGCCGACCAGGCCGGCATGATGCATACGCTGCTAGCGGGCGTGGACTTAAGCGACAACGGTCAGGCGCTCGATGCCATTCGCGAAGTCGGGCCGGGCAAACACTTCCTGGGCTGCGCGCACACGCAGGCCAATTTCGAGACCGCCTTCTACCGCTCGCCGCTCGCGGACAACAACAGCTTCGAGCAGTGGGACGCCGAAGGTGCCAAGGACATGGCGCAGCGTGCCAATGCGATGTGGAAGAAGCAGCTGGCGGAGTACGAGGCACCGCCGCTCGATCCGGCGATCGATGAAGCGCTGCTGGATTTCATCAATCAGCGCAAGGCCGCTACGCCAGACTCGAACATCTAGCGCTGCGCGCTAGGCTGCCAGCGTGCGCAGGCGACCGCCGCGCACGACGCTGTGGCAGCGATTGCCTCCGAGCCAGTAGGCGAGCTCACGCGGGTGGGCAATATCGAAGAGCGCAAAATCCGCGCGTTTGCCGGCGCGCAGTGTCCCGTGTGAATCGGCCAGGCCCAGCGCTGCCGCGGCGTTGCGCGTGACGCCGGCGACCGCCTCAGCCGGAGTCAATCCAAACAGCGTGCACGCCAGCGGCAGCATCAGCTGCAGCGAGGTACTGGGTGAAGTGCCCGGATTGCAGTCAGTGGCCAGCGCCATCGGTACCTGATGGGCACGCAGCGCCGCGACCGGCGGCGGCTGGCTTTCTCGCAGCAGCAGATAGGCGCCCGGCAGCAGCACCGCCACGGTGCCACTGCGCGCCAGCGCTTCGACGCCGCGCAGCGACAGATACTCGAGATGATCAGCCGAGAGTGCGCCATGGGCCGCGGCCACGATGGCACCGCCCTGATCGGAGAGCTGCTCGGCATGCATCTTCACCGCCAGCCCATGAGCGCGCGCAGCCTCGAGTGCGCGCGCGCATTCGGCCGGCGTGAAGGCGATCGATTCACAGAACACATCGACGGCGCGGGCGAGGCCGTCGCGCGCCACCTGCGGGATCAGCTCATTGCAGACCCGATCGATGTAGCCGGCACGATCCGCGGCTGATTCGCGTGGCAGCGCGTGCAGAGCCAGCAGCGTGGGCACGACTTCAACATCCACCAGCGCACCGAGCGCACGCGCGGCACGCAGCAGTTTCAGTTCATTGGCCG
>JBEKOK010000403.1:0-2616 GCA_049521875.1 Steroidobacteraceae bacterium
CGGCGCCGGCGGAGTAGAGCTTGGCAGTGGTCGCGGTAGGACCGAGGATCGCCATGCCACGCTCCGGATCATCGACCGCCAGTACGCCGGCCAGCACCAGCTGTGCCGAGGTTTCGGGCGCATCGTTACCATTGCCTTGGTTGGCGCGTCCGAACGGATACCAGTTGTGGATCACGGCCAGATCCAGGGGCCGCGCGCCACCGTGTGTGTGCGCTGCGGTGACGGAACCTGTCGCCTGCGCGTGCGTGCCGCTGCCGGTGACGATCAGCCCGCCCTCGATGCCGAGGGCCAGCACCAGCACGATGCTCGCCAGCGCCGGGCCACGCTCAGAGAGCTGTGCAAGCAGGTCCTGCGCGTTCTTGGGCTGGGCAAGGCTGGTCAAGCGGCTGCTCCTTCAAAGGCCCCCGAGGGAGCGAAGGCCCTGCAAGGGCAATTGCTCATAATACGGTGCCGCCGTGAGCGCGCTCAACTGTCTGTATTTCCGGACTTCTTTCGGCAGTTCTTTTTTTGATTTCCGGGGCTCGCGAGCGCGCCCGGTGGCACAGGGCGGCACCCCGGCGACGTATAATTGAACCGGATGGCGCGTTCGGCGCCTAAGCTTGAATCCGCCTCAGGAAGTCCCCAGATTGAGTGAACAGCGCCCCCAAAGTCCCGATCATGGTGTCACCGTTGAGGAGGCGGTGCCCAAGACGCGCGTACCCCCGCTGTTCCGCGTGGTGCTGATCAACGATGATTTTACGCCGATGGAGTTCGTGGTCGAGGTGCTCGAGCGGTTCTTTGCGATGAACCGGCCGACCGCAACGCGCATCATGCTTGAAGTTCACACCCGCGGCAAAGGCATCTGCGGGGTCTTTACGTACGAGATCGCGGAGACCAAAGTATCCCAGGTGACGCAGTTCTCGCGCGAGCACCAGCATCCGCTGATGTGCACGCTCGAGCAGGTTTGAAGGCGCGAGGCGGCTTACAGCCCTCGCCAGAGGAGTTGCGGTGCTATCGACTGAACTTGAATTCTGCCTGAACCAGGCGTTCCGCCAGGCGCGCGCCCAGCGGCATGAATTTCTGACCGTCGAGCAGCTGCTGCTGGCACTGCTCGATGCCCCGCGCGTGCGCGAAGTGCTCGAGGGCTGCGGGGCGCAGCTCGAGCGCCTGGCGATGGAGCTGAAGGAACACATCGAAACCAACACCCCGCAGCTGCCCGAAGGCGAGGAGCGCGAGGTCCAGCCGACCTTAGGCTTCCAGCGCGTGCTGCAGCGGGCGCTGTTCCATGTGCAATCGAGTGGCCGCAAGGAAGTGGGCGTCGTCAACGTGCTGGTCGCGATCTTCAGCGAGAAGCAGAGCCACGCGGTCTATCTCTTGAGCCGCCAGAACGTCACGCGCCTGGATGTGGTGCATTTCATCTCGCACGGCCTGACCCGCAGCGGCGAGCCCAAGACCGAGGGCGAAGAGACCGCGAGCGGGGAAGGCGAGCGCGAGGCCGAAGGCGGCAGTGCGCTCGATAAGTACACCACCAATCTCAATCGCCAGGCGCAGGAAGGGCGGATCGATCCGCTGATCGGCCGCAAGATCGAGGTCGAACGCACGATCGAGATCCTGTGCCGGCGGCGCAAGAACAATCCTCTGTATGTCGGCGAGGCCGGCGTCGGCAAGACCGCAATTGCCGAGGGACTCGCGCGCCTGATCGTCGAGGGCAAGGTCCCGGACGTACTGACCGACTGCACGATCTACGCGCTCGACATGGGCGGGCTGATTGCCGGCACCAAGTACCGCGGGGATTTCGAGAAGCGGCTCAAGGCCGTGATCAGCGAGCTCAAGAAGCAGCCAGGCGCGATCCTGTTCATCGACGAGATCCACACCGTGATCGGTGCTGGCGCGGCCTCCGGCGGCGTGATGGATGCCAGCAACCTGATCAAGCCGGTGTTGAGCAATGGCGAGGTGCGCTGCATCGGTTCGACCACCTACCAGGAATACCGCGGCATCTTCGAGAAGGATCACGCGCTCGCGCGCCGCTTCCAGAAAATCGATGTGGGCGAGCCCAGCGTCAGCGAGACGATCGAGATCCTCGAGGGCCTGCGCAGCAAGTTCGAGGAACACCATGGCGTCACCTATACGCCTGAAGCCCTGCGCTCGGCCGCCGAGCTGGCCGATCGGCACCTGACCGAGCGCCGCCTGCCGGACAAGGCGATCGATGTGGTCGATGAGGCCGGCGCACGCCTGCGCCTCAGGCCCGCCGGCGAGCGGGCACTGGTTGTGGAGGTGCACGATATCGAGGAAGTCGTCGCGCGCATGGCGCGCATTCCGGCCAAGACCGTGTCGGTCTCGGATCGTGATGTGCTCAAGAACCTGGAGCGCAACCTCAAGCTGGTGATCTTTGGACAGAACCCGGCCATCGAGGCGCTCTCCGCCGCGATCAAGCTCGCGCGTGCGGGCTTGGGTGATCAGCGCAAGCCCGTGGGCAGCTACCTGTTTGCCGGCCCGACCGGCGTTGGCAAGACCGAGGTCACACGCCAGCTGGCACTCACGATGGGCATCGAGTTCGTGCGCTTCGACATGTCCGAGTACATGGAGCGCCACACGGTCTCGCGCCTGATCGGCGCGCCGCCAGGCTATGTCGGCTTC
>JBEKOK010000404.1:0-2551 GCA_049521875.1 Steroidobacteraceae bacterium
GGGAATCATGCAAGTCTGGATACTTACGGCCGTTTGGTTTCACACGCACTTGGTAGTTGGAGATGCCCCGATAGCTCAATTCATAGCTGTCTATCGAACAGCTGATTCATGTGATTTGTACGCAAAAAAGATGAAGGATGCGTCCGCGGACACTGGCGTACTTTGGGTATGCACTAAAGACACAGTGAGAAACTAGAGATATATCGTTCAGACAGACACGCTTAGCAGACTTAATCGACTCGCCGCCTACCGGGGGCAATTTCGCCGCACTACGCACTAGAATATTGGCGCGTCTTTTGGTCGAACGATGAGTTCATCCCGAGTTTGTATTTTACCCCTGGCTAGCGATTGCCAACCAAGAACGGGGCCTATATTCAAATCAGAAACAATGGCACGTTCCTTGCGTTGAACTTCATGCAAGAACGCCGCCCGCGCGGCGCTGCTCCATCGATGAGCGTTGATTTCGTTCCTGTTGCGGGGACCGATCGACGATAAGCCAACATTTTCGGGCCACACGCGCGCCGAACCGGTGCTCAAGCGCGGTGGGTTAACGCAGCGGCAACTCGAAGTCTGCAAATATCTTTTCCAAGGCTTGCGGATCGGCGGCCTCACTTGCACGCTCAACGCGGTCGCGACTCAGATGCGGGGCGAACAGTTCCACAAAATCAAACATGTAGCCTCTCAGCAGGGAGCCACGCCGAAAGCCGATCCAGGTTGTGTGTACCGGAAAGAGATGTTCGGCCGACACGGCGACTAAATCCTCGTCGTCCACGGGATCAATAGCCATTCGGGCAACAATACCAACGCCCAAGTCGAGCCGTACGTAGGTCTTAATGACGTCGGCGTCTCGGGCCGTCAAGACAACGTTGGCTTCGAGGCCCTCGCTTGTAAATATGTCATTCAGTGAAGAGGGGCCGCTGAAGCTGAAGGTGTAAGTAATAATGGGAAACTCGGCAAGCTGCCGGAGCTTGACAAGGCCGCCTGTCGCAAGGGGGTGTCCCACGGGCACCACCAATGTCCGATGCCATCGGTAACTCGGCAGGAAAGTCACATCGGGAAAGAGTGCCTCGGATCCTGTGGCGATAGCCAAATCGATCTGATTGGCTCGCATCATGTCCGCAATCTGCTCCGATGTGCCCTGATGCAGATGCAGCTTTACCGACGGATGGCGCTTGCGAAAGGCTCGGATGACATCGGGCAGCACATAGCGGGCCTGCGTATGCGTGGTTCCGATAGACAGAGTGCCGCCAGCTTTACCATTGAGCTCGTCAGAGAGACGGCTGATTGTGTGAATCTCGTGCAAGATCCGGTGGGCGCGTTTGACGACGTGCTCACCGGCGGGTGTCAGACCGACTAGTGCCCGGCCCTGGCGCACAAAGAGCTCAAATCCGAGCTCACTTTCCAGCAGCTGTATCTGCCGGCTGACGCCGGGTTGCGAGGTGTGTAGCTTCTTGGAAGCTGTGGTGATGTTCAAATCGCAATCTGCGATCGCGGCGAGATAGCGCAATTGGTGAAGCTTCATCGAGATCTGGTGAGCCTAATTTCCGCTGAATCGAATTGTGACCTCCCAGTCGGTGCCATCGCTCGTATAAGCTCATGGCTCCGCTATCGCTGAATCGCATAGAGGCCCACGCACTTGGCACCCCCGTGTGACCTCGCTACGCAGAGGTCCGCTGCTCGCTCGCGCCGAGTAAACCGTAGCGCTTGAGCTGCGCCCGAACGATATTGCGAGACAGTCCCAGCCGCTTGGCAGTGCGCACCTGATTCCGCTCGCAGTGCTCAAAAGCCGTCTCCACCAGAAGCCGCTCCACCGAGTAATAGACCTGATCGCGCTCGCTTTGAAGCAGATCACGAAGTCCCTCTGCCAGACCACTCATCGAGGCACTCGAGGTCCCCCCGGCGGCCTCCAAGGTCTCCTGGATCGCAGGGAGCCGCAATTCGGGCACGTTGATGATGCCCTCAGCGCTCATCACCAGCGCGTAGTGGATCTTGTTTTCAAGCTCGCGAATATTCCCGGGCCAATCATGGGTCGCAAGGCGCCGGGCGGCCGCTTCGGATAGTGTGGCCGGCGCCAAACCTGTCCGTTTGGCGTAACCATCGATGAAGTGCTGCGCCAAAGGCAGGATGTCATCCGGCCTCTCTCGCAGTGGCAGCAGGTGCACCGAGGCGACATTCAAGCGGTAGTACAGATCGCGTCGGAAGAGGCGCGCTGCGACGGCCTGTTCCAGCTCGACATTTGTGGCGGCGATGACACGCACGTCCACGGCAATCGTCTTGCGGCCTCCCAGGCGAACGACTTGCCGTTCCTGTAACACCCGCAGCAGTTTGACCTGCAAGTAGAGTGGCATATCGCCAATCTCATCGAGGAACAGCGTGCCGCCTTGGGCCAGCTCAAACCAACCGGCCCGAGCCTGTTGCGCGCCTGTGAAGGCACCCGCTTCGTGACCGAAGAGCTCGGCCTCGACCAGGTTCTCATTGAATGCGGCGCAATTGATAGCCACGAAGGGTCCTGCGCGGTGGCTGTGTTCGTGCAGATATCGTGCGGCGACCT
>JBEKOK010000405.1:0-4584 GCA_049521875.1 Steroidobacteraceae bacterium
TTCTCCGAGACGCCGGGCACGCCCGGCCGCAGGGCGCACACGCCGCGCACGATCAGATCGATCTTCACGCCGGCGGTTGAGGCGCGGTACAGATTCTCGATCGTCTGCGGATCCACCAGCGCATTGAGCTTGGCGATGATGCGGGCCTTCTTGCCCTCGCGCGCGTGCGTGATCTCGCGTTCGATCATCGACTGGATCGAATCATGCAGCGTGAACGGCGCCTGCAGCAACCGGCGCAGGTGCGGTGTGCGCATCAGGCTCGTCAGCTGCAGAAAGATCTCGTGCACGTCGTTGCCCATGCCCTCATCGCAGGTGAACAGGCCGTAGTCGGTATAGCCGCGCGCGGTACCGGGATGGTAGTTGCCGGTGCCCAGATGACAGTAGCGGCGCAGGCCTTCCTCTTCGCGGCGCACGATCAGCGTCAGCTTGGCATGCGTCTTGAAGCCCACGACGCCGTACATGACGTGGGCGCCGGCTTCCTGCAGGCGGTTGGACAGTTCGATGTTGTTTTCCTCATCGAACCTCGCCCGCAGCTCAATGACGACAGTGACGTCTTTGCCAGCCTGCGCGGCCTCGACCAGCGAGTCGACAATCGGGGAATGGCTGCCGGTGCGATAGAGCGTCTGCTTGATCGCCAGCACGCCCGGGTCGGCCGCGGCCTGGCGCACCAGGTCCATGACCGGCGCGAAGCTCTGGAACGGGTGATGCACCAGCATGTCGCTGTGGCGGATCAGCACGAACAGATCGCCGGCATTGGCCATGCGATCGGGAAGACCGGGCATGAAACTGGGGTACTTCAGATCCGGCCGTTGTGCCAGATCGTAGATGGCCGAGAGACGATTGATATTCACCGGTCCCGGCGCGGCGTACCAGTCCCCACGCGTGAGCGTGAACTGCTTGAGCAGGAAATCAATGATCTCCTGCGGGCAGTCGGCCGAAGTTTCCAGGCGCACCTCATCCCCGTAGCGTCGCTGCGCCAGCTCGCCTTCGAGCGCGCGGCGCAGATCATCGACTTCTTCATCATCGACAAACAGATCGCTGTTGCGCGTGACCCGGAACTGATAGCAGCCCAGGACTTCCATGCCGGTGAACAAGGTCGGTACGAAATTCTCGACGATCGTGGACAGG
The DNA here is from genome assembly GCA_049521875.1 of Steroidobacteraceae bacterium. Lineage (GTDB taxonomy): Bacteria > Pseudomonadota > Gammaproteobacteria > Steroidobacterales > Steroidobacteraceae > FEN-1191. The sequence goes on from JBEKOK010000405.1 coordinate 1,129, forward strand.
GCCACGAAGCGGCGTGTGCCGCCGCCCTCGGGCAATGCCACGATGCGCGGTAGCGAGCGCGGCGCCTGCACGATTGCGAGATCGCTGTCTCGTCCAAAGCCATCCTTGCCCGAGAGCTTGACGATGAAGTTCAGGCTCTTGTTCTGGATGCGTGGGAACGGTCGTGCCGGATCGAGACCGAGCGGACTCAAGACCGGTTCGACCTCGGCCTTGAAGTGGTGTTCGAGCCAGCTGCGTGTCTCCTCATCCCAACCGGAGGCGGGCAGCAGCTCAATGCCAGCCTCGGCGAGTTCCGGCAGCAGTACCTCGTTGAGGATTCGGTATTGCTCGGCCACCAGGCGGCTGGTGCGTTCGTGGATGGCGGTCAGTTGCTCGGCCACAGCCATGCCATCCGGACCGATCTGCGTGGTGCCAAGCTCAGCCAGCTGCATCAGACCCGAGACACGGATTTCGAAGAATTCATCCAGCACGGCCGAGGAGATGCACAGGAAGCGCAGCCGCTCGAGCAACGGAATGCGCGCATCGAGGCTCTGCACCAGCACGCGCTGGTTGAACTCGAGCGCCGAGAGCTCGCGGTTGATGAAGTGCTGCGGAACACGCTGGACGGACTGGTCCACGGATCAAGCCTTGGGTACGAAGTACAGGCGGGCGATTCTAGGGCCTGGCCCGGCCCGCTTCTAGGAATCCTGCGCCAGTCCTGAGGCGCCTCACAAGGGGGTGCGGCCGGTCCGGCCCGGGTACAGCGCCCCCAGTGGCACCGGATGGGCGGCCCCGGTTACCGCCGGGACATTGCCCGCCTGCCCGGTCAGGTAGCAGTGGGCCAGCCAGGCGAAGGCGGCGCCCTCGACATGTTCCGGGGCGATTCCGCAGCGATCCGTGGTGTCGACCGGGACGCCCGGCAGGGCGGCGGCCAGGCGGCGCATCAGATCCTGGTTGTAGGCACCGCCCCCGCACACCAGCGCGCGCCGGGCGTGTAGCGGCTCGGGCGCCTGCTTCAGCGCGACGGCAATACTGTGGGCGGTCAGTTCGGCAAGCGTCGCCTGAACATCGGCCGCCCGGCGCTCGCTACCGGCCAGAGCGCTTTCCAGCCAGGCGAGGTTGAACAGTTCCCGGCCGGTGCTCTTGGGTGCGGGGACGGCGCGCGGCTCCTGAGTCGCGCCAAAAGCTGCGGCATGAAAGGCCGGCACCAGCGGTGCGCCTTCACCGCCGGCGGCCATGTCGCGGCGCCGGAAGTCCGCCACCACATCAATGCCGGTGCGTTCGGCGATCAGGTTTGGATCGCCGATCTGCAGTGTGAACGGCAGTGCGCCGCCGGGACGGTGCCGGATTGTCTGGCCATGGCTGCCGATGGCGCGCACCGCACTTGCCGGTTCGCCAGCGGCGGCCAGCAATCCCAGCGCCGCGCGCGCAAATTCCTCGCCGACACCGCGGTCGAGTTCCCCCAGTTCATCGAGGCCGGTAGCGGCAGGATGCGCGACCGCCTGCTCAAGGCGCCGATGCAGTAGTTCGGGCCACACCTGATGCGTGGCCGCGCGCAGCGCCATGCCTGCGGGCCCGATCTGCAGCAGCACCGCATCGATGCCATCGATGCTGGTGCCCGACATCAGGCCGATATAGAGACTCATGGCGTGCTCGCCTTCACGGGCAGCAGCGCGGGCGATGGCGGATCGAGAGCTGCGAGCAACGGTGCGGTCTGCAGCAGGAAGGCCGGGCGCAGCGCGGCGTCGATTGGTGTTGCATCGGGCAGTTTGACCTTCTGCGGGTCCTGGAAGCGTCCGTTGAGCCGATACTCATAATGCAGGTGCGGGCCCGTGGCCAGCCCGGTCATGCCGACGAAGGCAATCGTATCGCCCTGCGCGACATGTGCGCCCGGGCGCGTCTGCGGTGCGAAGCGCGAGAGGTGTCCATAGAGCGTCACGATGCCGCCGCCGTGATCAATTTGCACTTCATTGCCGTAGCCGCCGGCCCAGCCGCGGAAACTGATGTGGCCTGCGCCCGCGGCATGCACCGGTGTGCCGATCGGAGCGGCATAGTCGGTGCCCTGATGGGCGCGGATGCGATTGAGGATTGGATGGAAGCGCGCGGTGCTGAAGACCGAACTCACCCGCGTGAATTCCAGCGGCGCGCGCAGGAAAGCCTTTTCCATGCTGCGACCGTCGGGCGTGTAGTAGCGCGCCGTGCCGTCGGCATCCTGGTAGCGCACGGCTTCATAGGTTCGCCCCTGATTGATGAAGCGCGCTGCGAGGATCTCGCCATCCTGCACGAACTGTCCGTTCTGAAATACGTGTTCGTAGCTGACCACGAAGGCATCGCCAGCACGCAGATCCAGCACGAAGTCGATGTCCCAGCCAAAGATCCTGGCGAGCTTGAGCACCGTGGCGTCCTGCAGACCGGCCGCATTCGCGGACTCGAACAGCGAGGAGTGAATGGTGCCGCGGGCGAGCGCCGGTCGGATTTCAATCGGACGCGGCACAACACTTGCGTGAAAGCCATCGTCGGCCCGATGGACCTGGAGCTGTTCGGTCAGCGAGATGTTTCGCTGCAGATCGACCAGCGCGCTGTCGCGATGCACGAGGGTCAGCTGCTCGCCGGGTATCAGTCGATCGAGCAGCTGACGGGTGGCCCCGATCGCGCGCAGGTTGGCCAGGTCAGACAGGCTCAAGGCCAGCTTGCGGAAAATCTGATCGAGCGTGTCATTGCGGCGCACCACGACGACGATCGTGGACAGCCCCGAAGCGACTTGATCAAGCGCAGCGGCCGTGGCGGCGGCCGGTTTCTGCAGGGGCTCTGGCAGGGTATTGAGCGACGGCACCCAGGCATGGGGTACCAGCAGCGCCAGCAACAGGACGCCACAGGCCAGGATTTTGAAGGCACGGCGGCGGCCTAGCCCGCGCCCTGCCGGCTTGCGCTGATCCGATTCGGCCACCAGCCGTGCTCCTTCCAGGTCTGTTCTCTATATATGGCGCGGGGCGGCCGGAGGCGACCGTACCCGAGGGCCGCTTGGCCGGTCAATCTGAGCACACACGGAAGCATCCGATACCCCGGCGGGTGCCCGGAATCCGGTATCGACGCCTACCGGAGCCTTACCGGGCCGATGCCTCCGCCCCGGCCGCCGGTGGACCGGCCGTCCGGCCAGACAGATTGCGGTCGCCATGGGCAGGGGCCGCCAACTCTCGACCGGGCCAAGACGCGCCCCCGTTCCAGGGATTGGGTGGTGGAAATCCCAGGGGGTCTAAAAGGCCCGGTTGGGCACGAATTAACCGAACTAAATTCTCATCCGAAACAGCGGGTTATAACTATTTGAAACAATTTTATTTCGTTTCGTTGACAGCCGCCTTTGCAGCCCTATAATGCGCGCCCTCAGCTTGAACCGCTCCGCGGATCTCGCGGTAGTGGAAAAAGATGTTGGATTAAGTTGACGGGAAAAGCCGCAGGGCTATACTTCCCGGCCCTTTC
>JBEKOK010000406.1:0-2525 GCA_049521875.1 Steroidobacteraceae bacterium
TGATCTTGCTCCGGTTATAGAGTGCACATCTTAGCGGCTGCGCAGATTTGGGCCAGTAGCGCGCGGGCGCACCGGATAGCGCGCCGGGCGGCGGTTGTCGACCCTATCGGCGTGCGCAGCAGCAGCGGATAATGGCGCCCCTTTGAGGCGAGCAGGAGCAAGTGCGGTGATCCACATTCAATATCTGCAGGAAGAGCATCGTGTCCGCCGCGGCTACCGTACGTGAGCACGCGCAGCTGGCTGGCCTTTGCTGCGCTCGGCCTGATCTGGGGGGTGCCGTATTTCCTGATCAAGATCGCGGTCCAGGAAGTTGCCCCCTTTGTGCTGGCGTGGGCACGGCTGACGATCGCTGCCGCCATCCTGCTGCCGATAGCCTGGCAGCGCGGCGCGCTGCGCGGCATCCTCGGGCACAGCGGCGCATTGATTGCGTTTGCGGTGCTCGAGTTTGTCATTCCGTTTTCGGCGATATCGTTCGGTGAGCGCTGGATCAGTTCCTCGACCACCGGGATCCTGATTGCGATGGTGCCCATCGCCGTCGTGTTGCTGTCGCGATTCTTTGGACTGCACGAGCCGCTCGGAGTGCGACGCCTGTCCGGCCTGCTGATCGGGTTCGCCGGCGTGATCGCACTGGTGGGCTTCGGACCCATCACAGGTCTGCGCGGTTGGGCAGGCGTGGGCTGCATGATGTTGGCCACCGTGGGGTACGCGCTCGGTCCGCTGATCATCCAACGTTACTTTCAGGGCATGAGTCCCATCGGCCCGATGTCGGTGAGCATCGCGATGGCGGCACTCGTGCTCTTCCCGGCGGCGCTCGCGACCTGGCCGGCCGCGATGCCCTCGGTGCGGGTGGACGCCTCGCTGCTGGGACTGGGTGCGATTTGCACCGCGCTCGCGATGCTGCTGATGTTCTATCTGGTCAAGGCGGCGGGCGCCTCACGAAGTTCGCTCATTACCTATGTGAACCCGGCAGTTGCAACGCTGCTGGGCGTCGGGATCCTGCATGAGCGTCTGGGCCTCGGTGGGCTGCTGGCCTTCGCTCTGATTTTGGCGGGAACCTGGCTGGCGACGCGTGCGGCGCCGGCCAAGACTCAGGGTGGCTAGCGCCGGCCGCGTGTTTGCCGATCAAGATTCGTGCCCGCAGGTCTGCGGGCGCGGGGCCTCAGGGTTGGCATTGCCGTGCGCCAGCGCTGACTCAATGGAGCGTTAGTCGCGATATCTGCGCCGTCGCGCCCGGAAAATCCGCGGTGCTTGACCGACGACGCCACACAGCGGTGTCTTCACAACGCCGCAATGCCGGGTTTCGCCAGCTGCAAGTCCCTACCAGTCATCGCCAGTGCACAAGCTGCACTTAGTTCCAGTATGCGGCTTGGGTGCGATACCGCACAGACCGGAAAGTCACCGTCGAGCTCGAATAGGGGCCAAGAAAATCGCCCGCGCGCAGGTCAGCGCCGGTCGAGCGCAGGCAGAGCAACGATGAACGGCAGAATCCGCAGTACCACGATATTCGCGCTGGCCATTGTCGGTGCGGTCGGCATGCAATCGGCCCAGGCCGTCCCGAGCTACGCGCGCCAGACAGGCATGGCCTGTGAAGCCTGCCACACGGTATTTCCGGAGTTGACGCACTTCGGCCGGATGTTCAAAGCCAACGGCTATACGCTCGATAATCTCAAGCCGGTACGGGGAGTCGCGGCGACGAAAAACGAAATGCTCGCGCTCACCGGCCTGCCGCCCATCTCGCTGATGGTGCAGGTGTCCGACACCTGGCTGAAGAAGCCTCTGCCCGACATCAGCGGCCACGACAATGCGCAGAATGGCACCGTGGCCTTTCCGCAGCAGATCAGCATCTTCTATGCCGGCAAGATCGCGCCGCAGATTGGCGCATTCATCCAGCTGACCTACGACAATGGCAGTGGCACGATCGGCATCGACAATACTGATATCCGCTATGCCAATGACATTGTGTTACCGCAGGAGCGGAGCCTGATCTACGGCATTTCGATCAATAACAACCCGACGGTACAGGATCTGTGGAACAGTACGCCGGCGTTTGGTTTTCCTTATGCGGCCACGGGTGCGAACGTATCGCCGCTCGCGGTCACGGCCATTGACGGCACGTTTGCCCAGGACGTGGCGGGCATCAGCGCCTATGTCATGTGGAATGAATCCTTGTACGGGGAGCTGGGTGCGTATCACTCGGCCAAGCAGGGCGCCTCCAATCCGATTACTGGCGCGGCCGGTCCGCTCGATGGTACAACCTCCAATGTAATCAACGGCGCGGCGCCCTATTATCGCCTCGCCTATGAGCAGCTGTGGGGGCGCCACTCCCTCGAGGTTGGCGTCTATGGGCTGGATATGAAGCTCTATCCCGGAGGTGCTCCGGAAACGTCGGCACCACTGGATGGGCCATACAACAAGTTCAACGACTTCGCGCAGGATATTCAGTACCAATACATCGCCGATGAAAACCTGTTTACGCTGGCAGCCACGCGCATCCATGAGTCCATGACGCTCAACGCCAGCTATCT
>JBEKOK010000407.1:0-2146 GCA_049521875.1 Steroidobacteraceae bacterium
GGGCGGAATCTGAGGTGAAGTGACCTGTGAATTGGGTGCGGCCGCCCAAGCGTTGTTCACCTGGAACTGATTCGTCGGGGCGGCTTGATGCGCCGTGCGCGGATGCCACAGAGTGAAGCCCAGCGCGAGTGCCAAGCCCGTAAGCGCAACGCCGGCAGTAATGCTTCGTCGATTCATTCGCATACTCATGCACCTATCTACAGGGCCATCCTACGAGCGTACCGCGTAGGAATTGTGACAGGGACAGCCGGCATCCAACGGGGCCCTGTACTGGGATCCTTTGTTGTCGCATCACGACTGACCGAAGAATCGCTCGCCCCCGTCGCTGAAGTCGTTTGCAATGAAACACCAGCAATTCAGGGAGCGCACAGCGCTCTGAACAGTGCGCGCAATTTGTGCGCCCGGACCGTCGCGGATTGGATACAGCTGAAGCCTGGCGTTGCCTAAGCGCACGATGCTGGTGCGGCCTGCGCACCAGGTGCTTAACTTGGGGGACGAGTTCGATGTTAGGGAAACTTAGGGATCTCAGGCCCGATGCCCGAGGGTCGGCTGGCGTCGCTGACGCAGCTCGAGTCGCGACCGCCGCTGTGCTGATTTTGATGCCAGTGCTCGCGCTTGGCCTCAGCGACTGCTCGGGCGGCGGGAGCGGTTCGAGCACGACTCCTACGCAACCCGCACCGCCAGGCGGCAACACGTCGGTCAACGTGCTCACCTGGCACTACGACAACAACCGCAGCGGCGTGAACCCGAACGAGACAGGCCTTACCCCAGCCAACGTGACGTCAGCGGGCTTCGGCAAGGTCGCGGAGTTCACGGTCAATGGCCAGGTTGATGGACAGATCCTCTACGTCAGTCAGATCACCATCCCGAACGTCGGCACCAAGAACGTGATCTATTTTGCGACCGAAAACGACATGATGTACGCAGTCGATGCCGATAGCATGAGCGGCAGCAATGCCACGGTACTCTGGAGTACCTCGCTCGTCCCGGCGGGCGAGGCGCCGGCGTCGACCCAAAGCGGCTGCGGCAACATCAATCCGAACGGCGTGACCGCGACGCCGGTTATCGATCTGAGCCGCAACGCGATCTATCTGGTCGCGATGACGATGAACGCGCAGACTGTCACTACACAATACGACCGTTTGCACGCGCTCGATCTGGCTACCGGTACGGAATTGTTTGGCGGACCCACAACGATTGCGCCGACCTATCCCGGCACGCAGGGCAACGTACTGAATAACACGATCGTCTTCGACCCAGTCGCGCAGCACGATCGCGCAGCACTGACCGAAGTGGGCAATCAGATCTACACGGCCTGGTCGGGCATGTATGGCGATTGCGCGCCGTACTCGGCCTGGGTCGTCACTTTCAATGCCGACACGCTGGTGCAGTCAGCTGCGATAGTGCTCGCTCCGGACTACCAGGGCGCGGGCATATGGCTTGGGGGAGCCGGACTTTCCGTGGATGGCGCCGGCTCGATCTACCTGCCGACGGGCAACGCCACCAGCAATTTGATGGAGACACCGGCGATTGGCGACTATCCCGAGTCGATTGTCCGGCTCGCGCCAGGCGTGCCACTCACGGTCGCCGATTTCTTCATGCCCTCGAATGCCGTGTCGCTCAGCGAGGACGATCTGGACATGAGTTCAGCAGGCGTGCTGCTGCTGCCCGATCAGGTCGACAGCACCAATGCTACGCACCACCTCGCGGTGGCCAGCGGCAAGGACGGGAATCTGTTCGTGCTCAACCGCGACAGTCTCGGCGGTTTCCATGCGCAGAATAACGTGGTTCAGCAGTTCCCCAATGGGGGTGCGAGTTCCAGCCTGAACTTTTCAACGCCGCTGTATTTCAACAGCAGCGTTTATTTGAATCCGGCGCAACTCCCCATTGTCCGATTCCCGGTCGCCAATGCGCTGCTTGCGACGAGTCCGGCCGCGCAGTCGAGCCCCACACTCTTCTCAGTACCCACGATCTCGGCCAACGGAACGAACAACGGGATTGTATGGGCGCTCGCCAACTCGGTGCTCTATGCCTTTGATGCGACGAGCCTCAATACGCTTTATGCCTCGAATCAGGCAGCCAATAGCCGCGACAGTTTCACTGCGACAGGCTCTTCGTTTATTACACCGATGGTGGCCAATCGGCG
>JBEKOK010000407.1:2151-3991 GCA_049521875.1 Steroidobacteraceae bacterium
CGAAGAGCACCGTCGTTGTGTTCGGACTGCTGAACCCTTAAGCAACGCCCGGCGTGATCCTTGCCGCGCTCGCAGGCGCCTCCGGCGTTTTACATAAGTTGTGCCTTGGGATGAAGCCCATGTATGTAAGTTGTTGAAAATGCTACGCAGCATTGATTTCATGTGCTTGCTTATAGTAAATTCACTATATGAGTATTCCTTCCTCCGACGATGCTACCGTTCAGGCCTTGCGCAACGACGTAGCCTTGCAGCTGGCCCGGCATGCGCGACGTATGGGGCTTTCTCAGGTGATTGCCGCGAGAAAGTTTGGCCTGCCCCAGCCGACACTGAGCAAGATTATTAATGGCCGCGTATCCGACATATCCCTCGAGCTCCTGATTCGTGCGGCCGTCCGCGCCGGTCTGCCGATGACGCTCCAGACGGGCCAGGCCCCGCAGGAGTCCGGCGCCTTTATCTCCCTTGCTCATTCACTCTCAACCCGAATGTTCCCATCCAAGCTCGCTGAGGTCGCTCGGCAATCCATGATTCGGTCCGAGGAGAGTCTTACGCCTACGCAGCGATTGGAGGCTTTCCTCGAGCACAACCGGTCGCTGGGCGCCGTGCATCAGGCCGGCCGCGCCGCCGAAGCACAGCACATCAGCAAACCTCTGGTCGAAGCGTGAGGACCGATCGGGCCGGCCAATCCGCGCTCCTGTTCCTCGATGTGGTCGAGATCCTGCAGCGTGAGAAAATCGCCTACGCCGTCATAGGTGCCTTTGCACTCTCATTGCACGGCACGATTCGGGGCACGACGGATGTTGATGCCCTGCTCTTCACGACACCGCAGCATTTGGCACAACTGAGCATGGCATTTGATCGAGCGGGCTTCGCCACGGAATTGCGTCGCGGAGAACCGGACGACCCAATATTGGGGATGCTTGTCTTGGGTGACAGTCATAACAATCGTGTTGAGCTCTTGGGCGGACTGCGCGGGCTGGATCCGGCATTTTTCACCCGAACCTTGGAGGTTCCCTTTCTCGGCGTAAACCTTCGATTCGTCGGTCGCGAGGATTTGATTGCGATGAAGTGCTTTGCGGGCAGTCCGCAAGACCTGCTTGATGCGCGGTCCGCATACCATGCCACGCAAGGCCCGGTCGACTTAGATCTGCTGCGGACAGTTACCAGGCGATTCGGTCGGGAGGCGGCCGACAATTTGGAGCAAGTCCTCACAAACTGACGCCATCTCTGGAATGGCATTGACGCGAAGCGCGCGCCATTCGGCGCAAAGATAACGTTCGGCGGGAATTTTTGCGTAGTGGCGCCCTCGGCCGGAGTTGAACCGACGACCTACCGCTTAGGAGGCGGTCGCTCTATCCACTGAGCTACGAGGGCGTTGTTGATTCGTAGGTACTTTCTCCCCTGTCCTATTGTAGCCGTTTCGTCGCAGCAGCGGCGCAGCGGTAAACGTCGAACAAATGGTAATCCAATCGCCAAGATCAAGGTAATGCGTCCCGAGACGGCGGGTCATCTCTTTCATCGCACGTTGCCTAAAGTTTGTGTCGACAGCCACATGAACCGAATTCAAGAAACGAACCTTAGGAGGCGCTCATGGCGGGTAAGTCAGATCTAACCGGCGCAGGCACATGTGGATTGATCAAGTACCACGCCGAAGCAGATCTTCGTCGCATAGTAAATTGTCACTGCAATATGTGCGAGAAGATGAACGGATCAGCATTCTCCTCATACGCGGTCATTCCCAGAAAACTTCCGGTCATCTCTGGCGAAGATAGCTTGGGTCAATTCCAAGTTACAGAGAGCGCTCGGAAGCACTTCTGCAGGACCTGCGGTACGCCACTATTCA
>JBEKOK010000408.1:0-3381 GCA_049521875.1 Steroidobacteraceae bacterium
AGATCCGCAGCGTGTTGCCGAGCTACGCCACCTGCATCTACATCCGTCAGCCGGCACCGCTCGGCCTCGGGCACGCGGTGCTGTGCGCGGAACCTGCGGTCGGCAGCGAGCCGTTTTTCGTGCACCTGGCCGATGATCTGATCGATGCCGAGGTGCCGGCGCTCGGGCAGATGGCGGCGACCTACATCGAGCAGGGCTGCAGCGTGCTCGGCGTCGAGGAAGTGCCCCACGAGGACACCGACAAGTACGGCATCGTCGAGGTCGATTCGCTGCGCGAGCGCGTCAGTCGCATCCGCAGCATCGTTGAGAAGCCCAAGCCGGCGGTCGCGCCCTCAAATTTGGCGGTCGTCGGCCGATATGTACTGACGCCGACCGTGTTTGCTGAGCTGCGGCGTATCGGGCGTGGCGCGGGCGGTGAGATCCAGCTGACCGATGGTATCGCGCAGCTGATGCGCCGCGAGGCGGTCTACGCCTATCGCTTCGAGGGCAAGCGCTATGACTGCGGCAGCAAGCTGGGCTACCTGCAGGCGACCGTCGAGCACGCGCTCGCCCATCCGCAGCTGGCCAAGGAGTTTCGCCAGTACCTGATTCGCCTGGGCAAGACCCTCAAAGCCAAGCCGCGCGCCAAGCGCGCTGCCAAGAAGAAGTAGGCGCGCAAAGGCTGAACTGCGTCACACTTCGCCCGTGCACCGCCAACCCCTTTGGGACCTGGCGCTCCGCCCCGGCACCACCCGATAAAGTATCCCTGCCACCCGCCGTTATAGACGGGTGCGCAGTCACTTAATTTCGGGAAGCTAACCATCCATGTTTCTGATTATCGGCACATTAGTCGTAATCGGATCAGTGGTTGCCGGGTTTGTCATGGACGGTGGCAAGCTGCTGGCGCTCTGGCACCCCACCGAGGTCATCATCATTATTGGTGCGGCCCTGGGTTCGTTCATCATTAGCAATCCGATCAAGGTAGTGAAGGCCGCCTTCGCCAACTCGCTGGCGCTGATGAAAGGGCCGCGCTACGGCCGCGCCGACTACGTCGATATCCTCAAGCTCCTCTACGACATCCTGGTCAAGATCCGCAAGTCCGGCATGCTGGCGATCGAGGCCGATGTCGAGGCGCCCGAGAAGAGCCAGCTCTTTGCCCAGTACCCGCGGGTCCTCGCCGATCACCACCTGGTCGAGTTCGTCACCGACTGCCTGCGCCTGATGGTTGGCGGAAACCTCGATCCGCACGAACTCGAGTCGCTGCTCGAGTACGAGCTCGAGAACCACCATCAGGAATCGGCCGAGCCGGCGCACGCGGTACGCCAGGTCGCAGATTCGCTGCCCGGCTTCGGCATCGTCGCTGCGGTGCTCGGCATCGTGAATACGATGGGCTCGCTCGCCGGCTCCGACACGGCCGCGATTGGCGAAAAAGTAGCCGCCGCTCTCGTGGGTACCTTCCTCGGTATTCTGGTCGCCTACGGCTTTGTCGGCCCGACCGCGAATGCGATGGAACACCGCGCGCATGAGGAAGGCAAAGCTTTCGAAGTGGTGAAGATGGCGCTGGTGGCGAGCGTCCGCGGTTACGCGCCGCCGGTGGCGATCGAGTTCGCCCGCAAGCTGCTGGTCGCCGCGATGCGGCCGAGCTTCGCGGATCTGGAAGGTCACCTCAAGGGCAAGAAGAAAGAAGCGGCGGCCGCGTGAGCGAGAAACAGGTCCGCCCGATCATCATCGTCAAGCGCCCCAAGAAGAAGGAGGGGCACCATGGTGGCGCGTGGAAGGTGGCTTATGCCGACTTCGTGACCGCGATGATGGCCTTCTTCCTGGTGATGTGGCTGGTGGCTTCCGTGACCAAGGAGCAGCGCGCCGCGATCTTCGATTACTTCAAGAATCCAAGCATGGAACCGGGCAAGGCGCCACGCCCGGGCCAGGGGCAGAACGGACCGGGTGGTGCGAGCACCTCGGTCATCAACATGGGTGGCGGGCTCGATTCGATGCGTTCGGCCGTGAAGAAGGACACTGGCTTGATGGCCAACCAGGCCATCATGCCCGTGAGCCATCCCTCAAGCCCTTCAAAGATCAGCTGCTGCTGGATATTACGCCCGAGGGTCTGCGCATCCAGATCGTGGACGACAAGAATCGTCCGATGTTCGATCTGGGCAGTGCCAAGCTCAAGGACTACACCCAGGCGATCCTGAAGGAACTGGCCGGTTACCTGGACAGCGTTCCGAACCACATCACGCTCTCCGGTCACACCGATACGACCCCGTACGTGGCCCAGAACGGTTACACCAACTGGGATCTGTCGGCCGACCGTGCCAATGCGGCCCGTCGTGCACTGGAAGCCGGCGGTCTGAATCCGGACAAGATCTCGCGCGTCGTCGGTTTGTCCTCCTCGGTGCTGTTCGACAAGACCAACACACGTAATCCGATCAACCGGCGCATCAGCATCATCGTCATGACGCGCCAGGCCGAGGAGTCGGCACTCAAGACCGATGATTCCCCGGACACCCTGTCGCCGACACCGACACCCAGCACGCCGCCGGCTGCCGTACCAGCGCCGGAGACCAAGGCCGATGCTCCTGCCGCTGCTGCACCGGCGGCCACTGTGCCGGCGGTTGGTGGTGGCACTTCTGCGCCGGCGCTCGCTTCGCACTCCTAGCTCCCGCAGCGACATTTTCGTTCGCGGCCCACCGCGGCCTCTTATCATTAACGCTTGGGGCCTGATGGTTGGGCTGAGTGAGGGGCGTGCATGGCGGATCCAACGGCGGAGCGGGCGAGAGCGCGAGGTCCGCTTCTGACCGTTGAGATCGTGCGGGTGATGCACGCCGCCGTCGAGCAGGGTCTCGCATCGCTGCGCTGCTCACTCGATCTGGGCCGCTCCGAAAGTGCAATCAACGTCGACCGCGATGGCTGGGATTACCAAGCCCAGCGCTATTCCTATCCTAAGCCCTGCCGCGAGCGCACGGTCTACTACTGGAGCGGCACCGCATTCGAGTCCGTCGCGCGCTACGGCGGCAGCCTGATCAAGCTGGTGCCGACTGAGTGGGGCGCCCCCACCTTCGAGATCGATGGCATCAAGATGCTGCCCACGGCGCGGGTTTCGCCGTACGAGGATGCGCGGGCCAAGGTGGCCCTGATTGAACCGCGCGGCAAAGTAGTGCTCGACTGCTGCGGAGGCCTGGGTTACTTCGCCGCCTGGTGCCTCGAAGGCGGAGCGCAGCAGGTGCTGTCATTCGAAAAGAATCCAGACGTGTTGTGGTTGCGCGAGCTTAATCCATGGTCCCCGCCGCCCGATGCGCGCCTGTCGGTGACGCAGGGCGACATCGGCGCGCACCTACGCACGCTGGCCGCCGGATCGGTCGATGCGATCCTGCATGATCCGCCGCGCTTTGGCATTGCCGG
>JBEKOK010000409.1:0-2570 GCA_049521875.1 Steroidobacteraceae bacterium
TGCCCACCGCGTAGGCCGTATCAGTCATCAGGGAACTGGTTGCGGTGGGCAGGGCCACCGACGCCTGGGGCTTGGGCACCTGCAGCGGCGGCAGCACAAAGTCCCCTTTCGCCGGTACCGGTGCACTGCGCAGCGCGCCGGCGCTGCGCCGGCCGGCCGCATGGCTGTAATACCAGCTCATGAATCCGACACACAGCAGTGCCAGCAGCGCGATGCCGAGCAGGTTGCTCATGCGCGAACGCAGTGCGCCGCTGTCGGCGCTGATCGCCAGGCCCCGATCCAGAATCATGGGGCGGCCCGGAGCGACACCCGGGCCCTCGCCCCGCCCGTCCGGCGGCGTGCGGCCGGTCCGCCGGGCGAAGAACTCGCGCCACCAGCGACTAGTCATGCTCGGCTCCCAGCGTCTCGATTTCGGCCGGGCTGCGGGTCGCGCGCAGCACCTGCGGCGAAATCGTGCCGCCGGGCGCATGTTGTTGCGCGCCGCCAAAGCCTTTGTTCACCAGACACGCCACGAGGTGCCCGCGTCGCAGAATCATCTGATGGGCCACGCGGTGCACGACGACTTCCTGCGCGGTCACCGTGAAGTTCGTCAGCGATTCACTGCCATCCTCGTTGCGGATGAACAGCGCCGGCAATTCGCTGGCATCCGAGAAGCGCAGGTGCGTCTGGAAGCCATCGTCGTACGCCGCGACTGGACGCAGTGTTGGCGGTCCGCAATACCAATAGTCCCAATTGACCACAGCGGCCGGCGTTCGCAGGTCCGCTGCGATCCGGGAGGCATCGGCGGCGCACGGCATAGATCACATCGGCGCGGGAGAGATCCGGGCGGCCAGTGGCTACGGCGTAGTCCACGCGGTAGTGATGGCGTGTCGTCAGGATCGTCAGGTTGGTCAGCACGCCTGGCGCGGTGGGCTTGAGAAACAGGTGATTGCCCTCCGACTCAAAGCTCAGTGCCTTGACGTCCCCGGCCGCCAGGCCCACAAAACGCTCACCCTCGGAAAATTCAAACTCGAGCTGGTAACCGACGTAGCCTGTGAGGCGATAGACCTCCTCGGCGTTATAGGTGACTTCGCGGATCCGGGCATCGACCGCGCCACGCGCAGGCACCGATTCGGCCCGCGCGCCCGCGAGCGTTGCAAGACTCACGAGCAGCAGCGCACAGCGCCACAGCAGGCGCCGATTCATTTCCCACCCCCGCCGCTGGCCGCCGCCGCTGCCTCGGTGACTTCCGGGTCGATGTGGTAATCCATGATGCGGAATCCGAGCGGGTTCCAGCGCCGCGTATCCGGATTCGTCGGCGGATCGCCATAAGCAAACTGGATGTTCGCAATCCAGCGCGTCAGCGCGCCCTGCTCGGCGTTGCCTGCGCGAGTGCTGCGCGTGAAGCGCACCTGGGCCAGATCCGAGAGACCGCTGGCGCGGGCAAAGAAGCTGATCGACTGGATCTGCACCGTCACGCTGGTGCCGTCGCGGTACTTCACCAGCGGTGACTGCGGGTTGGAGGCGGCCCACAGCGTAGACCACTCCTGATTGCGGCGTGTGCCGTGGAAGGCGCCACACTCGCTGTAGTCCTGCTCAGCTGTCGAAGGCAGATAGCGCTCGCAGGTCTGCACGTAGTGGGCCAGCAGAAAGCGTGTCACCGCCTCCGGCAGCGCCTGGTGCCCGTCAAAGGTTGGCACGACATCGACGATGCCGGTGGCGTTATCCACCCGGATCACGAAGGGCTCGACGCGCTTGAGCGGGGTCAGCAGCGCGACCGCGCATACGGCTAGTGCCGCGAGCAGCGCGGCGACGCCCGACAGTACCCAGGCGCGCCGCGCACTCAGTTGCGCCTGGGCGACGCGATCCCCGTCCCAGCTCGAGGCCTCGCGCAGATAGTCCATCAGCAGCGCCTCATCACTCATGATCGCCCCCTCCGTGAGTGGCTGTGTCATTGCCTGCAGGGGCGAGAGCGTTGACGCGGACCAGCGGCGAATCGCACAGCCGCGCCGGCGAGGTCGATGTACAGGCGGCCAAACCTGCGGCCAGTGACAGTGCGATCACTGCGGTGATTTGCTCTGTTCTCATAGCGCACTCCTCAAATCGACTGGACGCGCGCGCCCAGCCACTGGATGGATCGACTGAACGCACCAAAGGTGGTCAATGACGAGCCGCCGGCGAGACCCGCGGCAA
Organism: Steroidobacteraceae bacterium; assembly: GCA_049521875.1. GTDB lineage: Bacteria > Pseudomonadota > Gammaproteobacteria > Steroidobacterales > Steroidobacteraceae > FEN-1191. The sequence continues at coordinate 2,173 of JBEKOK010000409.1, forward strand.
TCGGCATGATCTGTCGCATCAGCAGGAACATCAGTGCCGAGGCGAAACAGACCCGCACCGCATCGACAATCTGGATGCCGGTGCCGAGCGCCGCGGTCTGGGCGGCCACGGTCGTTAGCAGGTGCATCAGCAGCGTCGTCACCAGCGTCGCCAGGACCGCGATCAGCCCGTAGTTGATCAACTGCGAGATCCAGGCATCAAACAGACGGGTCGATCCGCGGAACAGCAGCGCGCACAGGAACAGCGGTCCCAATGCCAGCAGCACCGATAACGCGATGCGCGCCAGGCATAGCAGAAAAATGGTGTAGACCGCTGCCAGCCCCACGGCGATGTAAACGAAGAAGCCCGCCAGGTAGTACGAGAAGTTTCCATCGAGTACTCCACCTTTTTGAATGAGG